>CATKZK010000029.1 GCA_949841325.1 uncultured Bacilli bacterium
ATTTTTACATCATCCATTATATATTTTGTTCCAGTTGCATTTAATTTTGTTGTTACTTTTATTTTAAATGGTGCATCTAGTCCTGCATATCCTGATGGAATTCTTGTTTCTTCTATTTCAAATATAAATGTTTGTCCTTCTGTATTTATTAGCATACTTGGTGTTTGAAATGTTCCATCTCCATTATCTGTTATTGATAATTGTGTACGTCCATTTGTTTCATCTATTATTCTAAAACTTGCTCCTACTAATAAGTTTCCATCTTTGTCTGTTTTATTTATTTTTAATAGTGTTATGTATTTCAATATTTTTAATGATTAAAATTTTGATCATGAAAAATGAAATCAAGAATATCTGTCAAACTTTAACAAATATTTTAAAATCAGATACAAATAATTTAATTACGATTAGTACAAATGACAATGATCTAAAGAAATTAGCTACTACTTTAAATAAAAGTCTAAAGGAATTGCGACAATTAGAACTAGAATATAAAAATGGAAGTGGGGAACTTAAATCTTCAATTACAAATATCTCCCACGATTTGAGGACGCCTCTTACAGCTATAAGAGGCTATCTTGATTTGATAGACAGTCATAATTTTACAGATAAACAAATAAATTATTTAAAAATTATTGATCGTAAAGTGAAAGATTTAACAGAACTCACAGAACAACTTTTTGATTTCTCAAAGAGTATCGATATACAAAATGAAATAAAAAAAGAATATATTTGTATAAATCATGTTTTAGAGGAATCTATTGTCAGCTTTTATAGTCTATTTAAAGAACATTACATTACTCCAAAAATAGAAATATGTGATAAAAAGATTGTCAGATTATTAAATGAAACTATGCTTAAAAGAATATTTGAAAATATTCTATCGAATGCAATTAAATATAGTGAATATGATTTTCATGTTCATATGTATAGTAATGGAACAGTAGAATTCAAAAATAAAACGGATAAGTTAGATCAAGTAAGTTTAGGAAAACTGTTTGATAGATATTATACTGTAAAAAATGCAAAAAAATCGAATGGTATAGGATTGTCTATTGCCAAACAGTTAGTGGAATTATGTAATGGAGAAATAAAAGCTAAATATGAGAATCATTACTTGATTATTGAAATAAGATTTTTAAATGATTAGTTTCTTTCAATTTTTTTTAAAAAGTATTTTAAATTTAAAGAAAAAGGTTTATAATAAATTTAGTTCATTTGAACTAAATGCAAAGATGGCGGAATAGGTAGACGCGCTACTTTGAGGGGGTAGTGATACTTTATCGTGGGAGTTCAAGTCTCCTTCTTTGCACCAAATTGAATTGAAATGGCTTCGAGAAGTTAGATATAATAAAATGTATTCTTTAACTTGGAAGGAGTCTTTTTTTATGGAAAAACTTTAGAAGAAAAACTTCAAATGTGCAAAGAATAGATTCGTTCATATAATATATCTATATGTGAAAAGAAAAAAGAACTAATAAAAAGTTATCAAAAAAGTACAATTTATCTAACTCTCACTTTCTGTCCTGTATATTTTAATTAAAATAGTGTAAAATTTTTTTCGAAAAGAGGGATAATAATGAATCAAGAAAAAATTGGCAAATTTATTGCAGAACGAAGAAAAGAAAAAAATATGACACAAGAACAACTTGCAGAAAAAATGGGAGTTACTGATAAAACAATAAGCAGATGGGAAAATGGAAAAACGATGCCAGATTATTCTTTATTAAAAGATTTATGTGATGAATTAGATACTAATGTTAATGAATTTTTAAGTGGCGAAAATATAGAAAATGGAAAATATATAAATCGTGCAGAAGAAAATTTGATGATTTTAACTAAACAAATTGAAAAAAGAAAAAAGATACTTAAAATTATTCAAAGAATACTTTTAATTTCTGTTTGCATATTATTTGTTTTAAATATTATTTTCAATTCAATATGGGGTGATAATTGGGATAAAAGTGATATGCTTTATATGACTTATATTATAATGAGCATTAATTTTGCAATAGCAGTAATAATGTCGTTTTTAAATTTTGATAATAAACGTTGATAGTCAATTTAATAAAATGTTAAACTCTTTGCCAAACTTCCAAAAAACTTTGGTAGATATGTTAAATGCTAATAGTATACAATTTTTGTGAAAGGAGGAAAATGAATTTAGGCAATAAAATCCTACAATTAAGAAAGAAATTGGCCTAGATTGATACGATAATAATATTAAATCCAAACATTTTCTGTTTGAGCTATTATAAATAAAAAAAATAGTGTATAATTTATATGGTGATGATTATGACAGAAACACTTCATAACTTAAAAAGAGTTTATAAATATGGAAAAAAATATAAAAAGAATTTAATAGCGTTTTCATTAATGTCAATTACTTTTGTGGTTATAAATATTGTATCGCCTATCATTGTTGCTAAACAGTTTGTCTATTTATCAGAAAATTTATATATTCAATTGTTAGGAGCTTCTGCAATTATTTTAGGTATTGAGTTTATCAGTGCGGTGAATCATTGGATCTTAAGAAGAAATACTCAAGTATTTTTTAGAGGAACAACAAAAAATATCCAATTAGATGCAGCAAGAGAAATATTAAAAATTGAATTAATGGATATAGATAAAAGAACAAGTGGAACTTTTATACAAAGAATTGGAAACGATACAGATGAAATGTCAAAAATCTTTACAAGGGGTATGGGTTATTTAACGAATATACTTACAGATATTGGAATTTTTATTGCCGTATTTATCGTAAATAGAGTGGTCTTTTTCTTTTATCTTATAGGTTCTTTACTCTTAACTTTTATTCATTTATATAAAGCTAAAAAAGTTAATGTAGAGGATAAAAAATATAGAAGACAAAAAGAGAAAACAAGTGGATTAGTTAGTGAGCTAGTTCGTGGTGTGAGAGATATAAAAATGCTTCATGCAAAAGAGTCATTTGTTAATGAAATTGAAGAGAATATTGATTATCTAACGAAGAGTCAATTTGATATGAGAAATGTTGAAATGAACTACGATTGTGGTGTTTCTATAACAAGTGCAGTAGTTCAGTTTGGTCTTATTGCGGTTTTGATATATTTATTATCCAATGAGCATATCACAATTGCATCAGCTTTAGTCTTATATAATTATAAATCTAGAGTGTTAAACAATTTAATCGATCACATTGGCAATTTATTAACTGAGATTAAAGGATTTAACTTGTCATCAAATCGTGTGTTTTCATTATTAGATAATGAAGAGTTTAAAAAAGAAAGTTTCGGTCGAGATCATATCGATGCCATTAAAGGGAATTTTGAATTTAAAAATGTACATTTTTCATATGGAAATAACAAGGTTCTTAAAGGCTTAAGCTTTAAAATTAAGGAAAATGAGACGGTTGCCTTTGTAGGAAAAAGTGGAGCAGGGAAAACGACTATATTTTCATTACTATGTAAATTATATGATATTCAAGATGGTGAAATTTTATTGGATGGTAAAAATATAAAAGATTTAGATGAATATTCTATAAGAAATAATATAACCATCATTTCACAAAATCCATATATTTTTAATATGTCTATAAAAGATAATTTAAAATTAGTAAAAGAAAACTTAACTGATGAAGAAATGATTGTTGCTTGTAAGATGGCCTGTTTAAATGAGTTTATAGAGGCATTACCTGACAAATATGATACAGTTGTAGGGGAAGGTGGAGTTACTTTGTCTGGAGGTCAAAGACAAAGACTTGCTATAGCGAGAGCGTTTGTCCAAAACACTAAAATAATCCTTTTTGATGAGGCAACATCAGCATTAGATAATGAAACGCAAGGGTATATACAACAGGCAGTAAATAATATGAAAGATAAATATACGATTTTGATTATTGCACATAGATTATCAACTATAGTTAATTCAGACAAAATAATGCTAATAGAAGACGGGAAAGTTGCAGATTTTGGCACTCATAAAGATCTATTATCGAAAAATAAAACGTATAAAAAACTTTATGAAAATGAAATTCTAGATAAATAATTAATGAATGTGAATCTTGAAAAAAAGAATGTTTAAAAATGCATTCTTTTTTCATTTTTATTTTAGAGTAATTATGATACAATAATGATTGCTTGCAAGGAGTGATTATAGTGAAATTAAAAACACGAAAAAGAGCACTTATGATAATGCTTTCTAGTATGTTGGCATTTAATGGATGTGGAAAGAATCAAGAGAAAAATGTTGATCAGAAAGATCGATTTTGCCAACAATATTTCAATACAGATATAAATCAGCTAGAAGATGATTTCTTCTCTTTTAATTATTTAAAACATTTTGCATCCTTTATGAAAGAAGAGCAAATAGAGAGCTTCTTAAAGATAGATAAAACAGCAGATGAAAAAACTTTCATTGGTGATTTGAATGAACTCATGAAGGGAGATACTAATGAAGGACGAGGAATTTATAATGCCTTTAATACTCGTTTATTTTTTGAAAATATTGAATCTTATTATAGTTATCGGGAAGAGTATTATACCGTTATCAATACTTTAAGAACCATCGTAGCTAATGATGAAGCTTTTTATCAGAGTTTATTTTCACAAGATATAGAATTGTTTATCGATTGTATTGTTGAAAATACAGGAATAAGTGATCGCGCGTTAGTGAGTGAACTTGTGATGAAAATGGATATCTATAGTGATTTATTATCCAGTGAAGAGTATCAAGATGAAGTCATAAAGAAAGAATATATTGCCCGTATAAATGAGATTGTTTCCCTATTGTTTGAAGCAAAGTGTAGAAAAGATGATGAGATAAAGCGATCACTCTTTGCAAAAGTCATGAGAGAAAGTAATTGCATGAGAGAACCAAACTATACACTTTATCAAGAACTTATAGGAAATGAATTTGTATTTGAACACATTGGCATTACAATGGAGAGTTCTTATGAGATGAAGTTTTCTAATGAATATTTATATAATACAAAGTGTACTATTGAACAAATGGAGAGTATTCGTGTTAAAGAGTTGATAAAGGAAGCTTTAACAAGAGAAAATAAGAATAGTGAAGAAGCTTTTTTCTTAATGCTTCACTTAATGGATTTTTCTACATTTTCGGAAATGGAATTCTTAGATGCAAGTTGTATAAAAGAGGAAATGTTTAAAGAATTAAAGTCATATTTTGCATCAGAAAGTGAATTTGATTTTTTCTACTTATGTCTTGCTAATCGTACTAGGAGTGTTGAAGATACCTATTTTCAAATATTAGAAGGAGTCATTTTACGTGATGGAATTACTTATGAGGATTATATTCGCTATTTGTCTCTTTCTAATTTTTTAGAAGAACATGTCAGAACACATTATGATTGGGCTACTTATGAATTAGTGATGCCATATGATGAATTTCTCAGCATATCAAAAGAGGAAGCAAGAAAGCAGGTTTATACTACCTATTCAAGCAGCCTTTTTAATTATTATACATATCCTTTTCTTTTAGAAAATATAGAAGATGCTTTGAGTCAAAATGATTTGGGATATGAAAAGATATATAATCAAGAGTATAAGATTTCCTGTGATTTTGAAGGATTTTCTATCCAAAATAATTCGATATCCGTTCTCAGTTCTTTAGTTGAGCCAAGAGAAGGAAAATATCAGGGAATGTCTATCATCTATTATGAAATTCCTGAAAACTATGAAGAGGGAAGTGCTGTAGAATACTACAAAAACATTGAAGATAAATGGACCGTTTGTCCTGTTGAGGGATTTAAGGATACTTTTTATGATGAAAGAAGAGGGGAAGTTGTTACAGGATTTATTATATCTATGAATGAAACTCTCACAGAAGAAAACGAGAAAACTATTCGATTTATGGAATATTATAAGTATTATGAAGAAAAGAAAGAGAGTAAAGTATTAAAATTGGAGGGTGCAAATGAGTCGGAATAAAAATAAAAAAATGATCAAGAAGATGAAGGCAGTTTCAATCACTTTCGCTTTTTATCTTCTTTCTATAAAATTCATACATGAAGCGGGGAAAGAATTGGTCATTCATCATCAAGAAAATAAGAAAATAGAAGCATTAAGTGATGAAGTAAAAGAGTCTTATTTAGAAGAATTGAGTTTTGCTATAATAGAAAATCCTACAATTCATGGGGAATTACGAGAAAAATGTAATCAGGAGATTCGATCACTTATGGCATCTGATGTGATTCTTTTAAAAAAGCAAGAGAAAAAAATGGCTCATCGTTTGAGAACAATCGATTTTGAAAACTTCAATAAAGAAGATCATCAAAGGGCATTAAGTGTTATCCTTTTTGGTCATGATGATATTTTTTCACAATGTGTTGCCGCCTCTTTAACGGATTATGCAAATGAAGAAAGCGAAAGTGAACTAGGTTCGCTTTTTGGAACATTATGTTATCCTATTAGTGATGAAGTATTAGAACTTCTTTTCATCAATGGTGAAGAGGGAATAAAGGAAAGACTTTCAGAAGAATATAATGTACCTGTTTCAAAAATTGAAGAGATGTTTGATTACCTTTCTTATTATGAAGAAAAAGAAAATGAAGAAGATAAAAAGAGAATCAAGAGCATATTTGAAAATGAATGTGCGAAACTTCTAATGAATTATTTCCAAGAAAAAGAAATATTAGATCCGTTGGATCAACTTCTATTTGCGAGTTCAATTTTCGAGGGAAATATTTCTTTTCAGCATAATATTTTTAGAAACCATTTTTTATTTATTCTAAGAGATGCTGAATACGGAGAATATAATCGCTATTTTAATAAGTATACACGCTTAGAGGAAAGTCTATTTGTATATCAACAGAGATTGATAAAATTAATAGAAGATAAGGGAGCTAAGTTAGATTATGACGATACAGATGCACGTTTATTATTTTATCTTTATTATCTAAGTTATTCAAATAACTCTGAAGAGATATTAGCGATAGAAGATGCTTCTCTATTATCGGAAAAAATTATAGAAGAGGTCTTTACTGATAAAGAGGATAATCAATTAAATAAAGAATTCTTATATGCTTATTTTTCAAATGGAAGTTTAAATATAAAAGAGGTTACAGGACAACATTTTAGTCTATATAGTGATCCTTATAGTCTTGCATTATTTTTTGAATACATTCAATGTTTAAAAGAAGAAGTAGAAGATGGCAATATAAGTAAAGAGAAGATTGATACCTATTTAGCGGTAGATAGAACATGGGCTAGTGATGAAGAATTTCGTAAATTATATGAAGATGCTTTAGAACAAGAGAAATCATTATTTGCCTCATTTTCGATTCTTCCAAATGAATATGAACCTATAGAGAAAGCAAAATCCTATTTTTTAGAAGAGAAATAAAGTAAAGTTGAATAAAATAAGAAAAAATCACCCACTATTAAAGTAGGTGATTTTATGATGGATTTAGTGCATGTGTTAGGAAGAACGATTTTCTTTTACTTTTTTATCTTACTTAGTTATCGCATTATGGGAAAAAGAGAAATTGCCCAATTGTCTATCAGCGATTTAACGATTTCTATTCTCATGGCAGAATTAGTGGCAATTAGTATTGAAAATCGAGAAGATCAAATGATTCTTACCATTTTTCCCATACTCTTATTGGTCGTACTAGAAGTGGTCTTAGCTTTTCTTCAATTAAGATTTAACTCATTTCGCAATTTTATGGATGGAAAGCCTAGTTTGATTGTTGATAAGGGGAAATTAAACATTAAAGAAATGGTTAAACAACGGTATAGTGTTGATGATTTATTATTGGCATTAAGAGGAAATCAAATAAAGTCAATTGATGAAGTTGACTATGCCATTTTAGAGACCAATGGAAAGCTTTCTATCTTTAAAAAAGGCTTATTAAAACAAAACAGTACTTATCCTTTGCCTATTATCATTGATGGGAAAATAGAACATCAAGCACTGGTGGGCATTAGAAAAAGTGAAGATTGGTTAAAGGGCTCCTTGAGAGAAAATGGAATGACAATCGAGAATACCCTTTATGCTTTTTATAAACAAAATAAAATTTATGTCGTCAAAAAATAGAAATTAGCACTCTATATTGACAAGTGCTAATTTTGGTGGTATAGTGGAATTGTAATGAAGAAAGGAAGTGTAACGTTATGTTACCAAGTAGAATATTTTTTGATAATTTCTTTGATGACTTAGATAGTCCAAAGAAATTAGAAAAGGTTATGAAATGTGATATTTATGAAAAGAATGGTTTATTCCATATTGAAATGGACATTCCAGGATTTAAGAAAGAAGATATCAAACTAGAACTTAATGATGGCTATCTTACGATTGCTGCTGAAAAGCAAAATAGTGAGGAAAGTGATGAAAATAAGCATTATATTCGTCGTGAACGTCATTATGAAAAGACGATGCGTCAATTTTATGTAGGTGATATTGATGAAAGTGCTGTTAAGGCAGAATTCAAGGATGGAATGTTGAAAGTTTCTTTACCAAAAGAGGAAAAAGAAAGAGAAACTAAGAAAATCATTTCAATTGACTAAACTAGTGGCCTTCACTAGTTTTTTAAGGAGGTGTAAATATGAATGCAAATGGAGAAGAGCTTAAAAATGTATTAGAAAAATATGGACGCGATATTACAGAGTTATCTCGGCAAAATAAGATTGATCCTGTGATAGGACGTGATGATGAAATCCGTAATTTAATTCGTATTCTTTCAAGAAAGACCAAGAATAATCCTGTCCTTATTGGAGAACCAGGAGTTGGTAAAACAGCAATTGTAGAAGGACTTGCTAATCGTATTATCAAAGGTGATATTCCCGATACTTTAAAGAATAAAAAAGTTTGGGAACTTGACTTATCGGCACTCGTTGCAGGAGCAAAGTATCAAGGAGAATTTGAGGAACGGTTTAAAGCTGTTTTAAAAGAAATTGAAAAAAGCGATGGAGATATCATCATGTTTATTGATGAAATTCACATGATTGTTGGAGCTGGTTCGAATAATGCCATGAATGTTGGCAACATGTTAAAACCAATGCTTGCAAGAGGAGAATTGAGGCTAATTGGGGCAACAACTTTAAATGAATATCGTGAGTTTATCGAACGAGATGGTGCTTTAGAAAGACGTTTACAAAAAATTATGGTAAGTGAACCTACAGTAGTGGATACCCTTACTATTCTTCGTGGATTAAAAGAGAGATTTGAAATATTTCATGGTGTTACGATTAAAGATAATGCACTTGTAGCTGCTGTAAATCTTTCTGATCGCTATATTACAGATCGCTTTTTACCAGATAAAGCCATTGATTTAGTTGATGAAGCTTGTGCAACGATTAAGATGCAAATGAATTCAGTGCCAACAGAACTTGATACGTTAACACGAACTATTATGACTTTAGAAATTGAATTAGAAGCAATCAAACGGGAAAAAGATGAAATAAGCAAGCGAAGAGTAGATGAAATAAAACAAGAGATGGAAACTTTAAAACAACAAGAATCGGAAATGCGCAAATCATGGATAGAAGAAAAAGAATTAAAAGATTTAATCAATGGCAAAAAGAGCAAATTAGAAAAATTAAAATTTGAATTAGAAACGGCTGAAGATCAATATGATTTAGAAAAAGCAGCACGTTTAAAACATGGAGAAATTCCTGAATTGGAGATGGAAATTAGTCAATTAAAGTTGACCATGCAATCTCAAATTTTATCGGATGTTGTAAGTGATGATAATATTGCTGACATCGTCAGTCGTTGGACAAATATTCCAGTGTCTAAATTAGTGGGTGGAGAAAAAGAAAAACTCTTAAAATTAAAGGACCATTTAAAAATACGTGTAAAAGGGCAAGATAATGCGATTCTACTTGTTAGTAATGCGATTATTCGCGCAAGAAGTGGGATTAAAGATCCTAATCGACCAATTGGTTCGTTCATTTTCATGGGACCCACTGGTGTTGGAAAAACAGAAATTGCCAAAAGTTTAGCCAGTGAACTTTTTGATGATGAAAGACATATGATACGTATTGACTGTTCTGAATATATGGAAGCCTTCAACGTGTCTCGTTTATTAGGAGCTCCTCCAGGGTACGTAGGATATGACCAAGGCGGGGAATTGACAGAAGCAGTAAGAAGAAATCCATATTCAATTGTTTTATTTGATGAAATTGAAAAAGCACATCCTGATGTCTTTAATATCCTCCTTCAAATCTTAGATGATGGACGTATTACAGACTCCCAAGGAAGAACAATTGATTTTAAAAATACGATTATTATCATGACTTCTAATTTAGGTAGTGATATCATTTTAAGAAATGAAGAAAATCGCGATGAACTTGTTATGAAACTCTTAAAATCTACGTTTAGACCAGAACTTATCAATCGAATTGATGAAATTATTACCTTTAATGCACTAGATAAAAAGATAATGAATGAAGTCTTAGAAAGAATCATTCAAGATACAAATAAACACCTAGAGCATGTTCATATCAACATTGAGTTAAGCGAAAAAGCAAAGGAATTTATTATCGAGGAAGCTTACACAGAAGAATTTGGAGCAAGACCTATAAAGCGTTATGTGACCAAAAATATTGAAACTCTTTTAGCAGAAGCTTTGCTTAATGAAGAGATACATGAATTTGATTCTGTTTTAGTTGATATTGACTCTAATGCTTTTGTTTTAAAAGTCCAAAATAAATTTTAGAAAGAATCTTTAAAAGATTCTTTCAGAACTTTGTCAACAGTCTGAGAGGAAGTATCCTCTTTTCTTTTTTTACATTTAGATGAATTAACAATAGAGTATATGTTTGACAGAGTTCTTTTTTTTCCTTATAATAGCAATTATTCCAAGGGGAGATATATTATGTATAAAGAGGAATTAAAAAAATTACGTTATGCTTTTATATCCATTTTGTTTGCCGATGCAATGCTTGTCGCTACTTCTAGAGTAGATCTAGGGTCAAACACTTTAAATGAGACGGTTTCAGAGGAAACTTTACTAGACAGTGAAAGTAATGAAGAGACAAGTTTAGTAGAAGAAGCTAAGATTACAAGTGAATCTGACTTAATCTTGCAAGAGGAAACTCATAAAATTGAAGAAAAGAATTATTGTACAGATGATTACTATTTTATTCATTTAGATAATAATTTCTACTTAACGACTTGTACTAATGGAGATTATTATGAAGTTACATCAAAAGAATTAGTAGGAACTATTCTTGAAACAAAAAAACATCAAAAAAAAGAAAGCGATAAACCGTTTCCTGCAATGAAATGGGAATTATATGAAGCATCTTATGAAGATTATAATAGTCATGATGGAGAATATGGCTATGGAAAAAATATATCAGCTTTTTCGCGTATTCCGTTATCGCAATTTCTTTCGACAGAAAGTTTTTGCCAAGAGGAATTTGCTTTTTTATCTTCAAATAGTTCAGAGTTAAAAAGAAAGATAAGAGAAAAATTCTATTATGATACTGCATCTATAACCACTGAATATGTGTATGAGTGGAAGATGATTATTCATAACGAGTATGCAAAAGAAGAGATAAAACCACTTACTCAATATATTTGCCAAACAAATGATGGAAAAAAATATTTGTTTTTAGGATATCGCTGTTCTTATAATGTGGAAGATATGGGATATGATTATATTTATGATATACTAAGAGGAAGCTATACTTATATTGGGATAAAGAAGGAAAATCATTTTATCCAAGTAAGTGAGATCCCATATGATAATAGTGATCATAAGACTTTACAAGAACTTAGAGATAGCTTTCAAACGAAAGAGGAAACTATCAATATGATAAGCGAGAAGAACTCTTTTGAGAATAATATAGCTATCGAAAAGATAGAGGAATCAAACACAGCAAATGAAACAATTTGTATGAATAGATTATATGTTTTAGATACGGGATCAAATGAAGTAGAACGTATATATGGTGAGATGGATAAATACTATTTATTGATGAATACTTATAGTCTTTATATAGATGAAGAAGATTATATGATTTATTCTTTTGAAGATAGTATTAATAAAGGAGCTTTTGCTCAAGCAGATAATAACAATGGGATTTTTCATTTAAGTTATATGGATGAAGTAAATGGCTGTTTTGTTGAATGTTTTGGAGAAGAGGTATCGACTATTTTAGTGGATCTAAATCAGTTCTTAATAGAAAATAATTTGCCAAATTTAGTAAATGAAACAGGGGAATATAGCAATGCAGAAATGGCAATAATCCAAGAGCATTTGAGAGAAATTAATAACGCTAAAATGATAGAGGCAAAACAAAAATGGTATCAATAAATAAGGAGAAGAATATGGAAAATAATTGGATTTTAGAGATTATAAATAAAATAGCTGAAATGAAAGGAGTTTCTGTAGATACGACAAGACCTATGGATTTATGTGAATTTTTGATGCCAACAGAGGATATTCCTGATGAATCAAAAATTTGTTTATACTATTTGTTGGAGTACTTAGTGAGTAAGGAAAGACAAATGTTGCATATGGCTTTAGCGTTAGATATGCCATACTTTTTGGAGAAAGCATATATGAATAATACTTATAAGGCTCTTGCTCGAATAGAACTTTCTCTTAAACGTTGTGAAGATGAAAGATTTCTCTACTATCTTAAACATAATCGGATTGAAAAAATGGATAGACGTTTTAGAAGTCACGTTCCTGAAAGAACAGAATTTGCTCCAGAGATTAAGACATTACTTTCATTGCCCATTGAAACTTTCTATAGCAGTTTATAGCATCCACTTGTAGCATATTTAAAAGAATTGTTTGAAAATGAGGAATTACAAACGATGAACTCTGTTGCTTTAGAATTCTTTCCAATAAGTTTATTAAGTACTATCGGAAAAGAAAAGACAATAAAATATGATGAGAGAAGATAAGGATTTGTTTTACATTCCTTGTCTTTTTTTAGTGTCTAATTGATTAATTCTTTTTTTAATGATATAATGAACTTACTGATGTGACCTTTATAAATTTAGAAATGGAGAATTAAAAATGAGTAAGATTAGGATATTTGGGCTTGGTGGCCTAAATGAAAGTGGAAAAAATACATATGTCGTTGAAGTAGACGATAAAATTTTTATTTTTGATTGTGGGTTAAAATACGCAACAGATAGACAATATGGAATTGATTATATTATTCCAAATTATCGTTATTTAGAAAAGAATAAAGAGAAGATTGTGGGTGTTTTCTTAACACATGCACATTTAGAAAATATGGGGGGAATATTCGACTTTGTAAGTACTATTCCTCATGTTAAAATTTATTGTACAAAGTATACGAAGGAATCTTTATTACTAGAAGGAATGAATGAGAAAAATATAAATGAAATAAAGGCACATCGAAAAATTTCTTTTGGTAAAATTTCAGTATTTCCAATTAATGTATCACATTCAGTACCAGATGCTGTAATGTATGTTTTAAATACAGCTGATGGAGCTATTTGTTATACGGGAGATTTTCTAATTGATCCAACAATGAATGGGGCATATGCAACCGATTTAGGAAAAATTGCTTATGTGGGAAAACAAGGGGTATTATGTCTTTTAAGTGAGTCATCATTTTCAGAACATGTGGGACATACTTCTCCTCATCATCGTTTGACTAGTTGGTTTAAAGATACGATAAATCATGCTGAAGGAAGATTAATTATTTCAACATTGCCTGTACATTTACATACTATTCAAGAAATATTTGATGCAACGAAAAATACTCATCGTAAAGTCGTTATTATGGGGAAAAAACTACAAAATATCATTAGTATGGCTATAAAAAATGGCTATATGACAGTTGAAAAAAATTTGATTGGAGATTTGTCAGATATTGATTCAGATAAGACTATTCTTCTTGTCTGTGATGACCGTGGAAAACCTTTTATCTCTGTTGATCGTATCGCGCATGGAACAGATAAATTTATTAAATTAAAAGAAACGGATACCATTGTTTTTGCTGAACCTTATTATGATGCAGTTGAAAAGATACTTGTACATTTACAAGATGATATTGCAATGAAAGGTGCAAAGAGTATTACGATACCTAAAGATAGAACAATTTTACATCATGCTTCTCAAGAAGATTTAATGATTATGTTAAATCTTGTAAAACCAAAGTACTATATGCCTGTTAAAGGGGAGTATCGTCTTATGGTAAATAACGCTAATTTAGCAAGTGCCTTGGGAATGGCAAATGAAAATATTTTATTAAAGCAAAATGGAGATGTCGTTACCTTTATTGATGGGAAACTTCAAGACAAGTTTGAGACAGTGCCTGTAGATGATATTTTAATTGATGGAAAATCAAGTGATGATGTTGGAGAACTTGTAATTAAAGATCGCGAAATGCTAGGAGAAAATGGAATACTTTTAATTTCAGCTACATTAGATAAACAGACGAAAAAAATTCTTGTAGGACCGGAAGTGACAACAAGAGGCTTTATTTATGTAAAAGATTCTCTTGAAATGGTAGAAGAGATAAAACGTATATCGCTTGAAATTATTGAAAAAAATATTTCACCAAATTATGTAGATTATAATCAGATTAAGAATGAAATTCGTGAAGATTTAAGCAAATATTTTTATCGTGAGACAGAATGTAAGCCAATGATTATTGCTGTTATTCAAGAGGTATAAATGGGATATAAGATTGATAAGAAAGAATTGGATAAAGCAGAAGAAATTCTTGAAAAGTTAAAAGAGCTAGGATTGGAAGTAGAATTTCCTGAAGAGGTTACAAAGAAAGATTAATGTTTAAAAATAACTAAATAGTGATGTCAAACAATGTAAAAATAAAACTCATCTGTTGTAAGATGAGTTTCTTTCTTTTATAATAAAAATAAGGGAAAACTTTGTCGAAAGACTTTATGTAAAAACAAGATTTGAAGTAAGATGAAGTAAATAGGTGATCATATGAAAAGAAAGAATATACTGGTACTTGCAATTTTGTTGATGGCGGTTGGATTTGCAGCAGTATCAACGACCTTATTTATAAATGGAAATACAAATGTGGCAAGTAATACACAAGACTTTGATGTGTACTTTTCGAGAGTCTTTGAAAATGGAGTAGAAAACAGTACTTTAATACAAGATAAAACACATATTACATTT
>CATKZK010000030.1 GCA_949841325.1 uncultured Bacilli bacterium
CTACTTCTTATATACACATAAAAAAGTGAAATTACTTCTTTTTTAGGAAAACTTAAAAAAAATATATTCGTTTTTATACAGATATAAAATATTTGTAATGTAATCCGTGTAAAACACATGTACAAATTGATTCGTTTTATATAGAAACAACCAAAACATATGTACAAAAAAGGTAAAATGATAGTAGGAAAGTACGTCCTATTGGAGGTTTAATCATATGAAAAAAAAGAATATATTGGTGCTTGCAATTCTGCTCATGACGATAGGATTTGCCGCAGTATCAACAACATTATTTCTAAATGGAAATACAAATGTAGCAAGTAATACGCAAGACTTTGATATTATTTTTACAAAAGCCGTTTTGGATGGCATAGATATGAGTAAAAGTATTATTTCTAGTATAGGAAAAGAAATTACCTTTAAGACAAAAGAGTTAAAAATGGAACAAGATTTTTCCAAACTTAATTTTACAGTAGCTAATAAAAGCCGAAACTATGATGCCAAAGTTACTGTAAACTGTAATGGTGGAGAAAAAATGCAGGAATATTATAAAATCAATGTGGATATGCCAGATAAAATTATAGCTCAAACATTAGAAAAGGGAAGCATAACGGTTACCCAAATAAAGTCGACTATTGAAACAATTGTAGAAGAATTTACTTGCAGACTTGACTTTCAAGCTCTTGAAAAAAGTGAGTATGTAGAAGAACAACAAATCGAGAATCCACCTAAATTGGTATTTCATTATTTGAATGATAGAAGAGAATATTGTGATATAAAAGAAGGTTTAGAGGAAGTCTATGTTTTCTATGCCTATCATACGAGTGCAAATGAACTTGGATTATTTCCAACAGGAGAAATCGTAGAAAAGGTAGAGAGAGTAGCTTATAATACGAATGTAGATGTTCGTAGTAGTCCACTCCGAGCTTCCATCTCTGTATATAAAGTCAGTTTAAATGGAGAAGCGGGACGTCTTAGTACAAATGTAACCAATGCAACAGGTTATTATAAATCTTGGACTAGTACAGTTGTATCTGTTGAAAATATCATGGAAGAAAAGATTGAATTAAACTTTTCAGACGAAAAGAGAGATTCATTTGATGTGACAGAAGAGATGGAAGAAGCTTATGTCGTCTTTTCATTAGGTTCTTATCAAAAGGAGCTGAATCCCGTTATTTCAAGCCATGAACTTACAAGCATTGTTCATGAAAAATACGCATCGAATGTCGATACCTATGTTTATCCTCTTCGTTCTTCTATAAGATTTTATAAATTGATGTTTAGAGAAGAAGAGACCATAAAGTGTAGTGTTACTGGAGGTACTGATTATGATGCTTGGAGTTCTGTAGTCATTTATATATAAACAGTTTGTCCTTTTAAAAGGACATTTTTTTTTGTATAATGGTTTTGTGATGCCTATGAATACATTAAATGAAGAGTTGATTAAAAAGATATCTAAATCTAAAGGAGAACCCGCCTTTATGTTGGAATTTCGTTTAAAATCTTTTGCCAAGTTTAAAGAACTTGAAGAGCCAACATTCGGGCCCCCAATAGAGATTGATTTTGATAAGTTAAATTACTATAAAAAAGTTGGAAATAATGAAACAAAGTGGGAAAATGTTGCCTGTGACATTCGCAATCGTTTTCAAGCCTTGGGCGTTATAGAAGCGGAAGAAAAACACTTAAGTGGTGTTACGAATCAATATGAAAGTGAAGTTATTTATCATCATGGAAAAAGCGAACTTGAAAATAAGGGTGTTATCTTTTTATCAAGTGATGATGCCCTTAGACAATATCCAGATCTTTTTATGGAATATTTTAATCACTTAGTTTCTTTTGATGAAAACAAGTATACTGCGCTTAATGGAGCTCTTTGGAGTGGAGGTTCTTTCATCTACATACCTAAGAATACCAAGTTAGATCGACCTTTACAGAGTTATTTTCGTATTGATTCCATGTCTTTAGGGCAGTTTGAAAGAACCATTATTATAGTTGATGAAGGATCTGAGCTTTCTTATATTGAAGGTTGTACCGCACTTTCACATTCGGCTAATTCCCTTCATGCAGGAGTTGTTGAAATTTTTGTGAAAAAAAAGGCTAAATGTAAATATTCAACGATTCAAAATTGGAGTCAAGATGTCTATAATTTAGTGACCAAAAGAGCTATTGTTGAAAGCGATGGTGTAATGGAGTGGATAGATGGAAACATTGGCAGTAAAGTAACGATGAAGTATCCTTCTTGTATTCTTCTTGGAGATCGTGCAAGAGGAAATTCTATCTCCATTGCTTATGCCAAAGAGGGACAAATTCTAGATGCTGGTGCTAAAATGATACATATTGGAGCATTCACAAAGAGTAATATCATTTCCAAAAGCATAGCGTCTTCTAAAGGAATTGCCAATTACCGAGGAATGACCAAAATTACAAAGAATGCCCATCATGCAGAAGCATCGATTAAATGTGATACGATTCTTTTAGATGAGAAAGCGAAAAGTGATACGATTCCTAAAAATGTAGTATTAAATGATTCTAGCATATTAGAACATGAAGCAACAGTTTCTAAAGTTAGTGAGGAAAAATTATTTTATTTAATGAGCAAAGGATTAACTGAAAATAAGGCGAAAGAGCTACTTATTATGGGATTTATTGATGACTTTAAAAGAGAACTTCCTATGGAATATGCAGTGGAGTTAAATCGTTTAATGAAAGAAATAAATTAAAAAAAATTTCAAAGTTACAAATATTTTTAAATCTGTAGAAAATGAGGTACAAAATTTATAAATGTGAATGGTTTTAGGAAAATCTGTAGGTTTTTATATACAGATTTTCTTTTTTTGCGTTTTGACTTTTCTTTTTTATCTATGCTATGGTAGGAGCCGAAAGGAGGAAATGAATGCACAACTTTGTAGGATTAATCGGTAGACTAACTGATAATCCAGAGCTCAAAAAGTACGACGAAGGAAAAACACGATTATCAATTAACCTCGCAGTACAACGTGACTATAAAAGTGAAGATGGACTTTATGGAACTGACTTTATAAGATGTGTTTTGTGGAATGGAATTGCCAATCATGTCAATGAATATTGTCATAAAGGCGATTTATTGGCCGTAAAGGGACGTTTACAAAGCAGAAGTTATGAAGAAAACGAAGAAAAAAAGTATATCTCAGAAGTCATTGTTGATCGTGTGAGTTTTCTAAGCAGTCGTGCGGATCAAACGACCCAAGAAAGTAGTATTGAAATCGTTGAATAATTAAGTATTTGTTATTCATTTTTTCACCCAAAGAAAAGCGGACAATTTTGTCCGTTTTAAAATAATGATTACAAAGGACTATCATAGTCCTCCTATTTTTTTTAAACATGGTATTTTGATGATAAGAAGAAAGGCTTCTAATAGGTTTTAAATGATTCTGGAGATTTAAAACGATAGAAAGGAAACGGGTGATAAAATGTAGAATATAAAAGATTTATAAAGAGAAAACTTGAAAACAAAAAAAATAAAAATTATAATAAGAGAGGAATAAATAATAATGAAAAAAAAGATTATATTATTTATAGGTATTTTTTGCTGTATTTTTACAAACACGAATATATATGCAGCTCAATATACCGTTAATGGTACATTAGGAGCAGGAGGATCGTATTCTACAACGTCTAATATCTTAGGAGATTACTACAAATATATAAAGATTGTAATTACTCCTAAAAAAGATGCAAAATATACAGTTTCATTAATTGGTGCAAGTAGTGTGTCTAATTTAGGAAAAGCAAAAGCCTTAAATCCATCTATTGAAATTAGTACGAAAGCAAATCAATCTAAAACGATATACATCATTCCAAGAAGTGGAATGAGTTGTCCAAATGATAGTGGCAGTTATTGTTTTGGTACAGGAACGAATCTATCAGGTAAAACCGTCATTCAAGGAAATGAATGCGATGGGAAAATGTGTCCTGTTTATGGAATACGTGTTAAAAATAAGAGAACTTTTACTTCTTATGATTTTAAGATGACTTTTGAGTTTATAAAATAGTAGCTTGAAAGCTACTTTTTTAGGAGATGTATTTATGATAAAGTTTGATGATGTATGTAAATGTTTTGAAGAACAAAAAAAAGAGGTTTTAAGTCATCTCAGTTTTGTTTTGAAAGATACGGGGCTAGTTTTAGTAACGGGAAATTCTGGAGTTGGAAAGACGACACTTTTAAATCTACTTAATGGTATAGAAAAGAATACTTCAGGAAGAATTATAAATGAATGTAATTCAATGGGAATTGTTTTTCAAGATGCAAATTTATTTGAAAACCTTACCGTTTGTGAAAATCTCAATCTTTATGATAATATTTCTCCTAAGGAAATAGACGAAATTTTAGAAAAAATGCAAATCACCGCTTTAAAAGATAAAAAAGTAAGTCATTTATCTGGGGGTGAAAAAAGACGGATTTCGTTTGCTCGTGCTATTTTAGGAAATCCTGATGTTTTAATTCTTGATGAACCTACAGCTTCTCTTGACAAAGAAAATATTTCTATAGTAAAAAATGTCTTAGAAAATTATGCCAAAACTCACTTAGTTATTATTGCACTTCATTCTGCTACGACTTTTCAATATGATATGTTGATTGAATTATTTGAAGATAAAACGTATAGAATCACAGGGGAAACTTATGTTAAAACGAAACAAGATAAAAAAACAGGGAAGAAAATAAAAAAAGAGTTTTTAAAACAAGTATCGAAGTCTACAAAAATGAATCTTTCATTTGGGAGTGTTTTGCATTTTTTTCTCCTATATATACTTCTTATACTCCTTTTTATACTTTCTAACTTCCACACTTTAGACTACTCGAAAATACAGATGAAGATGATGAAAAGCGAAAATGATAATTTACTTTATTTAGATGATTCTAAACAAGAAAAAACAGAAGATAAACTTATTCAAGGAAAGATTTTTGCAAAAGAAGGAATTCCTTTAAGATTAGAAATCTTCAGTGGGAATATTCAGTGGGTCTATTTTGGTGGAAACACTCAATATATAGAGTTTGTTCCTTATAGTGATGACTTTATGAAAGAAGGTCTTATAGGAAATAAACCACAAACTTTGGAAGAACTCGTCATTCCTGAAATTTTGGCTGAACATATATGCTATTATGGTATTTTAGAAAGTGATGGAACCCTTTATAAACCCCGACATATTCAAGACCTCTTAAATCAAAAAATTCATTTAGGAGAAGAAGAATTTTCAATTAGTGGAATTATGAAGCAAAATACAGAATCTTATCAAAGTTTAAAAACATTACGTATAGATTCTTATGAGCGTTTGTCTTTAAAACAAGATTTATTATTTACTTCTTATGATTCTATTTTAAAGTATTGTAGCATGGTGTTCGTATCCGAAGAAAAACTTTCTCTTCTAGAGAATGACTATGAAGAATTTAAAAATTTCAAAGCTACTTCATTTCTTTTTGT
The DNA here is from genome assembly GCA_949841325.1 of uncultured Bacilli bacterium. Classification (GTDB taxonomy): domain Bacteria; phylum Bacillota_I; class Bacilli_A; order RF39; family UBA660; genus CAG-582. The sequence goes on from CATKZK010000030.1 coordinate 5,460, forward strand.
ACATGATATTTCAAGTAGTAAATCTTATTTGGATAAAATGATAAAAAGACCCACACTTATGCAAATAATAACGAATGGAAAAACGCTCGCTATTCGTGGAACTTCTTACAGTCAGGTATTATCAGAAATCTTAGAAAAGCCTTATCTGTTATCTCTTCTTTATCCGTATTTACTTCCTATTTTCTTTGTTCTCATTCTTATTCTTTTCTTTCTTTATTTTTTTAATCAACTTATTAAAAACAAAAGAAATATTGGAATATATTTGAGTCTGGGATTACAAAAACATGACTTTCATTTTCTTTTTTTCCATAGCATGATTCGTTATGCAATGGTGTTATTTTTTATGACGATAATCTTAACAAAAATACTTTTTATGGGAATTAATTCTTATTTGAATGCTCAATGTTTTTTTTCCTTAAGTCCTTTTACTTTTTCTCTTTCTGCTTGTCTTTTCTTAATTGTCCTTTTGCTCTCAATTATGGGAATCACTTATATATTTTTAAACAAATCTATAAATCGCTTAAATGTTGCACGAGATATACGAAATGGGTAGGTAAATAATATGTTGGAAATTAAAAATGTAACTAAAAAATTTAAAGATGGAACGCTAGGAGCAGATAAGATAACACTTACATTTCCTGATACTGGACTTATTTGGATTAAAGGGGAAAGTGGTAGTGGAAAAACAACTTTGCTTCGTTTAATCGCAGGAATCTATTCATACGATGAAGGCGAAATCTTCTATAACGGGGAACGCATAGAGAACATCAAACAATATCGCTCTAAAGTTGTTGGAATGATTGCACAAGATTTTAATCTGTTTAGAAGTCTTACTGTAGAAGAAAATGGGAATTTTTTTAGTAAATGTCAGGAATTATTTCCTTATTTTGAAATTGATAAGATACAAAATAAGAAAATTGATGAAATCTCAGGAGGAGAGGCTAGAAGAGTTTCAATTGTTAGAGCACTAAATCGAGCATTTAATATTTTATTATGTGATGAACCTTTGGAGTCATTAGATAAAGAAAATGCCGAAAAGGTCGTTAGAAAGTTAAAAGATTTGAGTAATGATCATTTAATTATTATAGCGAGTCACATACCTCAATCTCTAGAAGAAACATTTGATGGAGTTGTAGAACTTGAATCGTCAAAAGTATCTTTGCAAGTTTTTAAGGAAAAGGAAAAAAATAAAGAAACAAAAAGAATTCTGAGAAAATCGAATCTCTTTTGTTCTCTTCTTAAAAATACATTTTCTAGAATGCGGAATTCTTTCACCTTTTCATGTTTGAGCTTTTTTATTCTTTTCATTGCTTGTTTTATATGCTTTAGTGCGCTTTTTATCGTAACTATAGAGACAAAAACAATAGAGATGAAAAGTCTACTTCATCATTTTAATAGGCGAATTTCTTTTCAAGTAGAAGAATTAAACAAAGTAGAAGAGGAGTTTCCAATCCTTCAATATGCTTATCATCAATCTTTTGAAGAGCTTTTTCCTCTTCATGAAAAATCAATAAGCGTTTTTTTTCCAGAGAATATTCCTTTATCAATAGCTAAAATTGATACGCATACATTTATAAAAAGAGATAAAATTAGAGGGAAAACACCTACAATACCTAATGAAATACTTTTAACAGAGTATACTTTTGAGTGTTTTAAACAATTTGGACTCGAAGAAGAATTAGGACGATTTTATCCACAAAATATGGAAGACTTAATTGGGAAAAAAATAAAGTTTTATGGTCATGAAGTCATCATTTCGGGCGTTTTAGAACAAAACACTAAAGAATATCAATTCTTGAAAAAAGTGGTAAATCCATCAGGAAGAGAACAAGAACTTTATTATCAATTATTTCAAGAGGATATTTTACCTTATAACATGGTTTATGTCACAGAAGATTTTATGAATTCAATTTCTTTAGATAAAGAAGAACCTTCACTTGTCTTTATAAATACAGATGACTATGCTACAATTATTCGTGCGAGTAAGAAGTATTCAGTCACTACTGTTTTAACAAGCAGTATTTTAGAACTACAAGCAATGATTGATTCAGTGAAGAGTATTTGTGTAATTCTCTTTTACCTTTCAGTTTTCTTACTCTCATTTTATAGCTTTTATTATCTTTATACTCTTTTAGGCAGATCGGAGACAGAAATAAAGAGCATGGTATATTTAGGATTAAGCTCTTTAAAGATTATTTTTAGCTATCTCTTAGAAGTTTTAGTCATTTCTTTTCTTGCAATTGCAAGTGCCATAATTCTTTACTGTGTTATAGGAAAGTTCGGAATAGATCTTTTTGAATCGTACTTTTACTACTATGTACAAATCTCGCTTTTTAATAAAATGAGAGTGTATGGTTTTCTTTTTATCTATAGCCTTATTCTTTTGGTTCTATTCTTATTTCTTTTTATTCGAGTTAAGAAGATTCGCAAGGAAGTAGAAAAGGTTTAAGTTTTATTTTTAATCATCTTGTTGTATACTTATATTAGGTGATGAAGATGGAAATAATAAAAGCAATTCTTTTTGGTATTATTGAAGGGATTACAGAGTGGCTTCCCATTTCTTCTACAGGACATATGATTTTACTCAACGATTTTATTCATCTAAGTGTAAGTGATGCCTTTTATGAATTATTTGAAGTCGTCATTCAATTAGGAGCGATTTTAGCCGTTGTACTTCTGTTCTTTAAAACGATTTTTCCTTTTGGATTTGGAAAAACAAAGGAAGAGACAAAAGAGACATTTAACCTATGGGGGAAAATTCTCGTTGCCTGTGTTCCTGCAGCTGTTATTGGAATCCTTTTTGATGATTGGTTAGATGAACATCTATATAATAGTATCGTAGTTGCTATGATGTTAATTCTTTATGGAGTATTGTTTATTGTCATAGAAAATAAGAATTTTAAATCAAGTGTTGAAGAGGTCAAAGATATTACTTATAAACAGGCATTAGGTGTTGGAGGCTTTCAATTACTTTCTTTAATTCCAGGAACGAGTAGAAGCGGTGCCACGATTATTGGAGGATTACTCCTTGGACTTAAAAGAAGTGTAGCAGCAAGTTTTACCTTTTTCTTAGCTATCCCTGTCATGGCAGGAGCATCCCTTTTAAAACTATTAAAGTATGTCAGTCATTTTGGTTTTACCTTCTCAGGAATGGAACTTGCTATTTTAGGAGTAGGTTGTTTAGTTGCTTTTTTAATTAGTCTATTTGTGATTCAATTCTTGATGGATTATATTCGCAAACACGACTTTAAAGTCTTTGGTTATTACCGAATTATTTTAGGAATCATCGTTTTACTTTATTTTCTTGTTTTAAAGTAAAAGGAGTGATTCCTTTTTTTCTTGCAAGATGTTATAATACAAAAGAAAAAACGAGAAAGAAGGGTGTATGATGCATGCTTTAGTAACAGGTGGATGTAAGGGGCTTGGGAAATCATTTACTTTGGAACTTGTAAAAAGAGGATATGAAGTAACGGCACTTTATCAAACAAGTGAAGAAGAGGCAAGAGACCTTTCAAAAAACGAGCAAATAAACTGTGTAAAATGTGATGTTGCAAATGAAGAAGAAGTAAAGAGATTATGTGCTTCTTTGAAAGACGTCGATCTTCTCATCAATAATGCCTCTCTTGCTAAAGATGGGGATTATAAAGAGAAAAGTTTAGAAGAATTTATGTCAGTGATGCGTGTCAATGTTGGGGGAGTCTTTACAGTAATGAAGCATGTTATTCCTAAAATGAAAGTAGGAGTGATTCTGAACATCAGCAGTAATAATACACTAGGGTATCATCAGCCTCTTAGTATGGATTATGACGCTTCTAAAGCGGGAGTTAATATACTCACAAAAGATTTTGCAGAAGTGTTAAAAGAGACAAAGATTAAGGTATTTGCAATTGCTCCAGGTTGGATTGCTACAGAATCAGTAATGGAGGCTAATCCCAAATACATAGAAGAAGAATTGAAACGAGCAAACCAAAAAAAATTACTTGAACCCGATATCTTAGTTCGTTTTATTCTTGATCATCTAGGAAGTATACAAAATGGGGAAATAAGAGAGATAAAAGAAATCAAGAGGTAAAGTTTATGGAAGAAACTTATATAAAAATATATTCACATAAAAAAGTGCGTGTTGATGAAAGTGATCACGATGTTTTATATCTTGATGATCTTGCTCCAGCAGTGCATGAAAATAATGTTTATAAGATCTTAGTGGGGAAATATGAAGGAAAATACATTAAAGAGTTAGATAAGAATTTTGGTAGTTCTGATTTTTGTTGTAGACCAATTACTTTAGTGGAAAGACATTTGTTGACTGACGGAAATCTTGAAAATACTGAAGCGATTAATATTACCAATTATAAAGAAAAATGTAAGTATGAATATTATATTGTTTTAAAAGGAGGTATTCGACCTGTTTTAAAAGAAACGGATGACAAAAAAATAGTTGAGGAATTTAATCGTTCTTTAAATCCTAGTGCAGCTGATGAACTATTTTCAGCTATCAATAAAAGTAATGGTGATAGTTTTGTTTTAAATGCCAATTTAACTAGTAAATTGCTGAATAAAGAGAACAGTTTAACAATGCAGGATCCTAATCAATATAAAACAAGAATTTCGGATTTTAAAATTTCGGAAAAATATGAACAATTAAAAAAGAGAATAATTGGTTTAGATAAGGAATTAAAAATTCTTCTTGCCAATATTAATAAGAATATTTCGTTATCATATACTAAATTACCTAGTGACAAGATAAAGGAATTAAAAACCGGAATTTTAATTTTAGGACCACGAGGAACTGGCAAAACTTTTATGATTGAAAGTATAGCCGATTTATTTGGTGTGCCGTCAACGATTGAAGATTCGACTCGTCATACACCAGCAGCTTATAAGGGCTCAGATATTGAAGATATCTTAATGCATCTTTATACTAACTCTAGAGAGAGAAAAGAAGTATTTGAACATGGTATTGTATTCTTAGATGAAATTGATAAGATATGTAAAAGAACTGATCAAGAAGATTATGCTTTAAAAGAAGATACTCAAAATGGTTTATTAACAATTCTTCGCGGTACCGTTATTCATAAAAAGGTAAGAGAAGGTTTTTCCGAACAAGACATTACTTTAGATACTTCAAAATTAACTTTTGTTTTATCAGGAGCTTTTGAAGAAATATTAGATAAAGAGAACATTACCAAAGATGATTTAATCGAATATGGAATGATTCCTCAATTAGCGGACCGAATTCATTTATTTATAAAAACAAAAAATCCATCAAAAGAAGAGTTAAGACTAGCTTTAGTTGATGGTGAATATAGTTATCTTAAATTATTTGCCGAGTATTTGAATCTTTTTGGAATTTCTTTAGAAGTTGATGATGATTTTATTGATTATATTGTTGAAGAAGCTTTTAGTTTAGGAACAGGATATCGGGCATTAAGTACGGCTCTTACAGAATATTTAAATGATATTTTATTCGATCTTTATGATGGCAAGATGGATGTTGTAAAACTAACAAGGAAAGTGAGGAATGATAATAATGAATAAAAATGAAATTGTAACATTGATTAAAAATTGTGAAAAAGAATTAGAAAGTCAGTTTAAAGTAATTGATGATAATGCTTTTTATTATAGCGAAAAAGTATTAAAAGCGATGCAAAATAATAACTTGTCAGAAGGAGCATTTAACTCCACAACTGGATACGGATATAATGATTATGGAAGAGAAGTAATTGAGAGTATTTATGCTGAAGTTTTTGGTGCTGAAGATGCTATTGTTCGTAATCAATTTGTATCTGGTTCTCATGCATTATCTGTAACACTTTTTGCTCTTTTACGTCCGAACGATTTACTTTTATCAATAAGCGGAACGCCATATGATACTTTACATGAAGTAATTGGAATAAAAGAAAATAATAGTTCTTTAAAAAGTTTTGGGGTTTTATATGATGAAATAGATTTATTAGATAATGATTTTCAGGATGATAAAATACTTGATTATATTAAAAATAATAAAGTTAAAGTAATTGAAATTCAAAGAAGTAAGGGTTATTCAACGAGAGAGTCTCTTGCAATTGAAAAACTGATGCGAATCATCAAGAAAATTAAAAGTGTTGATGAAAGTATTATTATCATGATTGATAATTGCTATTGTGAGATGGTTGAGAGAATTAATCCGATTGAAGTTGGAGCTGACATTGTTGTTGGTTCTTTAATTAAAAATTTAGGTGGAGGAATTGCTCCGAATGGGGCGTATGTTGTTGGAAGGCACGATTTAATTGATCTAGTTGGAGAGAGACTTACTTTGCCTGGAGAAGGGAGAGAAGTTGGACCTACACTTGGAATTAATAAAAGCATTTTACAAGGTTTATTCTTTGCTCCATCAGTTGTTGCTTCATCTTTAAAAACAGCTATTTTAACGGCTAAAGTAATGGAGAAATTAGGATATAAGGTAAGTCCAAAAGCGGATGATAATCGAGTAGATATTGTTCAAAATATTATTTTTGAAGATCCAGATAACTTAATCAAATTTGTTCAAGGGATTCAAACAGGATCCCCAGTTGATTCGTCGTCAATTCCAATACCAGCTCCAATGCCTGGGTATGATGATCGAGTTATTATGGCAGCAGGTTGTTTTACTCAAGGAAGTAGTATTGAACTTTCCTGTGATGGACCAATAAGAGAACCATATATTGCTTATATGCAAGGGGGACTTACGTATGATTATGGAAAATTGGGACTAATAAAAGCGATTGAATTTTTGGAGGAAAAATGAAAAAACGTTGGGATTTAAGTCATTTGTACAAAAGTACAAGTGCATGGAAAAAAGACAAACAAAATTTAGAAAGTAAGATGAATTCTTTTAAGGCAAATCTTGAACAGTCATTTATAGTAGAAGAGATTCCTTGTTATCTACGTAATCTTTTTGATTTATATGAAATCATGGAACCCGTCTATTGTTATCCTAGAAGAATTCTTGATATCAAGGATAATAATGAAGAGGCACAGGGTATGATGAAAGAAGCTCTTGCCATATTTGATCATTATCTAGAACTTGAAAATATGATAAAAAAGGAAATTATACATCATCGAGAGAAAATTGATTTAGATTGTGAGACCTTTTCTTACTGGGCGATTTGGTTAAAGCAAGTATTAAAAAAAGCAAATCATGTCAGTGATGATGCTAACATGGAAAAACAAATTTGGAATGAAAAGTTAGAAAGAACGAATCAATATACAAAAATAATGAATCAGTTGTCATTTCCTTCCATTTTAATAGAGGGTGAAGAAAAAGAGATTACGTTAAAAAATGTGAATCACTTCTTAAAAAGTGAAAGTGAAAGTATTCGTCGTCAAACGTATGCTTCTTATATGGAAGGATATAAAAGAATAGAAGAAGAGGTTGCTGTTCTCTATTTGAAAAAATTAAAGCTTGACATTGACTTTGCAAAGAGTTGTCACTATGCAAATCTAGCAGGGATGAAAATGGAAGAACATGGATTAAAGTCTGACTTTTTAAATACCTTATTTGCTATGATTGATGATCATATTTATCTTGCCCATGATTTTGAAAGGATGAGAAAAAATGCATCTAATCTTTCCGAAATGCACTTATATGATTTTTCATTAGGCAATGTTCATACGACAAAAAAATATACATTTAAAGAAGCTTATCATTTGGTAAGGAAATCTTTATCCATATTAGGAGAAGATTATTTACTTCAGGTAGATGATCTCTTAGAAAAGGGAGCATTTGATATTTTTCCTCGTGATCATAAGCAAAAAAGATCCAGCACGAGTTTATCTTATAAGGGACTTCCTTATGTGATGTTAAATTTTACAGGAGATATCACGAGTGTTAAAACCTTAGCTCATGAGATAGGACACGCTATGAATGTTGAGTATTCTAAGGGAAAAAATAAAATTGAATATTTTGATGTTGACTTTCTTCTAACGGAAATTGCCTCTCATGTCAATGAAGTTATTTTTTATGAGTATTGTTTAAAAAATACAGATGAAGATCAAAAGAGAGTATTAGGAGACATTGCATCAGAACTAAAAAATTCGATTTTTCAGCAAGTGATGTTAATGGAATTTGAAGATAATATAATTAAAGATTTAGAAAGAGAAAAAGAAGTTACAGTTTCTTCTATGAATTCACTTTATCTATCTTTATTAGAGAAGTATTATGGGAAGGACATTTGTGTAGATGAATGCTGTCAATATGGATGGCTTCGAATCAGACATTTTCTTACACAAGATAGTTACTATTTGTATCTTTATTCTATTGGAACTCTAGTGGGAACGGAAATAGCCTTGCGTATTTTAAGTGGTGAAAAAGGTATTGTAGAAAAATATAAAATGTTATTGGCTGTTGGAAACACTATGACTCCAGAAGAAGCATTAAATCTTGTTGGCATTGATCTTTATGATAAAGAGTATGCGCAGAATACCTTTGATTATTTTAAAAAAACAGTAAAAGAATTAGAAAAGAGATCTTTTTAGAGATAAAAGGACCTTTTTTTATGAAACGAAATGTCAAACAATGTAAAAATAAAACTCATCTGTTGTAAGATGCGTTTTTTTCTTCTATAATAAAAATAAGGAAAAACTTTGTCGAAAGACTTTATGAAAAACATGATTTGAAGTATGATGAAGTAAATAGGTGATATCATGAAAAGAAAGAATATATTAGTACTTGCAATTTTGTTGATGGCTATTGGATTTGCAGCCGTAAGTACGACATTATTTATAAATGGAAATACAAATGTGGCAAGTAATACACAAGACTTTGATGTGTACTTTAGTAAGACTTATGAAAATGGAGTAGAAAACAATACATTGATTCAAGATAAGACCCATATTACATTTGAGGCCAACTTAAAAGAAATAGACGAAGTATATGAACTAAAATATGAAGTCACCAATGCAAGCAAAAACTATGATGTAAGTGTAAGTATTAATGTACCAAATGGAAATGAATATCTAAGAGTTACCAATGACTTTGATACAAGTAACCTTTTAGCAAGAACAACAAGAGAGGGAATACTTACATTAAAAGTAATCAAAGGAGTAACAGAAGAGATACAGTTTCCAATAGAAATCACGATTACAGTAAATGCCGTTGAGAGAACTTCTTTAGGTGCTGATACCATTAAAAATGGAACCATCTATGGAGTAAAAAGAGATATAGAATCATCTAGTACAAAATGGGAAAGAATCGAAGACTCAGTTGGTTTAATTGCTAATGCGACAAAAGATGGAAGTGAAGTACAAAACGACTTTGATTCTATCTACCCATGGAGTGAAATCATTACCTATAACTATGATGATGTAACAAAAACAGAGACAGCCAAGTATGGCGATGACAATTTCAAATTCGATGGAAGTAATGGCCAAGTGTTAACAAGAATACCTGAGTTTTATTATAAAAGAGAACAAGTAGATGGAGTAGAATATCAATACATATCCAAATATCCACAAGAAGGGTATACAAAAAGTGAAGCGTTCAGTATAGGAAGATATACGATGTCAGGAAATAGTACAAAAGTCTATAGTAAAAGTGGTGTAAAACCTTTAACAAATTTAACAATTACAAATT
>CATKZK010000031.1 GCA_949841325.1 uncultured Bacilli bacterium
CAAAGTATTATTTTCTACTCCATTTTCAAAGACTCTCGAAAAGTACACATCAAAGTCTTGTGTATTACTTGCTACATTTGTATTTCCATTTATAAATAAAGTTGTACTCACGGCAGCAAATCCAATAGTCATAAGTACTATTGCTAATACTAGTATACTTTTTCTTTTCATATAATATCTCCAATCTTATTAATACCCTAAATAAGTAATTTTAGCATAACCATTTCCTGCGTGTCCTACACCTAAGGCATAAAGGGTACCATCAGGTGAAGGCATTTGTACTTGTTCTTCCTTTTTATCACTCCATTTGTATCCTAAACCATCGATCATGACAGTATCCGCAAATAGAATTAATGCATCTTTACAGCCAACATGTCCTGAGATGAAGGATGATCCACCTCCACCTCCTCCAGCATAAGAAGGGGTTACACTCCAAGAACCACCAGAGCCGCCATAATAGCCGCCTCCGCCTCCACCAGCAAAGAATCTTTCTTTGGGATCACTATATAGTGGGTCTGCATCTGATCCTTGACCAAAAAAAGCGTGATTATTCGCTGCTGAATTATAGGCTCTTATGCCACCTGCGTCTTGTGTTCCACCGTATCCATAAAATCTTCCTGTTCCATTATAAGCAATTAATCCGCCTCCTGCGCCTCCATAGGCTGAGCCATTTCCACTGCCACGAGTTCCTCCGCCTCCTGCTCCAGCTACCATTAATAATTCCTCTTGATTATTCTCATAATTTTTTAAAATCCCCCTATTCGTAAGAGAAAGATGCGTAGCTCCGCCTCCTCCTGAACACCAAGAATTAGTTGAACTTGCATTATATCGATTTCCAGCTCCTCCACCATTATATCCAGGAGATGAATTATTTGAAGTTCCTCCTACAACTATATAAACTTTTTGTTTTCGTTCTAGAAGAATCGTTCCTTCTGTATATCCTCCATTTCCGCCTCCTAAGCCAGGCCCTGCACCCCATAATTCAATTTTATATTCACCACTTCTTGGAACAATAAACTCCTGCTCACTTCCTGTGTAGTCAAACTCCCATGTCTGTATTTCTGTTGGAGCTATTTCATCTACTATGATGCTTTCTCTTTCTATGGCTTCTACATTTAAGGTACAAGAAAAAGTAATACTCATCTCTTCTAACGGATTTTGTTTTAAGGTAACATTGATTTTTCCTACTCCCTTACTTCTTGCTTCGATTATTTCTGTCTCTTGTATTCCCTCTACAGTGATCCACTCATCTTCTTTTGGAATACACTGGATACTTACTTTGGCATCATATTGTGTACTTGCATTCGTCACTTCATAATCGAGAATCGATGTTTCCCCTTTTGTCTTTAACTCATTTGTCTCATAGGTGATCGTCTTGCGATCTTTACTGATGGTTTTAAGAATTTGTACGTTATCTATATACACATCAGAAAAATACACATCAAAGTCTTCTCTCTTTGTTGCAATGTCCGTATTTCCACTCATAAACAAGGTCGTACTTACGGCTGCAAATCCAATGGACATTAACACAATTGCAAGTACTAATGTATTCTTTCTTTTCATACTATCACCTATTTACTTCATCTTACTTCAAATCATGTTTTACATAAAGTCTTTCGACAAAATTTTTCCTTATTTTCATTATAAAGGAAAGAAACTCATCTTACAACGGATAAGTTTTATTTTTACATTGTTTTACATCACTATTTAGGTATATTTTCTTTCTACTTCTTTTGTCTTTCCTTATAAACAAACTTATCAAATAAAGCAAGCAAGGCTGGTAGAACAAAGAGAATTAAGAATACAGCACACATTGTTCCTTCTGATATTGTCATACATATTTTAGCTGCTATTGCTGAAGCAAAACGTCCTACAATAAGTGTAACAATAATTAATACAGAAGAAGATGTTAAAATTGTATGAATAGAATGATTATAAGCTTCAATTAAAGCATCTTTAATATCCCGTTTTTTTCTATATTCTTGATAATAAGAAGTATAGACAATAGCGTAATCAATTGTTGCTCCCATCAATATTGCTTGAACAATTAATAAGGCTATAAAATATACACTTCCTCCCATCAATGAAAGAATTCCCATTGTAAAGAATACTGCACATTGAATAATAAGAACAAGAAGTAATGGAACAAGGGCTGATTTAAAAGTTATCGCAACGACAACAAAGATAAAGATCATAGTTAGAATTGTAATAAAGTTTAATTCATCATCAAAGGATTTACTCATTTCAAGAGCCATTGGTGAATCCCCAATAACATAGATTTCTTTTCCTTCACTTGCAAGTTCACTTTTAACATTTTCAATAAAATCAAAAGTCTCTTTACTTTCCATTGGATATTTCGTATTTAAAATCATACGTGAATATTTTGGACTTACAAGCATCTCTTTTGCATCATCAACAAGAGTAGATGCATCTTCAATTTTTTCCTTTAATTCCGAATCGATAAAATCATCAAACATTTTGTCTTTTAAGACATCATCTTTAAGAAACAACACCAATTCTTCTATTGTTAATGACCATTTATCATTGTATTTTTCCTGACTCCCAAAATAGATATAGACAAGATCTACTATAGTTCTTTCTAAATCATCACTTACATTAGATAAAAGGGCATATAAACTTGATGCTGAGTATTTCTCATTTTTAATAGTTCCATTTACTATTTTCTGAACACTTTGTACTTTCTTTTTAGTCTCTTTGTCAAAAAGAGAAGCAAATTTTTTATCTTTCATGACATCTTCCACTAAAAAGTCAACAAAATCGTCGATAGAGATTTTAATCTCAATCTTCTTTACAGAAATATCATATAAAGAATATAGAAGTTCAAGATCTTCTTTTTCCATTCCTAAAAGTTTAGCAAGAGAAGAAGCTTTATATTTAGTATTTTGATTGACTGAAGTCATCACTGTCTTCATAAGAGGAAGAGTCTCTTTCATCTCTTGATTTAAAGCGTTAGAAAGTTCTTCTCTTTTCATATTTTCATTGAGAAAACAGACAAGTTCATAAGGAGAAAGTTTACTCTCACTTTGTGAAGCTCCAATAAGGGAATAAAGTGTCTCTATATTTTTCTTTGGAATAGATAACAAAGTCGCCAATTCACTTGCAGAATATTTTGTATCATCTTCATAAAGAATACTTTTCAACAATTGTAAAGATGCTTTCTCTTCTTCTTTTAAATATGGAGAAAATTGTTCAAGAACAAGAGTTACAAATTCTTTTGGAGTAAAAGAAAGTGCATCAGGTAATCCTGCAGCTTGATATACAGTATCTACTAAAGTTGCATTAAAAGTATGCTTTAATTGTTCTTTTGATAATTTTGTATCATTGATATTATTTTTATTGATAGCAAAAGGATATAAAGCAAGGATAGCATCCAAATTTTGTCCCTTTAGATAATCTGTATTTTCATTTAATACATATACCTGATAGATAAACTCATTTAATGTATACGTATTAGTAGATGGTGTTATCATTTGATATAGAAGATATACATCTTTCATGGTATTATTTTCTATTCCTAACCAATTCCCCATCTCTTCACTGGTCATTTTTTTGTTGATTGTTTTCTTATTTGTCATTTCCTTTAATACTTTGATTTGAGCTTTAGTATCTTTATCAATCAAAGATGCATATGTTTTGTCTTTTAAGACAACATCGTCTAAAAATTGTACAAATTGGGACAAAGTAAGTTTTGAAGTAATCCCCTCTTTATGATAATAAACAAATAAATTCGTTATTGTCTTTTCATCAAGACTAAATAAAGAAGCCAATTCTTTCTTGCTACGTTTCTTATTGACATTTTTCTTTATAGAAAAATTTTCCAATAACTCAATACTATTTTCCATCTCTTTATCAAAATCAACATTTAAATCTTTATTATCTTTTACCTCATTTTTGATAAATTGAACAAACTCATTTAAAGTAAGCTTAGTGCCTTTTTTTTCATAGTAATGATAATAGATTATTTTAAGAAGATCATCTTCTATCTCTGTATCAACATTTAAATCTTTTAATTTTTCATTGATTTCTCGATAAGTTAATGAATCATTTAATGTATTTCCATAACATAAGGCATCTACTTTTTCATTATCCTTTAACTTCCTACAAAAATTAGCAATTTCATCTTCATATTTATTATCATAGACAACCGCAATTTGATTCGTTTCTTCAAATATTTGGGCAATTTCATCTTGTTCATTTCCCGTATATAAAATTGTTAAATTTCCTTTAAGCAAGAAACTTCCAACAAAGAGGAATAGAAAGAAAACAACCATGACTTTTCGCATATGGAAACTAAACTTTCCTAAAAGATGTAAGTTCATCTTCATCTTATGTTTCTTTTGGGTTTTCATAATCCACTTATCAAAAAGCAGAATAAGTCCAGGCAAACAGAAGAAGATACAGATTAAACTAAATAAGACACCCTTTGCTAAAACATATCCTAAATCACGACCAATTGTAAAACTCATAAATACCAAGGCAAGAAGCCCAACAATCGTCGTAATACTAGAAGAAGAAATTGATAAGAAGGCATTATAAAGGGCATTTTTCATAGCTTTAACATTGTCTGTTTCCTTCTCTTTTTCTTGCATATAACGATTCATCAACATAATCGAATAATCCATTGATAAAGCCATTTGTAAGATCGCTGTTATAGAATCTGTAATATTAGAAACACTTGGAAACAATAGATTGGTTCCCTTATTTAAAAATACACCAAGTCCAATTGTGAAGAGAAATAAAAACGGTTCAATATAAGAATCACACATGATAATTAAAATGACCATAGCTGAAGCAATCGCTAAAGCGACAATCCATGGATTCAATACTTCTCCACTCGCCTCTTTAATACTTCCACTAAAGACCACTTTTTCATGTGCATATTTATCTTCTAACGTCTTATAGACTTCTTGTGCATGAGCAGAATCACTCGTATCTTCAACATTTACAATATAAAGTGTATATTGATCCTTATTATACGCATCACTTTCATCATAAGAAACACTTGAGACATTTTTTATACTTTCTAATTCTTTTAGTCTCTCTTGTTTTTCCTCCTCTTTTAAATCTTCAAACATGATATTTAAAGAACTTGATTTAATAGGATCAAATTCACTTTCCATAATATCATTACCCATTCTAGTCTCTGAGGACTTTGGCAAATATTTTGTTAAATCATCATTTATATGCACTTTAGTACTTAAAAATAAGCAAACTCCTGATAATAGAATAAAAAGGACTAAAATACTATGACGATGATCCACAATAAAGTTTGTTACTTTTTTCATAAATACTTCCTTTCTTCTTGGCATAACACCAAACATATTGCATTATATGCTAGAACATTTTGAATAAACAGTGCAAAAATAAAGATACTGTCAAAATTTTGACACAATATAAAAAAATGACTATTTTTACAATGTCAAAAATATGATACAATAGGCATATGAAAGAAAGGATTACGTTTATGAAAGTAAAAAATGCCAATGCATCTTCTAAGAAAACCCGAAAAGTCATTAAAGAAAAGTTTGCTGAACTCATGCAAGAGAAAAAGAATCTATCTCACATTACAGTAACAGAGTTAGTCCGTCGTGCAGAAATTACACGCGCCTCTTTTTATACACATTATGACTCTATTTATGATGTTGCCCAAGATTTACAAAATGAAACGATGGAAATTTTAGTCAATAATTCACGCAATATTCAATCGCTAATTGATATAGAATACTATTTAGATGATGTCTTTGGCTATTTAAAAGAACAGGAAAACATTTATAAAATGATTCTTGCCAGTGATGACCCTAACTATTTTACCCATCGTTTAAATATTTTGATCAATAAAAGACTACATGAATTTTTAATTGCAACACATCATGAAGATTTGTTTTTAAAAATGACTTTTTATGTTGATGGCTGTATGGATATGTTAATTAAGTATTTCCGTAATGAACTTTCTATCTCATTAGATGAATTAAATGAATTTATAAAAGAAGTTTTTAAAACTTTGTTTATCCATTAATTAGATAGCAAAAAAAAATCACCTCATAAAGGTGAAATTGAAATCACTTAACAATAGTGATTTGTTTTTCGATATTCTTCTAAAGCCACTTGATTCATTCTCTTTGGTCTACTAAAAGAGTGATTTCCTTCATAAGTAAAGGTGAATGTTCCAATCACAATAAAATCATCATCAATTCCCCGTTTTGTTAAACTTTCAGCATCACAAATATCTACACTCTCTTTACTCACAATATCATTATCTAGGAGTAATCTTTTTTCATTCATACGTGATGTTAGTAAAACTATCGAAGAAGAATTAAAAATAACACTGGATTTTGAAGGAAGGATTTTCATTCCATCCATCCCTTCAATAGATGAAATTTCATACACTTTATTTCCCTCTTTTTCTAAAGCAATAAGTCTTGTACCGCGTGAAGGGGCATCTTCAAGGATAACTAAAAGTAAATCATCCACTCTTCCTACAGTAGATAATACTTTTTCTGTATTTGTAATAAACACATCATTCAAATAGACACCAAGTTGACTTCCTTGAATTGTCGTCTTCAAAGTAAACATAGAGTCTACAATAAACTGTCCGCTTCCTATAATATCGATATTTTGATTTAAAGAAATACTTTGAATCGGATAGCTTTGTTCTAACACTTCACTCGTTTTATCATTATATTGTAATGTTTTCCCTTTTTCAAAACGAGGGACAATTACATAGAAAATAAAAGCAACAAGTATCGCTAAAATAATGAGTAATACTAATATAAAGATAATGGTTGAAGAGTCTTGTGTTTTTTTTGTTTCTTTCTTTTCTACAGGGGGTGTTAAAGCAGGTGCTTGAGGAGATGTCTCAATGACTCTATTTCCGTTTTCATCTATGCGTATTGGCACAGCTACACGGTTAATCTGTTTTGGTGGTATATCTTCACGATTTGGTATATTTGAATTCATAACACCCCTCCTATTTTATATGATTAATTATAGCACAAGAAAGAAAAAACCTCAATCATTATAGAGGCTTTCTTCAATAAGAGATTCAATCTCTTGAAATGTTGTTTTTTCCTTTGCTTTATCCAAGACTTTTGCATATTCTTTGCAATTGGCAAGACACTTTTTATCAATTAATTGATACTCAACTCGATACATATCCTGTTCTTTTTCTTCTACATATCCAATCGTTTTCTCTGTAATATTTGTAGCCATAATAATCATTGTATTTTGAAAACTAATTTTCTCTCCACGATTATCTATCGCATAGCCATTTTTTAAAATAGAAGTCATTAAGTGTTTGATATTTTGTGCCATATAAGGATAATGGTCAATAAATAAAAGTGTATATGGATGGTACTTTATTTTATCAAATAGTTTATCATCTTCATAACCTACATACCCTGGATCTGATCCTACTAACCGACTAATACTTGTAGGCGAAGTATACTCTAGACCATCAAGCTCGATATAGTGATAATTCATTGTCTCGGCAATTGTCTTTGCGGTGTATCTTTTCCCCACCCCTTCACTACCATTCAAAGTGATTCCTAATATCTTATTGTCTACAACTTTTCGATGTAATAATTTTTTCAACTTTCCTAAATCTTGCCCATAAATTTTTTTATCTAGTGTCTCACATAGATAGTGATAATGCTCTTCTGTCATCATTTTAATATTGCAAATACTTTCAATAACACCAATGATATCATCTTTAGTAATCTCTTTTGTCATGCTTTTGCGAATTTCTTTTCGTACCTTTAAAGCATTTTTATAGTCTTTACTTTTTATATACTCTTGAAAATGCTGTTCATTTTGGCTCATATATCCTGATAAACTCACTCGTGAACAGACATAATCAAGGACATCTAACGATTTATCAGGATTATGATTGTTTTTAATATACTTATCAGTTAGTTTGACAATATCAGCAATATTGTCCTCACTAATATTGATTCCATGATAATCTTCATAATACCCTTTTACACCACTTAAAATATGTACGGTTTCTTCTAATGAAGGTTCTTCAATATTTACTATACGAAATCTTCTCGAAAGTGCTTTATCTCGAGCAATAGAATGCTCATATTCACTAATAGTAGTAGCCCCAATAATCTTGATATCATCACTGGCAAGATAAGGTTTCAATATATTCGCAGCATCAACAGAAGACTCTCCTCCACCACTTTTCATAATCGTATGGATTTCATCAATAAATAGAATAATATTCCCTTGGTTCTTTATTTCTTCAATAATTCCATTTAACTTCGTTTCAAATTCTCCTCGATATTTTGTATTAGATAATAAAGAAGCCATGTCAACACTAATGATTTTATACTTTTTTAATCTCTCGGGAACTTCTCCTATCTTAATTCTTCTAGCCAATTCATGCACAATTGCACTTTTTCCAACTCCAGCTCCCCCAATAAGAAGAGGATTATTTTTTATTTTACGTAAAAGAATTTCAATGATATTTTTTATTTCTTCATCTCTTCCAACTAAAACTTCAAAATCACATTCATTTAAAACAGTGCCTAAAGATTGAAGAGATTTGCTTTTTACATTTGTAATTTCAGCAAAAAGACCATCTATATCCACATTCATAAGCATTAAAATGCGAACAGCAATTCCATCATCATTTGTAAGTAAGGCATTTAAAAGATGAAACTCATTAAGTGGTACATGTTCATTTTTACTAATAATGGTAGCATCATCTAATACAATGCGAAGAAGAGGTGTATATAATATAACCTCACTTTGTTTTGTAGATTTGCCTACAATATTAATTAGATTTTCTTTAAAGCTTTCGTAAGTAAGACGATATTTTCCAACCACTTTTCCAATATTATCTAAAGAGAGCAAGCTTAAAAGTAAGTGTTCTGTTCCTACATAAGGATGATGTAATTCAAGCATTTCACTTTCTGCATTCTTTAGTATTTTTTCTACTTCATAACTGTAACTATTTTCCATAAAAAAATCCTCCTACTAATTATATGAGGATTTTTTCTAAAAATTATGCAAATTCTTTTTGTAATTTTAAGCGATCTGCCAATGTTGCTAAAAATTCTGAATTTGTCGGCTTGGCACGATCATAATCAACTGAATTTCCAAAAATCTCTTCCATCAAACTATAATCGCCTCTCATCCACGAAACTTCAATCGCATGACGTATTGCTCTTTCAACTCGAGAAGATGTTGTATTATAAGTTTTTGCAATTGACGGATAAATATCTCTCGTAATGGAATTCATTAAGGTTTCATTATTATACATCATCTCTATACCATCACGAATATAGGTATATCCTTTAATATGAGAAGGAATTCCTAATGAATGTAAAAGATTCGTAATCTTAATTTTAACGTTCACTTCATTCAATGAGTGACTTGTATCAATTTTATTAATCGTCTTCTCTAAAACACTTGGTGCAAAAGGTTTCTTAATAAAATAGTTTGGTTTATAAACATCTAGGCTCTTCATCATTTCTTGTGAAATATATTCGCTTGTTGCAATTATTTGTTTTTCAATGTGCATCTCACGCATTTTAGACAAGATGTCTTCACCACTTATATCACTTAACAACATATTGACAATCAAAATGTCATAATTACTGTCAAGCTCTTTTAAAGCTTCTTTCCCATCTGAGATGGTCTTTACTACCGAAATACTACTTGAACTGCTAAAGTACTGCTTTACTGCATTTACATGATTGATATCATTATCAACCATCATAACTCGTATTGCCATAATTTCTCCTTTAATTTCAAATATTTCGTACTGCTAAAGTTATTATAGTATATAGTTTTACAAAAAGAAAGAAAATATTTTGTATAATTTTGTCGAAATATGTAAATACGACATTTATTTTACATTTTTTAGACGTTTTTATCAAAAAAAGACCACTCACTGTTGGCCTTCTATAGTCACATAGAAATTTCATCGACTTGTTAAAACCTCTAAGGCTTTTTGCAATTGTTCATCTGTTTCATCACTTGGATTTTTCGCATATTTAGCGGTTAATTTAACCGTAATTCCTGGTTCAATTCCTACAGAATCGACACTATCACCACTTGGAGTAAACCATTTCGCTGTCGTATATTTTACCATGGTATCATCACTTAAGGTCGATGTATTCTGTACTTTTCCTTTACCGTAAGTCTTTGTCCCCACAAGAATAGCACCATAGCTCTCCTTTAATGCTGCAGCAACAATTTCACTAGCAGAAGCAGTTCTTGAATCTACTAAAACAACAATATCATAGTTTCTAGAAGTTTTCGTATTATCTCGTATTGTATTTTTTGTTGTCTTTCCCTCTAGAGAATATATAACTTTCCCCTTTTTTAAAAAGAGTTCGCACATACTTGCTGCCGAATGAAGATAACCTCCTGTATTTCCCCTTAAATCAATAATCAAAGAAGAAATGCCCTTACTTTCTAATTCAGTAAGCGACTTTTCAACTTGTTTATCTGCATTTTCATTAAAAGAAGAAACATAAAGATAGCCAATCTTTTTCTCCTCTTTTTCAAATGTTTTCGCTTCAACTACAGGATATTCAACTTTTTGTTTTTCGACTTTAAATGTTCTTTCTTCATTATCTCTAATAATCGTGAGATTTACTTCACTTCCATCTTTAATCAGAGAAACAATACTTTCATTACTTGTCTCCTCTGTAATTTCAGTGCCATTTACATTCTTTAAGATGTCGCCCTCTTGCAATCCTGCATCTGCTGCTGGAGTACCTTCATACACTTTATCAATCGTCGATCTTTTTCCTGGAACCTTTTTAATTTGAATTCCTATACCTTCATAATCACCCTTTAACTTTTCGTTTAAAGACTCTGTATCTTGACTGTCCATATAAACAGAATATTTTTCGTTTAAATACCCCATCATGCCATCAATGGCAGCATCTGCTAAATCAGTGTCCTTTAAATCCTCATAATACTCACTCTTAATTTTCTTATAAGTTCCTACAATATCATCTAATGCATCATCCTTAAGAAAACTTTTATCTCGTATTTGATAAACGACAAATCCTGTAGCGAGACTGAGTAAAACTGCTACAGTGATAGAGATGGTACATACTTCCCCTAAAGTAAAAAGTGACTTTTTCTTCTTCTTTAAAAATTTCTTGATGTTCATATTATCACCCTAAAATAAGTATAACACAAGAAATGAAAAAAGACTTATAAAAAGTCTCTCTTACGCAAATTTTTCAGCAATTTTATCACGTTCTGTAATATACTCAATAACCTCATTATCTTTAATATGAATTAATGTCGGTCTCGTAATCATAATTTCACTCGCCTTCGTTGGCTTCGTATTTTCACTTCCTGATTTATCATAGTTTTTCTTATTCATCGCATTAGACAAATCAATGGTATACATTGGAACACTTCCTGTATAACGGATTAACAGAGTGTCATACATACTATGTGTTTTATCCTTCTTATCATAAAATAAACAATAGTACTCTTTATCTTTTTGTTTAAATACATTCGCAACACTTATTGTTGATTCATCAAACTCTACTGTAGTTGTAGATGTTGTCGCTGTTTGAAATTCATCTTTTTTTACATATTTTCCAGTAAAGAAATAAAGTAAGCCAAATAGTCCAGCAACAATTGCCAAAACAACAACAAAGCCAATAGCTGTCTTATAATCACTATTTAATTCTCTGTTCTTTTTAATCTCTTTACTTTCAAAGCGTTTTTCTTGTACTTTTTTCTTCTTTTTCATTTTACCACCTAACGTTATTATACCAAAAAAGTAGAATTTTACGCAACTACCTTAGGGTCTAATAACTCATCACTTTCTAATATTTGTTCTAATTCATTACGCATCTGCTGTATAGCTTTTTCGTTCTCTTCGATTTCTTTGTGCAGTTTATCGTTGCGTGCCTCAAATGCTGTCAATAATGTTTTAATACAATTCTCTTTATTTTTCATACTACACCTCTTCACGATTAAATATTATATAGCAGCTATAAAAATTCTTCAATACGTTTTTTACAAAATATGTCGTCTTATGAAAAATATTTTAAAACCTCTACGGATATATGAAAACGAAACTTAATCATTTAAAAACCCCAATCCAAATTATTGAGGTAAAACTAGGCTTTTAGCTTTTCTTAACGTATTGCAATCCATATTCATTGACATCGGCAACATTTTCTTCTGTTAAACCAAATTTTTCATTTAGATAAGCAATATCTCTTCTAGATATCTCTAAAAATTGAGCATATTCTCTGACTACTAAATCTCCATCGATGCTCCATGGAATTTTCTTTCCTACTTCATAAATTTTGATTAAATCATCTTCTAATGCTATACCACTAATAGCGCATTGAGTTGGAAAAGAAAGTGTTTTCCTAGCACTCACTATATTAAATCCATAGCATTCAATTGATGGACCAAATAATGCTCCACTTTTTAAAGAATACTCCACTTCTAAAGATTTCGCTATGATAGTTCCCTTTAAAGAGGAAAGAGGCACTGTAAAATGTCCTTCTTTATCAAAGTATCCTTTATCAGTATACTCTTCATCATTTAAATAGATTAAAACTGGATTCACAACTCGTTCTTCTATCTTTTTTTTATAGTCCATATAAGGCTCATAATCATTTAGATAAGGAATGTCTCTTCTCGTATATCCAAACTCATCTTTTAAAAAGGCAACGTCACTTTTTGCTTTAGAATCAAAACGAGCACGACAAATGACATAACCTTCCTTGTCAATTTCCCATGGAATACTTTTCCCTTCTTCATAGATAATGATTCGATCATCTTTTAATTCTACACTTTCTATTCCCAGTTGTGTACCATAGCATCGCTTGCTTCCGCTTTCAGTAAAAATAGTGATTCCACAAGCTCCATCACAACTCACTTTTTTATTTAAAGACAATACCATTGTATACTCACATGATCCTTGTGCGATATAGCATGTTTTATTCTTCATGCGAATCATTAAAGGATGACTCATTGTTGGTTTAATAAATGCCATAAAATCCCTCATTTCTTTCTTTATTTTATCATCATAAATACAATAAAACAACTTTTTTACACAATAAAAAAATAGAGAAAATGAAATTCCCTATTTTGTTTTTGCTACTAAACTTGATGAATTGGTTATACTTTCTGCAATAGTCATCATCTCTTTACTATCTAATGTATTACTTGTTAGATAATAGTCAATCCCATTATTTGTCCAATAGATAGAATTACTCGTTAAAGCACCAATTGTACTTCCCATAAGTAAAGGTTCTCCACTTACAGGAACAATTTCCATTTCATCATTACGAACACTAGCCTCTTCTACAAGGATAAACGGATCTACTCCAGCAAAGGTTAGAATAACTCGGTTCCCATTATCTGTACTTACAGTATCTTTACTTGAAAGATATGTATCAGTTGGAACATAAAGAGGATAAATGATATCTTCTAAGATATTACTAGTACTTTGAGTTGTACATTGTTTTTTACAAGCATCATTATCTGCTTGATTCCCTGAGTTTTTATCATCACAAGTACTGATACAATCCTCTGTTTTTTGTGATGTACTAGTTGTACTTTGTGTAGTCGTCTCTCCATTTTGTGCCGTTGTTGTCGTTGTAGTGTTTTTTGTTGTTGATTCTTTATCACTTTGTTTTTTTGTTGTTTCTTCTTTATCCGTCACCTTATAAGTATCTAATGAGAAATATTCATCATTAAATCTAGGACTATAATTAATATCGCTTATTTTTACTTCTAAGATTGTATTTCCATCTTCATCTAATACACTAACATTTTTTACATTATATTTTTTATCTGTTGTTATTCTTTCGCTCACTAATTTAGCATTATTTGGATAGTTTACTTTAGATTCGATAACATATAAATCATTTTCTTCTTTAATAGTCGCGTTTCCATCATCATTGATATCCTGTACTAAGGATTCTAATAAATAAGCTTGAGAGGAGTTACTAGGCCATTCACTTTGGAATTTAAAGCTCTTATTCAAATTAGGAGTGACCACAAATACACCTTGACTATTCTTCAAAATCACTTGTTCGTGATTACTAATTGTATTAAGCAAAGACACTTTATAGTTTTCTTGATTCTCTACACCTACAGTAAGATCATAGGTAAATTCATCTTCATTGCTAACGAGTTTCATGGTTCCTTTTAACTCATAACTCTCTTTTTTACTGTTATAGTCTTTAAAACTTTTCAAATTATCTGTATTGCTTTTCATGCAACCTGTTAATAAAACGGCAGTTATTAACATCAGAACTACTTTCTTCATTTTACCATCTCCTAATTAAAAGTATGTTTAATTATTATGAAAATGACAATAAATGATATTTGTACGTATAAAATATTGAATAATTCGCACAATAAGAATGGAAATGAGGAGGATTTATGAATACATTACAAAAGATTTGTTTAGTCATTACCATTATTGGTGCTATCAACTGGGGATTTATCGGTCTTTTAGATATAAACTTAGTTGAATCAATATTTGGTGTTGGTTCTATTATTTGTAGAATTGTTTACTCCCTAGTAGGATTAACAGGTCTAATTAATATTGGTATTTTATTTACCCATTTAGATGAAGATTAGTCGTATGCTAATCTTTTTTTATTGTATGAAAAAAAGAATCAATCTTCTCTTGATTCTTCTATGATTTGTTCTACTTCTTCAACACTCATGCCTGCAGATGCAGCTATTTTTTTTAGAGGGACATTTACCGCATGCAAGTTTAAAATCATTTCCTTTGATTTTTCTTCTCTACCTAATTCTCTTTCAGTATTCATCTTTTTTCTGATGTCTTCTTCTACTGTTATAAATGCTCGGAATTCTCCACTTTGGTTGATCTCTTCTATCTTGTCTTTATACTCCATAGCTAGTTCATCCCCCTTTAAC
>CATKZK010000032.1 GCA_949841325.1 uncultured Bacilli bacterium
GCTAAAAGTGATGGTTATATAACTCATTTAGGATATGATGCGAATCATCCATTAATCTCTTTGCCAACATCTATAGGGGGAGATGGGGATTCACATATAAGTGATCAGTATTATCAAGCAACAGGAAATCGTGTTGTTTGGGTTGGAACGGATTATGATTATTCTAAAGGAGCAGGTTTATGGGCATGGAAAACGCAGTATGCCTCTTCCTTTACCGCGGTTAGTTCTTCTTCTCGACTTATCCGTTATGCGAGATAAAGGAATCTTTGACATAAACTGTATAAATTATGTCAACTCCTGTCATAAATAGAAAAAATAGCCTTCCATTTTTATAATTTTATGTTATATTTATACTAGTAAAAGGTAAAATAATAGAAGGAGTGATAAGATATGAAAAAAATAATAGCTGTATTGATGATGCTATTAGTGGTAGTTCCTTTTATAAGTGCAAAAGCAATCGAGGGAAACTATTACGTCTATGGAAAAGGGGATGAAGTCAATTTCTACACCTATGAAGGAGATACTGTTGGTTCTAGAACAATCATCTTAAGTGATGAAGGTGCTAATAGCCAATATGTTAAAACATTGGTTACAGGATTTATGATGACTACTCCATATGCTGAATTACCAGAACAAAGTGCCGATATTACACAATTTAAGAATACGCTTGCTTATTCTAATTTAAAAAGTGAACTTGAAGGTCGTTTAAATGGTATGCCATATGCAAGAAACTTAGATGAAGAGTTATCTTTAATTACATTAGATGAATTAATTGATGTATTTGGTGCAACACAAAATGGAGATACTTATACAATCGATGCAACAAAATGGGGAAATGTATTTAGAAACATAGAATCTTCTAAAGAAGGAATGTTTACACAAACTCTTGCTGATAACAATACAAAAGTATGGGTTGTAAAATTTCCTAAAACTGATGCTGGAGAAGTTACTTCTATTACAGTAGAAAAAGAAGACATTACTTCTACTTGGACAGTTGTACCAGTTGTATATCTTGATAAGACTTACGATTGTGTAGAACGCGAAAATCAAGAAAACTATGCTTGCTATACTTGTGAAGAAAATGATTACACTTGGGTAGAAGTTGGACAACAAGGACCATCTTGTACTTTAGTTGAAAATGTATCATCAAAAGCTGCTTGTGTTAAAAGTCCACAAACAGGTGTTGAAGAATATTTCGTAGAATTTGCAATTGTTGTTGGTATTTGTGCCGTAGCATTAGTTGTAATTAAAAGAAAAGATTTGTTTAGAAGTATTTAATAAGAAACGCTTATGATAAGCGTTTTTTTCATGCTATTGAATAATTAAAATAACTATGCTATAATTTTTAGTAGAGTAAAAAATATAGAATAGAGGTTATGTTGTGACTTTTAAATATAAGAAGGAATTGGTTGTTGTAGGAATTGCAGGAGTCATTTGTCTAACGCTTTTTCTTGGAATTAAGCATGCATTCTTTACATCAACATCCATTGATAGACCATTAAAAAAAGTAATGGACTACTACCAAGAGGATGTCAACCAACCAAAGATGGCCTATGCAACAACGGAGCCAATTACATCATTGAAGAGTTCAAGTATGCCGTTTATCGAAATGCCATCAGAAGAAGAAATAGAAGAATTTGACTCTTTTTATCAAGAAGAGCCAACCTTTAAAGAAGATGGGTCTATTATCTATGATGGACTTACAATGACGGAATTAACAGATAAGTTAAATCGTTCTTTAAATTCATATCTTGCAAATACGGGATATTTCTTTGCTGAATATACAAAAAAGACAGGCTTAAATCCCTATTTAAGTGTTGCGATTGTCTTACTTGAAACAGGATGCAAATGGAAGTGTTCATCATTAACTGTCCAGTGTAATAATATTGGCGGACTTAAGGGAAGAGGTTCATGTAATGGAACGAGTTATAGTCGATATGATTCATTAGATGAAGGGATTGCTTCTTATTTAGATATTATCTATAATAACTATTATTTAAAGGGATTAGATACACCTGAAAAGATGGGACCAAAATACGCTGCAAGTAGTCAGTGGGCTATGAAAGTGAACCGTTATATAGAAGAAGTGAAGTCAAAGTAAAATTGACTTTCTTTTTTTGTTAAAAGTTGATATACTTAAATTGGTGATAGTATGACAGGAGTAATAGATACAAAGGGAAAATTTCATCAACTTTATTTTTATAAAATAGAAGAATTATGCCAAGTCCTTACGCGAAAGGCGATCGATGAAAATCTTGAACTACGTAAAAAATACAATGCTGAATATCATGGAAAAATTACACGATTTTCAAAAGATGTATTGTTCTGTCTACATGAGTTAGGATGGATGATCTATGATCCTTTTTCACTTGGAAGAGAGGAAGTCTTGTTTTCTAATGGAAAAAGAGATTATATTGCCTCTTTAGATTACGTTCAACAACCTGGATTTAATCGATTTGAAGTAGACAATGAACATGTTGGGTTTCCACTTTTAACAGATTCCTTTATAGGATATAAAAAACTTGATTCTCTAGATGGAATAGAGGAGGGAATTATAGACGAAGAGGGATATGTCTCATCGGCTATTTTGCCAAGTTTAAATGACTTAGCAACGATTATCCTTATGTTTGACATGATGAGAGATGAAGAAGTATATCGAGACTATTTGGAAAATAAGGATATATTTAAAACGCCTTTAGAATATATTACAAGTAAAAAGAACTGTATATCCATTAAAAAATTAGAAGACGAAACGTATACGATTTCTTATGTCACAGAAAATGATGGCGTTGTGAAAGATTTTATTGATGCCTTAATCGCGAGTGGTAAAATTGCAGGAACCACACCTGCTGTGTTAGAGGATTATGAAGTACGAAAAGTTGCTTAATTCATATAACAAAATAAAAGAACACATTGTGTTCTAAAGTCAAAAGCCTTTTTAATTTAATAAATGATTTGATAAAATCATAGTTGCATTTTTATCTAAAAAGCCTTGGGCTTTTTTTTCGTTGTCTATAGTAAAGACAAAAGAGTAAATTCCCGCCTTTTTTCCTAAAGTAGCGATTTCCTCATCAAAAGTATCTTCTGCAAATATTAAAGAAGAGATATTATTTTTAACACAATACGCAATCATTTTTTCTTTTGTATTTACCTCCGTAGGCATATCTTTAGGATCATTATAGGAAAGTGTTATTAAATCAAAGTTATAGATTCTTCTTGCCGTTTTAATGACATTTAGATTATATCCCCAAATAACAAGTCGGTCTAAGATATTGGGATTTCGATTAGCGAGATTTACAAGTTCAGTTAAAGCGTCTTTACTTACAGCAGCTTTTGATCCTCCTTTGAGATTTAAAATGAAATATGCATAAGGATGACTTCTCATAAACTTAATTAAATCTTCTAAAGTCATTGTATGGTATTTTCCATGGAGTAAAGTATTTTTAAACGTTGCTTTATTCATCACTCCAGCATAAGGAACTCCCAATTTCCCTTGATAATCTGATTCAGTCCAACCGTGAATCATCACCAATTGATGATCATTCGTATAATTTAAATCAATTTCAAAAATACGATTGCCTTTTTTATAGTTTTCCTCTAAGGCTTCCAAAGAATTTGTATAGATGTGTCCATCAATTGCGCCTCCAGCATGCATAATGTATTTTTGATTTTTTACATAATAATTGAAAATTTCACGTGTTGTTTTTCCCTTTAATACTTCGGCTTCACTTTTTTTTGTTTCATCTTGATAACCTACAAAGTGAATGTTGGCTTTTGTTTCATTCACTTTAAGCCCATGAACTTCCACTTTAAAAAAACTGGCTCCCTTAAAAAGAATAGCAACAGTAATGACAAAATATAACAAATAATCCCAATACATCTTGTTTTTCATAGTATTTATCGTATCACAATCTTTAATAAAAGAAAAGATAAAACATATACATTAAATAGAAAAAAGGTGATTAAGTGAACGGATTAACAGATGCAGAAGTATTGGAGTCAAGAAAAAAGAATGGATCAAATAATATCAATGTAAAAGATGAGAATAAATTTTTTTCTCTTCTTCTAGAATCTTTAGGAGATCCTATAATTAAAATTATGTTAATAGCATTGGCAATACGAGTCGTTTTTATGTTTTCTTCTTTTGATTGGTATGAAACATTAGGAATGCTTATCTCTATTTTGCTTTCTTCACTTATTTCCACATTAAGTGAATATGGATCAAATAAATCTTTTAAAAGATTGCAAAGTGAATATGAAAGTATACGTGTACGCGTAAAAAGAAATGGAGAAATGACCTCTGTTAAGAGTGGGGAAATTGTTGTCTCTGACATTGTTTTCCTTGAGGCTGGAGAAGTTGTTCCCGCTGATGGAGTTATTATAAGTGGTTCGATTGGTGTTGATGAATCGAGTATCAATGGAGAGGCAAGAGAAGTCATTAAGAACAAAGAAGAACTTGTCATGAAAGGAAGTATTGTCTTATCCAATTCAGCGATTATGAGAGTAGTGGCAGTAGGAATTAATACCATCTATGGAGATATTGCCAAAGAACTAAATGAAAAAGTACCCGATAGTCCAATGAAGCTTCGTCTTCATCATTTAGCTAAAATTATATCTCGAATTGGCTATGTTGGAGCTATTTTAGTATCATTTTCTTATCTTTTCAATGTTTTCTTTGTAAGTAATGATTTTAATATGGAAGTGATTCTTCCTTTGTTTCAAAATTTTCATTTTGTCTTTGGTCATGTCATATATGCCCTAACACTTGCTGTAACAATTATTATTGTATGTGTACCAGAAGGATTACCTATGATGGTTGCACTTGTTTTATCTTCAAATATGAAACGTATGTTAAAAAATAATGTTTTAGTTCGTAAATTAGTAGGTGTTGAAACGAGTGGTTCTCTTAACGTGTTACTTACGGATAAAACGGGAACATTAACGAAGGGAAAACTAAGCGTTATTGGTATTGTTGATGCAGAAGATTATCACTATAATCAGTTATCAGAAATGAAAGAAAGTGTACGTACTCTTTTCCTAGAAGGTATGCTTTATAATAATGCCTCCTATTTTGCAGATGGTGTAGTCTCAGGAGGAAATATGACAGATAAAGCTATCTTAGAATTTATTGGAAAACATTCTAAGATGGAAGCTGTAATCGATAGTAAATCATTTAATTCAACAGATAAATATTCTTACGTACTCCTTGGAAATGATCACCATCACTATAAAGGGGCAAAAGAAGTTTTATTAAAAAGATGTACGTATTACTATAATAAAGAAGGGCAAAGAAAAATACTAAGAGATAAAGAAGCCGTTGAAAGAAAAATAAATAAATATACAAGCAAAGGGATACGTGTTATTACACTTGTTATGGATAATATATTACTCGGTTTTCTTTTGATTCGAGATGATATTCGTGAAGAAGCTCCAAGTGTCTTAAAACACATAGAAGAAGCAGGCATTCAAGTTATAATGATTACAGGAGATGATCCTTCTACAGCCAAATCGATTGCCACTGAACTTGGTATGCTTGATTCTTCATCATTAGTACTCAATCATGATTCTCTAGAAGCTATGGAAGATGAGGAAATTTTAGCGAATTACAAACGAATAAAAGTCATCGCGCGTGCTTTGCCTAAAGACAAAAGTCGTGTAGCAAGCATATTAGAAAATGGGGGATTAGTTGTGGGGATGACAGGAGATGGAGTCAATGATGCTCCGGCTCTTAAAAAAGCCAATGTTGGATTTGCGATGGGATCAGGGTCTGAAGTGGCAAAAGAAGCAAGTGATATTGTTATCCTAGATGATAATATTGCCTCCATTGAAAACGCTATTCTTTATGGAAGGACGATTTTTAAATCTATACGCAAGTTTATCGTATTTCAACTTACAATGAATTTAATCGCGCTTTTCTTATCGATTGTTGGTCCTTTTATTGGAGTGACTTCTCCAGTCACTGTCATGCAGATGTTATGGATCAATATGATTATGGATACATTAGCAGGGCTTGCCTATTCCTATGAAGCTCCATTAAAACGGTACATGAATGAATCACCTATTAGAAAAAATGAACCTATCTTAAATGGGTATATGTATCAATCCATTCTTTTAATTGGTCTTTATTCCTCACTACTTCTTATCCTCTTCTTGAAACTTCCTGTATTCAAGCTCTTTATCAGAAGTGATGCTAAATATTATTTAACCGCTTTTTTCTCCTTATTCATCTTTATTAGTATCTTTAATGCCTTCAATGCAAGAACAACACGTGCTAATATTTTCAGTGGGATATTAAAAAATCGCGTATTCTTAGTGATTATGACGTTCATCTTTTTAGCTCAAGTCTATCTTATATACTTTGGCGGTAATCTATTTAGGACATTTGGATTAACCTTAAAAGAATTAGTTGTCGTATTAATATTAGCTAGCAGTGTTATTCCATTGGATATTATAAGAAAGTTACTTTATAAGAAAAAAGGGTATGTAGTGAAATAAACTAAAAGATTGCTTTTCGTATAATTTTATAGTAGAATTATCATAGGAGTCGTACTTTATGAAAAAGATAATATTATTTGTTTGTGTAGTAGTTTTAATTTTTGGAGCTTTAATTTTCTTTAAAGACTTTCGAAAAATGAACCTTGATACGGAAGAAAATAGAACACTAGTGCATCAGAGAAATGAATTGGTTAAGAAATACAAAGATAAAATGACTTCTATTGCTATAAAAAATCAGCAGAATGAAGAACTTTGTCAATGGGATAGTTATAAAAACCGACAATTAGAAAAGGAAAAACTAGAGTTGTATGATAAAATTATTGTAGAATTAGATTCTTATTATACTTTTATAACAGATGATGGAAGTAAAATTGACAATACTGATTACGTTACTATTTTATCCAAAATGAAAAAAATAAATAGAAGTAACTTTGATAACCTTTTAAAAGACTATTGGAGTCAGAATACAGCGATTAAGCATTTTTATACACTTTATTATAAAGAGGCACAGAATTTAAATAATAAAGATTTGATAGAAGCTCTAGATAAATGCAAGTCTTATGGAGAAAAGATTAAAGAATATGATACATTTACAGAGCTATTGCATAATGAAATAGAAAAGTTAGAAATTGTATTAGAAATTATTGACAGCTTAAAATGATATAGAAATACCACTATATCATTTTTTTATTATAACTAATGACATTTTAACAGAAATCTTGTAAAATAATTATATAAAGGAGACTAAAATGAAAATCGTGTAGGAGGTAGGCAAATGGAAAAAAAGTTAATCATTAAAGGACATGAAAAAAATCCCTTTGTAAAATTTTGGAATTGGGGATGGGGAATCTATTATAAAAATCCAGAAATATGGAATTATTTAATTGTAGGAATTCTTACAACGATTGTCAGTTTAGTGACTTATTTTGGCTGTACAGCGACATTCTTAGATCCAAAAGTGGATATGGAATTACAAATCGCCAATATTATTTCTTGGGTAGTTGCAGTTGCTTTTGCCTATGTAACAAATCGTATTTTTGTCTTTAAAAGTCATGATAAAAACATTGCGAAAGAAGCGAGTAAGTTTGTCGGTTCGAGAGTTTTGAGTTTGTTTATGGATATGGCTACGATGTTTATCATTGTTTCCATACTTCATTTAAATGACAAAATAGGGAAAGTGGTTTCTCAAGTTATCGTAACGATTGCCAATTACTTTTTAAGTAAGTTGATTGTTTTTAATAAAGAAAAAAAGGATAACTAGTATCCCATTTCATTATAACGATCGTATAGTTCTTTAAAGCGATTAAAATGAACAATTTCTCTTTGTCGTAAGAAGAGAAGGGGTTGAATTATTTCTTCATCTTCAGCTAAGTTGATAAGATGTTCATAAGTAGCACGAGCTTTTTGTTCAGCCGCCATATCTTCAGATAAGTCAGCTAAGGTATCTCCTGTTACTGCAAAATATGTAACTGTAAAAGGAGATCCACTGGCATTCACTGGATAAATGCCTAAACCATGTTCCGTATAGTAATCATCCAATCCTTCTTTTTTAATTTCTTCAATTGTTGCTCCTTTTGATAATTGAGAAACCATACTGGCAATCATTTCGACATGACCAAGTTCTTCACAAGCAATATCGTTTAATAGAGATTGCCCATAAGCATCAGGCATGGAAAATTTCTGCGAAAAATAGCGAAGTGATGCAGCTAATTCCGAGTTGCTTCCACCAAATTGTGTTAAAATTGCTTTTGCCATTTTCAAATTCTTTTTCTTAATATCTACCGGATAGGGTAGTTTTTTTTCATATTTAAACATGATTTCCCTCCCATGGCCATGGATTATCAAGCCAAGTGTATTTTCCATAAGTATCATGACATACTTCTAATACTTGATAATTCTTCTCGTATTCATGTACACACTTTTCATAATCATAGGCGTATTTTTTAAATTTTTCATAAGCTTCCATATCTGTTGGATATAAGTCAAGATATAAGTTTAAATCATTTAAAGCAAAATCTAGTTTATAGATATGAAGTAAAAGTGCTTCTCTTTCATTTTGTGGTTTTAAGCAAGTTGGCTCATAATGTTTATAAGGGTCATAAAGATTAGCAAACATGTTTCCCTTAGTAAATCCCTCATCTAAATCGACTAATTTTTCTTTTGAGGGTGTTATCATGTTTGTTTCAAATTCAAATAGCATAATATACCTCCATAATATCTTATGCGAGATTCATAAAAGTGGGATATAAAACCATACTAATGATAGGTGATTCGTATGCTTCTTCTATGTTTAAAGGTTTTTTTTGCCCGTTTTATTGATGTCAGTTTGGGAACCGTTAAAATGATGTTTATTGTAAAGGGTAGAAAACTCATTTCTACATCTATTGCCTTTGTCGAGATTATTATTTGGTTTATTGCGGCAAAAGAGGCCATTACGACAAGTAATTCTTCTCTCATTATTATTTTATCTTATGCTTTGGGATATGCAACAGGGACTTATATAGGAACCATCATTAATGAAAAATTCATATCAGGTGTTCTTCTCATTCAAGTGATCTCTTCTACTTTAGGAAAAAGAGAAATCAGCAAAATAAAAAAACAACAATTCGGAGTATCTGCTGTTGAGACAATAGATAAAAAATATATGTTATTCATTAGTGTTGAAAAAAAGCGACTTAAAGAGTGTATTGAGTACCTCAAAACGCTAGATAAAAACGCCTTTATTTTATTAAATGATTCCAAAGGTTCTTTTAATGGTTATTTTAAAAAGTAGGACCTATTGAATAAGTACTTCATATAGTGTATACTTTTTATAGTGAAATGGAGTCAATATGAAAAAGAATTTAAAATTAATAGGATTAAGTTTGGTAAGTTGTTTAGCTCTTTTTTTAGACTACTCATTCTTTCAATTTAAGTCATTTGAAGAGGTAACATACATACAATTTTATCACATGAATGTTTTACTTATGGCT
This sequence comes from uncultured Bacilli bacterium, assembly GCA_949841325.1. Classification (GTDB taxonomy): domain Bacteria; phylum Bacillota_I; class Bacilli_A; order RF39; family UBA660; genus CAG-582. The sequence continues at coordinate 9,468 of CATKZK010000032.1, forward strand.
TTCATGATGATTATTCTTTATTTTCTTTATAAGAAAAATGAGCAAACCAAAATAAGTAAAAGTAAAGTTTTCTTATGTTGGTTATTTGCCATGTTTATGGTAATAGGAGAAGCTATTGTAACAAAGGGAACTTTTACCTTAATTTATAAAAGCATCATCAATGTTATTTTAACGATTGTAAAAGGTATTGGCTATGCAAATCTATTCAAAATTGGATTTTGTTATTTAGATTTGTTTTTAAAAAAAAAATGGAAACAGAGAAAATGTAAAAATAAAAAGATAAGGTGGTATTTAGAACAATTTGAAAAGCATCCTTTTAAAACAAGTTTTATTACAATCGTCATCGCATGGAGCATCTATATGGTTGCTTTTTATCCCATTGTTTTATCTCCAGATCCTTCCTTTCAAATTAGACAATATTATAATGTACCTACGAAATACATTGACTGGGTCATTCAAAGAGACCCCAATGTCTTTATGACAGCACACCATCCAGTTCTTCAGACATTCTTACTTGGATGGTCAATTGATTTAGGACGTTTTTTAATCAATGATAATTTTGGTTTATTTATCTATTCCTTCTTTCAAAGTATGATATATATTAGTGTATTTGCTTATACAATCGCATTTTCAATCAATAGGGGAGTAAAAAGAAATCGAGCTCTTTTATTACTTGGTCTTTATCTTATTGTACCCATGTTTGCTTTTTATTCCATTTCAGCGGTAAAAGATACCCTTTATACGTCTTTTATGATTTTATTTGTCTTAATCGTCTATGACATTATAGAAAGACAAAAGATGGAGAAAATGTCTTTTAAAACGGTGGTATTTTTTTCACTTGTGATGCTTCTTATTTGTCTATTTAGACACAATGGACTTTATGTTATAGCTTTAACAATTCCTTTTATTTGGCTCTATAGTAAACCAAATCGACTATATATTATAGCAGCCTTTCTCTTTGCTTTCTTCTCAATTAACATGGTAGATAAAGTCATTGTTCCTTCTTTAGGCATTAGTGATGGCAGTATCCGAGAAATGCTTTCAGTACCTTTCCAACAGACGGCAAGATATGTTTTAAAACATGAAAGTGAATTGAGTGATGAGGAAAAACAGATTATCGATAAAATTCTTGTGTATGACACTTTAAAGGAACGTTATAATCCAGAACTTGCAGATGATGTCAAAAATGAATACAATAAAAATGCAACAACAGAGGATTTAAAGGAGTATTTTAAAGTATGGGGAAGGGGATTGATCAAACATCCTACAACTTATATCGATGCTACTTTGAATAATACATATGGCTATTTTTATCCCAATACGCATAAATGGTATGTGTATACAACCTATGATACAAGAGTAACGAAAAATCATTTAGTCCATTATCATTTTAATAAGCTAGAAGGTTTAAGGGCTATTCTTTCTGTCTATGGCAATATATTTCCTTACATCCCAGGGATAGGGCTTATCGCATCTATTGGATTTAATATGTGGATATTGCTTATTGTCTCTGCATATTTAATCACTAATAGAAAAAAGAAGTACTTGATTCCTTTAGTACCACTTTATGGATCGTTGTTGATTTGCTTTATTTCTCCAGCGAATACATATTTCAGATATACGATGCCATATGTGTTTGTACTTCCAACACTAATTGTGTTATTATGGAATCATATAAGAGGTGATGAAGTTGAAAAGAAGTAAAGTAGCGGTGTTGATTCCTTGTTATAATGAAGAGGCAACCATTGAAAAAGTAGTGAGAGATTATAAAAGCGCACTTCCACACGCTGATATTTATGTGTATGATAATAATTCCACAGATAATACAGCAAAGATTGCTCTAGAAGCAGGGGCAATCGTTCGTCCAGAATATAGACAAGGGAAGGGAAATGTTATTCGTAGTATGTTTCGTGATATTGAAGCGGATTGTTATTTAATGATCGATGGAGATGATACATATTCTGCTGCTAATGCCAAAGAGATGTGTGAGTATGTCTTAAGTGGTAAAGCAGATATGGTCGTAGGGGATCGTCTATCGTCTACTTACTTTCAAGAAAATAAAAGACGATTTCACAACTTTGGAAATGTCTTAGTTAGAAAGTTAATCAATGTTCTATTTAAAAATAATATTCAAGATATTATGACGGGGTATCGCGCTTTCTCTTATGAATTTGTAAAAGGATTTCCTATTCTTTCTAAGGGCTTTGAGATTGAAACAGAAATGACTATTCATGCAGTAGATAAGAATTTTAAGATTGTCGAAGTTCCTGTACAATATCAGGATAGACCAGAAGGTTCTGTGTCTAAACTTAATACATATTCTGATGGATTTAAAGTGATTAAAACAATTGCTAATTTATTTAAAGAATATAAACCAGCAATGTTTTTTAATATCGTAGCCATTCTTTTCGCAATAGTTAGCATCATCATTGGGCTTCCTGCCTATATTGGGTATTTTAAGACAGGAATTGTTCTAAAATTCCCAAGTCTTATTGTCTCTTGTTTTGGACTTACGGTTGCTATTCTTATGTGGATAACGGGAATTATCTTACAAGTCATTGCCAAAAAGCAAAGACAAAATTATGAGTTATATTTACATTTATTAAAAAGAAAACAAAAAGAAAAAGAAGAGCATGTTCTTTAATTGGAACATCTCTTCTTTTTAGATGCGAAAGGCATCAGTTCCTGAAGAATTTGATTCAGTATCGTCTAATATAGAATCTAAAACACTTAAGTCAATATCATTAGAAACATCCGCTGCTAAAACGGCATTTTCATTTGGTTGACTTGGAGAAATCGTTTGATTGATATTTTCATTTACTTTTGGAAGTTCAACTTCTTCTGGTAATGAAGGAATTTCATCGATTGTAGGAATTGATACGACAATATCTTCTTGAGTATTAGGAATTGTTAAATTTTCTAAAGCACTGTCAATCATATTTGGATTAATACTTTCTTTAGGCAATACCGTTTCTTTTTTATCCTCATTTAAATCATTCATTAGTTCTTGAAATGTTTGTCCACTTTCTGTGCGATTTGGAATGCATCCTTTTTGAATATCATCGTTTATTCTTTTTAATTCGCTTTGCATTTTTTCTATTTCTTGTGGATTTGCTGGTTCATTTAATGCTTTTTTTATTCTTGTGAGTTGATCACGATGTTCTTCAATGATTTCTTTTTTTACAATATAATATTCACGATGATTTTTAAATGTATCCTCCTCTAATTTGTCAAGAGCGTTTGTTATATCATCGATTATTCTTTCTATTTGTTCACTCATATTTGTTTATCCTTTCTATCCTTTAATATGATTATAACAAAAAAAAGATTTTTTGCATAGACAGAAATATTTTTGGTTGATATACTAAAAAAGAGATGAGGATAAGATGAATTTAGAAGATTTATACCCTTTATATGATAAAATGCAATTGCAATATGGAGATCCTTCTCTTCATTCCATCTATCATGGTGGATGTAAAGAAAGACCAGACTTTTTCTTTGTGTTTATGAATCCCACAGGAAAGAATCTAGCTTCTCTTCCAGGGTGGGATGGAATTTATGCTCCTTGGATTGGAACTAAGATGATTTGGGATTTATTTTATCGGGTTGATTTGTTGTCTGAAGAGATTTACTTAGAGATAAAAAGACGCAAGGGAAAAGAATGGGATCCTGCTTTTGCTCGAAGAGTTTATCAAGATATTGAAAAACATAAAGTATTTGTTTCAAATTTAGGCAAATGTACGCAGATTGATGCACGACCGTTGAAAGATTCGGTTTTTTTAGAATATCGTGAGTTACTTTTAAAAGAAATTGAGGTTGTTAAACCTAGAGTTGTCTTGCTTTTTGGAAATCAAGTGAGTAGTATCTTATTGAATCAGAAAATAAGTGTATCAACATCACGCAGGGTCAAATATCAAATAAAGCAACAAGGAGTCCTGTATGAAACGTATAGTATTTTTTATCCTGTAGGAAATGGACGATTCAACCTTGATAAAGCGATAGAAGATATTTTGTGGATAAAGGATTCAATAAAAGTTGCTTAAAATTTTCCTTACTTCTTTTCTTACTTTTTGATATAATAAGAGAAAACGGAGGGGATCGTTTTGAGAAAACAGAATGAAAATATAAAAAAGAAAATCGAAGTATTGGATTTAGATAAAAAAGTTTTAGAATGCTTGAAGCAAAACGAGATACAGTATGTTGAGAATCTTTGGATATTAAATCGTAAGAAATTAAAAGAGATGGGATTAAATGATCATGAAATTAAACAGTTAATCATTAAAATGCAGTTATTAGGACTTGATTTAAATAAGAAAATTTATAATTAAAAAAAGAAAATCATTATTTTTCTTTTTTTGTGTTCTTTTTTTCTTCATTTAGAATAGAGTATAATGTAAGCAAGATGTTCAATCGATGTTAATGGACAAAAGGTTTACTAAAAAATGTCAACAAAAACAGAAAAAAACGCTTGACAATAGGAAGTAAGTGAATTAGAATTAAGGAAGTGCTGAAGAAAAGGGCACGAGGAAACTAATCAACGAGAAAGAAAAATGTCAAATAAAAGAAAAATAAGTTGACAAAGTAAAGTAAAGTTGATATAGTATCAATACATCTGGGGAAAAACAGATGAAGAAGTTCTTTGAAAACTAAGTAAAATGTCAAATAAAATTTGAGAAAAGTAG
>CATKZK010000033.1 GCA_949841325.1 uncultured Bacilli bacterium
AAGAGTAGGAATGCTTACACTTGAGTTACTAAAGGGAGTAACAGAGGAAAAATCGTTTGAATTCGAAATGACGATTGTTGTCAATGGTGTTGAAAGAACTGTATTAGGTGCAGATAGAATTAGTAAACCTGATTATAAGGAAAATACATTACAGGGAACAGATCCTGTATTAAAAGAAGAATTAATCCCTGTTACCCTTGCAGAGGATGGGGAAGTAACTTATGCTGATACATCAAAAGAGTGGTATAACTATGAAAATAAAGAATGGGCAAATGCGGTTATTTTAGTTAGCAGCCCAAGCCAAACATATGAAGTAGGCGATGTTATTAATGAAAGTGATATTGAATCTTACTTTGTATGGATACCTAAATTTAAATATAAATTATTTGACATGGGAAATTACACGAATATTGCAGGTTCAAGTAAACCAGCTGATACGACAAAAGGTCCAATAGAAATTGAGTTTACCCTAGAAGAAACAGAAGATACAGATACTTCTTGTGTAAGTCCTAAGACAGCAGGTCAGTCAGGAAACTGTGCAGTTGGTAAATGGATGACACATCCAGCTTTCCAAAACTTTGGTGTCAATGGTTTATGGGTAGGAAAATTTGAAACTGGGTATAAGGGAGCTACTTCTACTTCTAGTGCAGAAAATAATTTACGCTCTCCAGCATCTGTTGTTATCAAACCCAACGTGTATAGCTGGAGATATAATACGGTGTCAAATTGCTTTTATACAGCTTATAATTATAAGAGAGAACTTGATTCTCATTTGATTAAATCTACTGAATGGGGTGCAACTGTTTACTTAAGTCATTCTAAGTATGGTCTAAGTGGAAATGTTGCTGGAAATAAATCTTCAAGTTATAGAACAGGATATGCTTCTGATGGCAAATCTACATATGAAACAGAATTAGGTGTAAAATCATCCACTACAGGAAACATTACCGGAATTTACGATATGGCAGGTGGTGCTAATGAATATGTAGCCGCATTTAAAGAAGGTGAGTTAGGTTCTAGTGGATTTACTTCATCAGAGATTACAACTTACAGTAAATATTTTGATTTTTATCCAAGTGATGTTGCAAAGAGAACATGGAATAAACGTATTTTAGGAGATGCAACAGGAGAGATGGGACCATTTTATCGCTATAAAGGAGCAGGGTCACCATATGATGCAGTAGATCATAATAGTTGGTATCAAAGTGCAGGGACATTGCCTCTAGCTGGCTGGCCATGGCTGATTCGTGGAGCCGAATATGATTCTGTTGATGCTTCTATCTTTTCTCATTCATCTTCAAATGGTAATTCGTTTGCGTATAATGGGTCTCGCATGTCATTAGCTGTAAAATAATAAAAAAAAGAATCTTTACTTTTAGAAAAAAGAGGATTCTTTTTTTCTTGTTTAGATGATATAATAAACATACAAGGTAGGTGCTAAGTGTGAAAAAAATAGGAATATGTCTGTTAGGTGTTTTATTACTTGTGAGTCATGTAAAAGCAGAGGGCCTTAAAATAGACTATAAAAAAGAAAAAGAGGGGTATGTTCTCGAGTATAAGAGTGATGATAAAGTTTTGTCCTACGAGACAGCTAAAAAGGAATTTAACGTAGAAGAGTATCTGATTCTTTCTCTTGAGGATAAAGAACATTATTTTTATCAAGGAAAAGAGATTGACAAAGAGACTTATGAAAAAGGAATTATCGAAAATGAAGCAGATAAAAGATGTGCTGAATTAAAAGAACAATGTATTCGTGTTCATAATACAGATGAAGTGAAAAAAGCCATTGATGAAACCATGAAAAATGATAAATCAGTAGAAGCGCATCTTGTTTATTCTAAAAGTGAATATCAAACGATAGACTTTGCAAATGTTATGACATATTTCGAAGAACATTATCTTACTTCGATAGATAAAAATATGTTTACTTATGAAGAATATGGCAAAATTCATCCAATAAAAAGTTTGCCTCATTATACAGAAGAGGAACTTGTTCTTAATGGTTTAATAAAGAAGACAAATAGTGATGAGGAAAAGAAGGTAGAAACCTTCATGGAAAGCTTTTTGCCTCTTTTAAAAGATAAGTCTGATTATGAAAAGATATTGGGAGCATATATTTATATAAGTAATCGAAGTCAATATATAAAGGATACAGGCTATGAAAATTTTATAGAGGCATATTTAAGCCCATATGATGTCTTTATTGAGGAGAAAGCGGTATGTATTGGAAAGGCTACAGCGTTTCAATATCTAATGGAGAAATTGGGTATTCAATCCTATATTGTTGATCATGTTACAGAGAAGAAAAAGGATACTTATACAACTAGCCATACGTATAATCTTGTACGTCTTGATGGAACTTGGTATATTATCGATATCGTAGAAAAATCAATGGAGGGTTTCTTACTTGGCTTTAATGATAAAACGTATAGTAAAGAGGATTATCGTTATTATGATATTGCCATTTCTTTTAATGATTATTTCAAGGATCATCCTGATGCTAACAAAGAATTTTCCTTTGATTATAAAGCTTTAGAAAAAGTAGTGTTAAAATTAAGAGGAGAAGAAAAAAAGAAAGAAGAAACGACAACAAAGCAACAAGAAGAAAAAAAGAGTAAAGGTTCTGAGTTACAGTATTTTCTATTAAGTGGCATATTACTTATTCTCTTTGTTGTTATCTATCTATTTACTAGAAAAAAATAAAAGTACAGCATTGTACTTTTTTTGTCAAATAAATGTATAAAATAGTTTTTGTGTTTTAAAATGAAAGTACAGAAAAAGTTTGGTATAATAAATAAAATAATAGAAGAATTAATCATATGAGGAGGAATGTATGGTGAGAAGAAAGAATATGATTTTATTTATCTCTATTTTATTTATGGCAATAGGTTTTGCCAGCGTATCAACTGTGCTTTATTTAAATGGGCAAACTTACATAGCAAGTCGTCAAAGGGATTTTGATGTGTATTTTTCTAAAGCAGTGGAAGATGGGGTAGAAAATAAATTCAATATTAAAACACCTCTAAAAGCAAGAGAAATACGAAGTGGAACACTTACTTTAACAGTTATCAAAAGTGTATTTGAAGAAACAGAAATCAATATTTCATGTGAGATAACAGGAAAGTTGAAAGAGAAAAAACAGGGGATGATGTAATAGAAAAGGAGCAAATCGATTATTTAAAAACAGATGAAACTAAATCAACGGCTTCATCTTATCTTGGATACACCGTACAAAGAACCAGTGTAGAGACCATAAATTTAGTCGATAGTAAAGAAGTGCCAAATGATGCCACATTAATAGGGGATGTATCAGAGAAACAAAATGGAAGTATCATGATATAGTAAAGATGAAGATAACGATAATCTGATAGAACTTTATATTGGACAAGATGGTGGAGTAATTGCTAACCCAGATTCAACAATGCTTTTTTACGGTTTTAGAAAAACAACTCAAATTAATGGATTAGAAAATCTAGATACAAGTAATATAACAAATATGAAGTCTATGTTTGAAGAGTGTCGAAGTTTAACTAGTCTAAATGTAAGCAACTTTTATACAAGTAAAGTAACAAATATGGCGAATATGTTTTATTATTGTGTCGTTATAGCCAGCTTAGATTTAAGTAACTTTGATACGAGCAACGTAACGATAATGGAATATATGTTTTGTGGCTGCAGTAATTTAATAAGCTTAGATGTAAGCAATTGGAATATAAGCAAAGTAACAAATATGTTTGCTACTTTTGAAGACTGTCGAAGTTTAACTAATTTAGATGTAAGTGGATTCGATACAAGAAATTTGACAAGCATGAGTCATTTGTTTTATGGTTGTGAATCTTTAGCCAGCTTAGATGTAAGTCATTTTGATACTAGTAAAACAACTCGATTGAATCAAATGTTTAGTGGATGTGCAAGCTTAACCAGTCTAGATGTAAGTCATTTTAATACAAGCAATGTAGCAGATATGAGTTACATGTTTGCTGGATGCGAATCGTTAACCAGCTTAGATGTAAGCAAATTTAATACAAGTAAAGTAACAGATATGTCCTATATGTTTGCTGATTGTAGTAGCCTAACTAGTTTAAACTTGGGTAGCTTTGATACAACCAATGTGACAACAATGCTAGGAATGTTTGCTCTTTCTCCTAAATTAGTAACAACCATTACGATAAGAGGAACTAACTGCACAACTTATAAAAAGACATCTTCCTATAATTATGGAATGTCTGAAGATACGGCTACAGATAATGGTGCAAAAATCACAGTAAACTATACAGCAGATGCATCTGAGTTAGTAGATAAAATGATTGCTACCAAATCAAGTAATTCAAATGTAGTAAAAGGTACACAAATTGCATAGGTGTTTCTTTTTTTGTTTCCATTTTATTTTTTATGCATATACTAGAGTATGAAAAGAATGAAAAAAAGTGATTATCCAGGAGATGGAGTATTGATTAATTTAGATATAGAGTATATTCCTTATGAGAAACTCATCTATGATACAGAAAAATATCTAAATCGATCAAGGAAATACTATTTCTATTGTAAACACGGTGTAAAAAGTAAAGAAGTCGTGATGACTTTAGAACAAAAAGGGTATAATGTAACACAATTAATTTAATACTTTAAATAGAAGTTATTTTAGAGTATAATGGTGATTGTGATTATTATGGATATAGTACTAAGTAGTTTACAAGAAATCAGTACACATTTAGATGCCTTAACAGAGACGTTTTTGGCAAGTCTAGGTATTTGGGGAGCGTTGGCTAGTTGTTTGCTTATAACAATTGAGTCAATTCTTCCTATTTTGCCTGTGTGCGTATTTATTACACTTGTCTTTTATACTTTTGGGAGTCTTTTAGGCTTTATCATCAGTTGGGTATTTACTTGTCTAGGATGTCTTTTATCTTTTACATTATTTCGTTCCAAAATAAAAAAGTGGTTTGAACGTAAATTCATGAAAAAAGATGCAGGGAAAATCAAGAAGTTTATGCATTATATCGACCATATTTCTGTTTCAGGGCTTGCCGTTTTAGTCGCGATTCCTTTTACGCCAGCAAGTGTTGTCAATGTGGCCGCGGGACTTTCTAATATATCAAGGAAAAAATTTATGATATCTATTATGATTGGAAAACTCGTGATGGTCTATTTCTGGGGATATATTGGAACAACCTTAATGGAATGTTTTACTCATCCTATCTATCTAGTTAAAATTATCGTATTGTTAGTAGGAACATTTATTGTAAGTAAAATGGTGAATAAGTATTTTCATGTGGAGTAAGGAGTAAGTTATGGAGTATATAAGTATTGGATTGTTAGTTGTTGTTTTAATTCTTTTAATTGTTCTCATTTTTAAAGGAAATCATCAAAAGAATAAAGAAATCGAATTGGTAAAAGCTATGAGTGATTTTAAAGGGGAAATGACAAAAGAGATTGGTGATTTTAAATATGGTTTTACTAAAGAGTTATTGACAGATTTTGAAAAGCTGAATGAAAGAATAGAGAAATATCTTTTTCAAATCAATGAAAAAGTAAATGAAAAATTAGATCAAAATCTTGAAAAAACCAATCGAACATTTGCAAGTGTGCTTGAGCGTCTTTCTAAAATTGACGAGGCACAGAAAAACATTGATGATTTATCTAAAGACATAATCAGTTTGCAAAGTGTATTAACAGATAAGAAAACGAGAGGGACATTTGGGGAAGTGAATTTGACGTATATTTTGACTTCTATTTTTGGAGAAAAAAGAGGCATTTATGATTTGCAATATCATCTTCCAAATGGCACTATTAGTGATGCAGTATTGTTTGCGCCAGAACCTTTGGGAACGATTTGTATAGATTCTAAATTTCCTCTAGAAAACTATGAAAAAATGACAGATAAGAGTCTTGAAAAAAGTGAAAGAGAAATGTCTGCTCGTCTTTTTAAAAGTGATGTTAAAAAGCATATAGATGCGATTGCAAATAAGTATATCGTTAGTGGAGTGACAGCTGCTGAAGCGATTATGTTTTTGCCAGCAGAAGCCTTATTTGCAGAATTAAATGCATACCACTCTGATTTGCTTCAGTATGCTTATAAAAAGTGTGTATGGATATGTGGCCCAACGACTTTAATGTCGACTCTTTCTACCATTAGTATGATTTTAAAAAATATTGAAAGAGATAAATATACAAAAGTTATTCACGAAGAGTTAAATAAATTAGGGGTTGAATTTAAACGATATAAAGAAAGATGGGATAAACTTTCAAAAAGTATTGATACTGTATCAAATGAAGTTAGAGATATTCATACAACAACAGATAAAATCAGTAAAAAATTTGCATCTATCAACAGTGTAGAGCTTGAAGCGCTAGAAGAAAAAATCTCGATAATCGAGTGACAAGCAGGCTAAAAATAGCCTGTTTTAAATTGACTATTTAAAGGGATTGTATTATGATAGGTGCAAGAGGTGATCTCTATGGATATGCTGACTTTAGTTATTCTTGTAGGGGCGATTGTAGGAGGTAGTAGTGTTGCTCTTCCAGTTGCCTATTACAAGTGGAGAGATGGAAGAGAAGAGCGAAAGAAAAAAAGGGAAGTAAAAAAGATGCGAAAGTTAGAGGAAAACCCTGCGTATCGAGCAATGGAAAAAAAGAATCAACAAATTCATAATCAATTAGAAAAGAAAGGGACGATTCTCTTTCAAAATGTAAAAGATGCAACAGATCAAAAAAGAGTTCACGTAAGAGAAGAGACTAATTTTAATTTAGAAAAGGATATTTTATTAAAAGGAAAAGTGAGAGTAAAACAACCAGATAATACCTTTACTGAAGATACTATTTATTTATTTCAACCTAGAGTATATGGAATAAATGGTGTTCAAATTGGACCAAAAGTAGATCAATTGGGACACGTTTATGATACGAATCGTTATCTTGTTCGTTTAGAAGATGGAAAAGCGATTTATCGAGGGAATGTCCCAAGAAGAGAAGTGTTTTCTGAAATTCGCTTTGACTATGTTAAAGATGCAATGGATAAAGAAGATGAGTTATCTTCTTATATTGAAATTGTTTTACCTAAAGATGAACATGGACATTTTATTCCTGTAGATAAACAGAATAAAGAAGAAATGGCACTTTTTAGAAAATATGCGATGGATCGCGAAAAATATGAAATTGATCAATATGATTATCTAGATAATCTTTTAGATATGGCGGAAGATACAAAAGATTATTTTGATGAACTTGCAAAGCCTGACTATGCAAAACCAGCTTATGTAATTCCTGAAAGTGGTGTAGTAGAAAGAGAGAGAAAAGGACCATCTTCTGAGGACATTAGAAGAAGAGTAACGGATTATAAAATGGCTCAAAGTATTGCTGAGACTTATGGAACGACACTTGGGCATGGTCCTCATCCTGGACCTGGGCCTAGAAGAAAACATTAAGATTCTTTTTTAAGGAATCTTTTTTGTTTATTATCCTTTAAAATATAACTATTTTTTTATTTGACATACATTTGTTTAATGTATAGGCGAAAATCCATAACTGTGTTATAATAAAGCCATAAGGTGATGTTCATGGAATTTATTGAATTAAAAAATGTATTTAAAGTCTATAAAAATGGCGTTTCAGCGTTAGCTGATGTCAATTTATCTATATCGAAGGGTGAATTTGTCTTTATTATTGGCCAAAGTGGAAGTGGAAAAAGTACATTGACAAAACTCTTATATCGAGAAGAGAAACCGAATCGTGGTTCTGTATTTGTGGGGAATATCAATGTTTCAAAATTGAAAAATGGAAATGTATATAAATTAAGGCGTAAAATAGGAGTCGTTTTTCAAGATTTTAAATTACTACCTAAACTAAATGTCTATGAAAATATCGCTTATCCTTTAGAAAGCTATGGAATGAAAGATAGTGAAATTAGAGAGAAAGTATTAAAAGCTCTTGAACGTGTTGGTCTTAAAGAAAAGATTAGAAGCTATCCTAATCAATTATCAGGTGGCGAACAACAAAGAGTATGTATAGCAAGAGCGATTGTCAATGAACCGAAGCTTATCATATGTGATGAGCCCACAGGAGACTTGGATCCAAAAATAAGTAAAGAAATTATGGATGTGTTAGATAAAATCAATCGTGAAATGGATTCTACCATCATTATGGCAACACATGATCGAGAAATTGTAAACCGCATGAAAAAACGAGTTGTTTGTTTACATGAAGGCGTTATTGTTTCTGACAAGAAGAAAGGAAGTTATGTTCAAAATGAGAATGCTTAGAATATGTAGAAAAAGTATAAAAGATGCCTTCAAAAGTATATTTCGTAATTTTTCCTTAAGTATGGCTTCTATCTCTTGTACAGCCGTAACTTTAATTCTTGTAGCTGTCGCTATCTTAGTTACATATAATGTGAGAAGTATTACGAATGACATTGAAGAAGTATTAACCATTGTTGCGTTAGTAGATCAAAATGCAACAGAAGAAGAAGTAGAGGCTTTGAAAACACAGATTAATGATTTAGAAAACGTAGATGCAGAAAAGACGACATACGATACGACAACGGATATAAAAGAATCTTTAAGTAAAGATGATGACATCAAAGAAATATTAGAGATATTAGATGATTTTAAACTAGAATCTGCTTTTGTTGTTCATGTTAAAGATGTTAGAGATATTACAGATACAGCGATGGAAATTGAAGGCTTTGATAAAGTTAGCCGTGTTAAATATGGTGAATCGCTTGTGAATAAGCTTGTATCTATGTTTGATATTATTAAAAATGCCTGTATCGTAGCTGTTATTGCTTTAATCCTTGTTACAGCTTTCTTAATTGCGAATACGATTAAGATTACGATTTTTTCAAGACGACAAGAAATTAATATCATGCGTCTCGTTGGAACGAGCAATACCGTCATTAAATTTCCATTTCTTATTGAGGGGTTTGTATTAGGAATTATTGGTGCTATCATTCCCATTCTTTTGACGATTTATGGTTATGCTTTCTTCTATGACTTTGTAGGAGGGAAATTATTTACTGACTTAGTTGTTCTTGTGAAACCAGAAGAGATTATCTATATTACAAGTCTTGTTTTAGTTATTGTTGGGGGAGTTGTTGGTATGTTTGGATCCGTCAATGCTGTAAGGAGGTATTTAAAAATATGAAAAATAAAATCATTCTTTTTATCTTAAGCAGTGCTGTCTTTTTCATTCCTTTATCGAATGGAATTGTCTATGCAAAAGCTAATACTTTGGCAGAATTAAGAGGAGAATTATCGTCTTTAAAAAAACAACAACAGCAAAATAAAGAAAAACAAAATTTAACGAAAAGTCAGATTAATAGTGCTAAGAATAATATTGAAAGTAATCAGAATCAAATTCAAACAAATCAACAGAAAGTGATTGCTGCAACAAATGAATCAGCACAATTAGAGCAAGAGATTTCCTCAGGAAAAGAAAAATTAGAGAAATTGGTTAAGACATATCAAATTAGCAAAAATGAAAATGTCTACTTAAAATATGTGTTTGATGCGACTTCTTATGAAGATCTTGTATACCGCTATGCGATTATTGAACAAGTGATGAATTATCAAGAAGAGCAAATTGGTGAGTGGAAAGATAAGATTGCCTATAATGCTCAGTTAAAGAAAGATTTAGAAGCGAAAGAAAAAGAACTTCAACAGCAAATTGGTTCATTAAATCAAAGCATTGATAAGCTTGGAAGTCAGTTATCTGAGTTAAATGATATGACTCAAGATATCGAAGCAGAGATTAAATCTATTCAAAGTTCGATTGATTTCTATGTTAGTATTGGTTGTAAAGAAAATGATAATTTAGATGTTTGTTTAAGTGTATCAGGAGATAAAATCTTTAGAAAACCTTTGACAAAAGGAACGATTACTTCAAGTTTTGGATATCGTATTCATCCTATTACGAAGAAGAAAAAATTTCATAGTGGTACAGATATTGGGGTTGCTGAGGGAACAAAAGTCTATTCTATTGCCAATGGAACAGTAAGTAAGTTAGTTAAAAAATCAAAATGTGGAGGAAATATGGTGTATGTACAGCATATTGTAAATGGGAAAAAGTATACTTCCACTTATATGCATTTATGGAAAATAAATGCAAAACTTGGTCAGAAAGTCGACAGTAATACTGTTGTGGGATTATCTGGAGGAGGAAAACATACTGCAAGTAAATATGGTGGTTATGATACTTGTACTACGGGTGCTCATCTTCACTTATCTTTAGCAACAGGATGGTATGAAAAAGATTACTTCTCATACAGTAGTTGGTTAAGTCATTTGATTAATCCAAAAGACACTTTAAAATTACCGAAGAGTTGGTCATCTAGATAGGAGCTTGTTATGAAAGAAAGAATACTAAGTGCCATTGTAATGGCAGCGATTGTCATATGCATGTTTTATTTTGGTGGAGTTCCCTTTTTAATTGGGATGTCTTTAATTGCGACACTTGTTTATAAAGAATTTATTGATGTTAGAAAAGATTTAAAAATACCTACTATAATGAAGATGATAGGTCTTGTCTGTATGTTATTATTAGTATTAGATAATCGAGATCATTTCAGTGCTTTATTTGGATTAAGCTATGAAACCTTATCGATAGTGTTTCTATGTTTATTGACACCTACTGTCTTTTTAAAGAAAAAGAATTATACCGTAAAAGAAGCTTTTTATCTTGCTTCTGTTACTCTTTTTGTAGGGACGATTTTTAATCTTTTTATAACGCTTTATTCAGAATCATTATATCAATTACTATATATTGTGATTATTGCGTGTGTAACCGATATCTTTGCTCTTTTTGGAGGTTTGTTAATAGGGAAACATCCTTTAACAGAAATTAGTCCTAAAAAGACGATTGAAGGTTCACTAGTTGGAACTTTAGTAGGAACGATAGTAGCAGTTACTTTTCACATCATGTTTATAGGAACGGGGAATATCGTTACCCTTATTATCATAACCATAATACTAAGTGTGATTGGACAAATAGGAGATATATTCTTCAGTTTAGTAAAAAGAGAAAATAATGTAAAAGACTTTTCAAATTTAATTCCTGGACATGGAGGAGTTTTAGATCGAATTGATAGTATGGTATTTATTTTAATTGCGTACTTTTTTATCATACAATTTATATAGGAGGAACTTATGGAAAAAGAAGAAAATAAAAAGAATAGTAGTGAACAAAGTACATTAAAAAGTGTTGTAACCTTGCTTTTAATTATCGCTTTTATTTTAGTGGTACTTATCTTCTTTCCAAATACATGGATTTGGAATATTGTAGTGTTATTACTTATTTTGACTTTGCTCATCTTTGTTCATGAAGGGGGACACTTTTTACTAGGAAAGATGTGTGGTGTTCATATCTATGAATTTGCTTTAGGTATGGGACCAAAAGTATTGGGATTTCGTCGTAAAAATGACCCGACAGAATATACTTTAAGAGCATTGCCAATTGGAGGATTTTGTCAGTTAGCAGGAGAAGAGGGAGAAGACGATAGTGATTTAGAAAAAGATAAATTCATGTGTAATAAGAGTAAGATAAAAAGAATCTTAATTCTTGTTGCTGGTGTATTTATGAACTTTGTCACTGCTTTTGTTTTACTTTTCGCGATTTCTCTTATCTGGGGAACATCTGATCAAACAAGTAAAATTGGTTATATTGAAAAAAATTCTCCTGCTGAGAAAGCGGGAATTGTTATCGGTGATACGATTGTAGAATGCAATGGAAAAAGGGTAAGAACATGGGATAAATTATCGATTATTAATAGTTTAAAAAATGAAAATAACTATGTGGAATATGTTATTCGTCACCAAGATGGAAAAGAAGAAAAGTATAAAATAGTTCCTGATGAATATGCCGTAATTGATAATCAAAATATTCAAATTACGGAAGAAAATACATTAGAAAAAATAGCAGAAGAACATCATATGAAAAAAGAAGAGGTAGCTGTTACAAAAATGATTGGTATTGGTGCTGATCAAGAGGTAAAACATGGACTACTCAATGCACTTAAATATGCCTTTATCAAATTCACTAGTATATTTTCATCGATGTTTATGATCATTGGTTCTTTAATCACAGGAAAACTTGGATTAAGTGCTTTATCAGGACCTGTTGGAATGTATTCTGTTGTAGGACAAGTGGCTTCATACGGTATTGCAAATGTGATTTACTTAATGGCATATCTTTCTATCAATTTAGGTGTTATCAACATTTTACCTTTCCCAGCATTTGATGGTGGAAGAGTAGTATTTGTCATTATTGAAGCAATTACACATAAAAAAGTGGATCCAAAAGTGGAAGGATATTTTCACAGTATTGGTTTTATCTTGATTATGCTACTTATGTTATATATTACATTCCAAGATATTATTCGTATCTTTTAACTTGAGAAAATGGCCTTAGTTGATAAGGTCTTTTTTTGTGAATGTTTGATTTGATAAGGAAAGTCATTGTTTTTATAGATCGTGCATAGAATAAAATAAATAGGAAATATACTTTTCTATTGCAAAAAAATATCGAAATATGATATGATATGTCTAGAATAGAGGCGGTTATAGTGGGAACATTTGAACAATTTGTAGCAAGTCAGGCTTTTTTTCCAACATTAATTACTTTGTTGGTATTATTAGTACTTGTTTTTATATGGGTTTTAGTTTCAAATAAACAACTTGAAAAAAAGAAAAAATTGTACCAAACAAGTTCTCATATTTTTGAAGTGGCAGAGCAAGAGATTATTATTCCGCCATTAAAAGAGGAAAGTGAAGAAGAAAGTATATTAGAATCTTATAATATTGTATCAGTTGATCCTGAGGAACTTGAAAAAAAGGAAGAACCTTTAAAGGAGGATACAAAGGCGTTTCCAATCGAACATGAAATTCCAATCGAAATAAAACAAGAGGATCAGTTTTCTTATTCAAATGAGATTGGCAATCTTCAAGAGAATCGATTTATTCCAAATGAAAAGGTTGAAATTCCTTTAGTAAAGACAACAGAAGAAGAAAATGTGGCTTTTAATTCACTGCCATCTGAGGATACTAAGATACATGAAGAGATTAAAGTAGAAGAGGAAACAGAGAAATTTGATAAAACCGAATTTTTTGATTTCCCAGACTTTAGTGATGTTGAAAATGTAGCAGAAGAAGAAATACAAAAAAAATTAGAAGATGAGATTATCAAAACCGCAAATATCTATATTGGAGAAATTATGACAGCAGGAGATGAAATGAATGAGAACAATTGAGTTTAAACAAGTTTATTTGGAAATACCAGAAGAATTAGAAATAAAACAAAATGAAGAAAATATGGAAATTACGTTAAGTATGGAAGAACTACAAAGAAGATTAGAGGAAACGCAGACATTACATTTATAAGACAACATTCATTGTCTTTTTTTGTGCTTGTAAAAAAGCTTATGTAAGTTTTTGAATAACCAAATAGTTATGTCAAATATATTGTAAAAAGAGACTTATCTTATTGTAGGTAAGTCTCTTTTCTTCTATAATGAAAATAAGGAAAAACTTTGTCGAAAGACTTTATGTAAAACAAGATTTGAAGTAAGATGAAGTAAATAGGTGATATCATGAAACGAAAGAATTTATTAATACTTGCAATTTTGTTGATGACCATAGGATTTGCCACAGTATCAACAACATTATTTATAAATGGAAATACAAATGTAGCAAGTAATACACAAGACTTTGATGTGTACTTTTCGA
>CATKZK010000034.1 GCA_949841325.1 uncultured Bacilli bacterium
CTCAAGAAGGGTATACCAAAAGTGAAGCATTCAGTATAGGAAGATATACGATGTCAGGGAATGCCACAAAGGTGTACAGTCGAAGTGGATATGCTCCATTAGTCAATGTAACCATTACTAATTTTAGAACATATGCAAGAAAGTTAGGAAGCGACTTTGGTCAATTAGATTGGAGATACTTTCTTATTCAAATGCTTTATTTAGTAGAATATGCCGATTATGATAGTCAAGAAGCGTTAGGATTAGGGAATACAATTAATACTTCTTCTGTAGCTAGTGGAGAATGTGATACTTTAGGGATGAAATCAGGAAGTGTAATCAATGATGGAAAGCATTCCGTCATCTATCGAGGTGTTGAAGACATCTTTGGAAATATTTATCAGTATGTAGATGGAATCAATATAAAAAATCATCAAACATATATCAATTATAATCCCAATACATATCAAGTAGATACTTTTGATGGAGATTATCGAGTATTAGGATATGTAAATGCCAAAGAAGACGGCTACGTAAAACAGCTTGGTTATGATGATACAAATCCATTAGTCTCAATTCCTATTGCCACAGTTGTAGAAGGAAATTCCTATACAACAGATATTTATCGCCAATCATCAGGAAATGTGATTCCTTATGTTGGTGGTGTATGGCGTGGAGCAGATGGGCGTGGATTGTGGAGTTTGGACAATTATTATAAATCCTCTTATACGAGTACAGGTATAGGTGCTCGCATTCTTAGATATGTATAAAAAAAGAAAATCAAGCTTGAGGATTTTCTTTTTTCAAGTGTTTGTGATTTTTCTTTCTATTAAAGAGATAGAGTAGTAAAAATACACTAATTAAAATATAAAGTGTGTAATCATATACGTAAAGGATACTTTGATAAAACTTACTAATGAAAGAAACGAAGATGAGAATTCCAATTAAGAAAAGATATGTGATTTTATTGTGATTGATGCATTTTTTAATCGTATTAGCGCAAGAGACTAAAAGCATTAAAATGTCAAATACCCATACAAATGAGATAATGTTTTCTAAATTAGCAAGGGTTTCTAAAAAGGTAACTTTCTTTAAAATGATGTATTCAGGATAGCGGTACTGATTGATTAATTCTGGCCCTAGTATTCCAAAGGTAAGAAAGAAGATGACACCCATAGTAAAGGAAGATATTACATAGGTTTTTATAAGAGAATAATCACTCATTTCTTTATCGCGTGTAATAAAGGTAGGAACAGTCGAAAAAATAGCATATTGCACACCCGCGAAGAGTACTTTCATAAAAGAAGTATCTGTATAAGAAAAATTGCTCCATTTGACATAGCGGATAAGAGAAATAAAGGTAAGCGCAAACAAAATGGTATTGATGACAACTAAAATTGTTGATACACGATATAGAACAATTTCTTTTTTTGAAATGATATAAAGTACAAGTAACACGATGGGAATTCCAATTAACAATTTTGGCATTTCTGTTAAATACATGGTTGAAATCATATGAATCAAAAGAATAATGGCAATGATAAAGAGAATAGAAGCTACGATTGTGCTAATGATCTTATTTTTAAGTTCTACACGAAAAAGAAAAAGAAGACCTACACCAAGAAGTGTTCCTAAAAGCAAAGAAATAAGGAAATATTCTTTGGCTGTTATTAAAATTTTTGCTGTACCCACTCCTAAGAAAAGGGCGCGCATATTAAAATAATTTAAAATATTAAAGTCTCTTTTCATTAGTAAATAAGTCCTTTCTTATTGATATGTGTTTCTACTTCTACTTCAAAATCATAATCATAAAATGATTTATCTAGAGTGTGTCTTTTATTATAAATGATTTGATTAAGACCGAAGAGATCTGCTTTTCCATCTTTTATCTTCTTTAACACTTCTTCGATTTCTTTTTTTATTTGCTTATTAGCAAGACTTTCCACTTTATCGATTCCTTTTGGCTCTCTTAAATCAAAATCGCAGGTAAATTCAGCTATACTGACTTCTAATTTAACTTTTGTTTTTATCTTGTCTTCAAATTTAAAACTGGTCGAAACCGAATTTACATTCACTGTAAAATTTTTATCTTTACTGCACTTCGTATCAACGTTTGAACCATTTACATTGGCAAGCATTTTATAAATTTCTGTTTCTTCAAAATTTAATTTCTCTAATTGTTTAAATTGATGATAAGGAACTACCGAATCGATGCGCAACTCTTTACTTAAATAGGGAAGTGCCATATCTAATTTATCGTCGAATAAAACTTCAGCAATATCAAAGAAGGAATAGCTCTTTGTTGCCTTTAATATTTCACTTACTGTTTTCCCAAGATCATCTTCTTCATTGTCATAGACCTCTTTACTTTCAGTTAAGACGACATAAAAGGAATTATTAATTTGAGGATTTCTTATTAAGTAAAGTAATACTTCATGAATATCGACATTCTCAGTGAGCAAAACGGCATTTAAATGATAGTAAGAGAGTTTCTTTCCAGCACTTAAAAGCGCTTTTTGTAGGGCATCTGAAATGGTTTTACCACTTCCTTCATATAGAACCTGTTTGTCTTCCTCTTCTTCCTTTTCAACGATTTCTATCGTAATTTTATATTCATCTCCTTCATAATCAAAGAGAATGGATGAAGTAATACCAAAATTTTCTAGTTCGTGATAATTAAAACAACCTGTAAGAGTAAAGAGAATAAGAACAGCTAAAAATAGTTTTTTCATGCGTCACCTCGATATCGATTTTTACTTAAGAGTTTACTGCGTTTGTTATTATGCATTTTAAATAAAGTATCTTTTAAATAATTCTTATCAAATGGAGCAATAGGAAAGAAGTAAGGTTTATCATAAATTTCATAACTGCAGAGATTGGTAAGAAGAAAAACGAATGCTAAGCCAGTACCAAATAGGCCAAAGAAACAAGAGAGAAGGAGAAAGAAAAAGCGCCAGTAACGAATACCATTCATGATTTCTAAGTCAGTAAAAATAAGGCTTGAAATAAAGGTTAGAGCAACAATAATAATCATAATAGGAGAAACAATTCCCGCAGATACAGCAGCTTCTCCTAAGACTAATCCTCCTAAGATTGAAATGGCAGATCCATACTTAGAGGGAAAACGAATATCACTTTCTCTTAAAATTTCACAACTGATAAGTGTAATGAGACATTCGACAATAGAGGGAAAGGGAACACCTTTTCTTTGCATTTGAAAGTTAAGCAATAGATTTGTTGGAATCGTTTCTTGATTAAATGTGATAATGGCAATATATAAACCAGGAATGATAATAGAGAGAAAGAAGCAGAAAAAGCGAAGAATCTTTAAAAAGTTGATATTGATGTTTTTTCCATAATCATCACTTACTGGATTGATAAAGTCAGCAAGAAAAGTGGGAACGATTAAAGCATAAGGAGAAGTATCCATCATAACAATAATTTTCCCCTCTAAAAGAGATTTTGAAATCATATCGGGTCTTTCAGTGATGCGAAAAGCGGGGAAGACATTTTTATTATCATGACATAAAAATTGTTTTAATTCGCCAATATCATTGATGCCATCGATGTCAATATGATCTATTCGTGTTTTGATCTTTTCTACTAAATCGAGGTCTGCGACATTATCAATATAAAGAACAGAAACCATGGTTTTTGAGAAACGACCAACAATAGAAGACGTATTTTTTAAGTGAGGACTTTTTATCCTTCTTTTAATAAGGCCTAAATTGGTTTGAAAATTTTCATTTAGAGATTCTTTAGCTCCATAGAGAGTAGGTTCAGTATTGGGAGATTCAATGGCTCTAGTGAGATTCGATTTTGTTTCAATGGCGATACTTTGACTTTTATTTAATATAATGGTAAAGCCTTGTTCTAAAAAAAGTTTTAAATCTTCATATTTTTGAATTTCTTTTACATTGGGACTAGGAATAAGTTTTGTAATGTCTTTAGGAATATGATGAATATTTGTGAATTTTAAAATATAATCATTTATTTTATCTTGGTCACTTAAACTTTCTAAATAGATGATGTTTATTTTTTTTACGTTTTTGATGACTAAATCTGACATACTTTGATAGTCATCTTTTACTTTTTCTAAATAGTTCATACGAATCACCAGTCTTAGTATGTGAAAAAGATGAAAAAATAAAGGAGAATAATTTGTCTAATTCTGAAGTTTTTAGAAAAAGTTTTAAAAATAATGAGTAATTTGAGATTTTTTTGTGTATATAAAAAGTAAAGGGATCAATTCCTTTTAGAATGGAGGATTTATGGAGCAAGGAAAAATAGACCAAGGAGTTATTCTTATGGATAAAGATGCTGATGTTATTATTCACGTCAATTTTGTGGATTTAAAAGGAATTCCACCAAAGAAATTTGAACAAGAGAATGAAGAATGATGATGGACAAAAGAAAAGTTTTTTGATATGGTAAAGAGGTAGTAAAGAGGCAGGAGGAAGACGAGATGTTTGCGGATGTATTAGTACAATTTAAAGTAAAGTCATTAGATCATACGTTTACGTATCATATTCCTTCTCATTTAGAAGACTCTTTAGAATTAGGAATGAAAGTTCGAGTTCCTTTTGGCAATCAAGTGATTAATGGCTTTGTTCTAAGGATTTATCGCGAAAAAAAAATGGAAGTAGAAGTAAAGGATATTCTAGAGGTCATTACTAAGGAATTAAAGTTAAATGAAGAACTTTTAGCGTTGGGAAAATACATTAAGGAGTTAACCCTTTGTACATTAATCAGCGCGTATCAAACGATGTTGCCTTCTTCCTTAAAAATTAATAATAAAAAAGAGTCATATGAACAGAAGATTTCTTATATCTCCTTAAATAAAGAGCTAGAGGAAATTGATGCTTTTATCGAGCAAAATAAGAGAGGAAAAAAACAGAATGAACTTTTAGAAGAATTAAAAAGAGGAAGACTTTTAAAAAAAGAGATTGTAAATAAATCCAGTTTACAAAAATTAATAGAATTAGGACTAGTAAGAGAGGAAAAGGAAAGTCAGTATCGGATTTGGCAAGAGAGAGATGAAACTTTAAAAAAAGAGCTGACAGAAGCACAAGAAAAAATAAAGAACGCTATCATGGAGAAAAAAGAAGAGGAATCTACTTTTCTTTTGCATGGTATTACAGGATCCGGAAAGACAGAAATCTATATGCAATTATGTGAAGAAACGATCCAAAATGGAAAAAATGTGATTCTTTTGGTTCCTGAAATTTCTTTGACAACTCAGATTGTAAGAAGATTTTATAAACGATTTGGTAATGATGTCGCGATTTTTCATTCAAGTTTAAGCGAGGGAGAAAAATATGATGAATACCAAAAAATCTATAGAGAAGAAGTACACATTGTTGTAGGAACAAGATCAGCAATATTTACGCCTTTAAAAAATATAGGTTTAATTGTTATTGATGAGGAACATTCAAGCAATTACAAACAGGAAAATAATCCTAGATATCATGCGATAGATATTGCAAAATGGCGAAGTCATTATCACAAATGTCCTTTAGTTTTAGGGTCAGCAACGCCTTCATTAGAAAGCATGGCAAGAGCTTTAAAAGGAGTATATACGTATTTGCCACTCAATAAGCGAATCGGAAAATCCGAACTTCCAATGATTCAAATCGTCGATATGGCTCCTGAATTTAAAAAGCGAAATTTAGTATTGTCAGATGAACTACAAATGGAAATAATGCAAACACTTGAGCGCGGGGAACAAGTGATGCTTCTTTTAAATCGAAGAGGCTTTTCTACCATTGTAACCTGTCAAAGTTGTGGATATACTTATAAATGTCCTTATTGCGATATTACCTTAACTCTTCATAATACGAGCAATCATTTAAGGTGCCATTATTGTGGGTATACTAAAATAAATTCAGATACTTGTCCCGAGTGTGGAGAAAAAGCCATTCGAGATTTTGGACTTGGTACACAAAAAGTAGAATCGACTTTAAAAGAGTTATATCCCTCTTACCGAATTGTAAGAATGGATGCAGATACAACTTCGAGAAAAGGGTCTCATGAGAAAATGATTTCCGCGATTGAAAAAGGAGAATATGATATTATCATAGGTACTCAGATGATTAGTAAAGGACTTGATTTTCCTAAAGTTACGTTAGTAGGTGTTGTCAATGCTGATGAGTCTTTAAATATTCCTGATTTTAGAAGTGGAGAAAATACGTTTAGTCTGCTATCACAAGTAAGTGGTCGAGCAGGAAGAGGGGAGTTAAAAGGAAGGGTTATTTTACAAACTTTTAATCCTGATAATAAGACTTTACAATATGTTTTAAGACATGATTATATGGGAAACTATCAATATGAAATGGAACTTCGAAAAAAGCTTAAATATCCGCCTTATTACTTCTTAGTTTCGATTAAAATCATGAGTAAAGAATATGAAAGAGCTAGTAAAGAGGCTACAAAAGTCGTTCAGTTTTTGAAAAAAGGTTTGAAAGGGAATATGATTTTGTTAGGTCCTACAACAGCATCTCCTTTTCGCATCAATTCCATTTATCGCTTTCAAATTATCATTAAATATCGTGTAGATGAAGGATTGAAACAGAATTTGGCATCTCTTGATGAACA
This sequence comes from uncultured Bacilli bacterium, assembly GCA_949841325.1. Taxonomy (GTDB): domain Bacteria; phylum Bacillota_I; class Bacilli_A; order RF39; family UBA660; genus CAG-582. The sequence goes on from CATKZK010000034.1 coordinate 6,574, forward strand.
ATATATCAATGTTCGTGACGTTCATTTAGAAATTGATATTCACCCATCAAGGATTTAAGTTTGACATTCTCTTAAAAAACGCTTATAATACAACTCTGTTGGTTTTTTTTGGAGGAAATTATGGCAAAAAAATGTAGAAAACATATACTATATAAGGGTACATTTATCAAGAAAAGGAATGGTCTTGTTTTTAATTCACATGTTGAAGAAGATATTTTTTCTAAAGACAGAAAAAATGTCTATTATCTTGTGGAAGAAAATATTCTGGTTACGTTAACAGATAAGAGGTTCGTTCCGCTAACAGAAGAAGAAATGCGGCTTTATAATAATAAAAAGGACGCAAAGACAAAAAAGAATGCAGCTTATCTTATGGCTTGCGCTACATTACTAGGCGTTGTCTATTTTTCTAGTGTTGTAAAAATAGGGACTAGTGATTGGTTTCGCTCTATTGATGATGTATTAGAAGAAAGTGGAAATCCAGAAGTCTCGTATCCAGATTTTGTTGATAGAATGTATCAGACAATCAATGAAGGAGAGACAAATTATCAAAATAAGATGTATCGTATGCTTGTCTATTTCTATTTTCTTTTAGATGAGGAAGCAATGAAACAAGAGACTTTGACGATGAAAATGGTAGATTATGTGTGGAATCATTTTGAAAGAGAAGAGATAGGGGATCTTTATTATCAGGAAGATTTCAATTATGAAGCTTTAATGCAACAATTGATGGAAAAGCTCGATGAAGATGTAGAGAATTTGGCCCTATTACAAGAAGTGAGTCTTTGCTTAGAACAAGATCTTTTAGAGGGAAACATCGATGAAACAAGTGTGGAACAATTTATTGAAGCAAGTAAGAAAAATATAAAGATGCAGGATATTGATGCATATAGAACGTATTGTTATTATTTAGAACATCAAGCTTCTATTGATGGACCGATTCAATTTAAAATTCTCTCTTATATGTTAGAAAATGACGAAGAAAGCTTGAAAAACAAAACAAAAGTGTATATAATAAAAGAGTAAACAAGCGATGACGGGTGTGGAAAGCCTCGAGCTATATAAAAATAAAAGAGAACAAAGTATGGTGGAACAGCGGGAATAACCTGCCCATATGCTTGTTTTCTTTTTTGTTTAAAAGGAGAGAATTTATGCGTATTTACATGAGTTGTTCTGCCTATCCAAATGTTAAAGGAGAATATAAGGAGTTGGCAAGTCGGGTAGCGACTTATCTTTGTCATCAAGGACATAAACTGATATTCACAGGAAGTGATGAGGGGATGAGTGGAAGTAGTTACATGACATTTAAATATGAAGAAGGCAAAGTGAAGGCAATTGTTCTTGCAAGTATGATTGATACGTTAAAAAATCTAGAAGTTGATGCTTACGAAGTGGCTGCGAATACATTTAAACAAAAAGAGCTACTGTATGAGACAAGTGATGCTATTTTACTGTTGCCTGGAGGGATTGAAACCCTTGCAGATTTGTTCAGTATGCTTCAAGAAAAGGAAAAAAGTGGAAGTAAGAAAATGATAATCCTTTATAATGATAATGGTTTTTTTACACCTCTTTTGGAAATGATCAAAAAATTTTATCAAAAATCTATGATTTCTGAGGAGAGCCTTCGCCATATCAAAGTGGTTGAAAATGAAGTGGGACTCAAAAGAATATTAGAATAAAAGAGAAAGAAGGAATGAAAATGAGTAAAAATATGGAGAGTTTAGTGACATTTTGTAAACAATATGGATTTATTTTTCAAGGAAGTGAAATTTATGGGGGACTTGCAAATACTTGGGATTACGGTCCTTTAGGAAGTCGTCTAAAAAATACCGTAAAAGACTGTTGGAGAAAGCGATTTATTCAAGAAAGAGGAAATGCCTATGAAGTAGATGCTGATATTTTAATGCATCCTCGTGTATGGGAAGCATCTGGTCATGTTGGAGGGTTTTCAGATCCCCTTGCGGATTGTCGCGAATGTAAAACAAGACACCGCGTAGACAATTTAATTAATGACTTTAGTGGATCTTCTATAGGAGATGCAATGAGTCGTGATGAGATGATGCAGTATATTAAAGAAAATCAAGTCCCATGCCCTAAATGTGGAAAGTCAAATTTCACTGATATTCGTGAATTTAATTTGATGTTTCAAACACAAAGAGGAGTTACAAATGATTCTAAAAATACGGTGTATCTTAGACCTGAAAATGCACAAGGAGAATATGTCAATTTCTTAAATGTACAAAGGACAATGCGTGCTAAATTACCTTTTTCAATCGGACAAATAGGAAAAGCTTTTCGTAATGAAATTACACCAGGAAATTTTACCTTTAGAACGATAGAATTTGAACAAATGGAATATCAAACTTTTTGTAAAGAGGGAAGTGATGAAGAACTTTACCAATATTTTAAAGAGTATGGTAAGAAGTTCTTTATGGATTTAGGATTGCCAGAAGAAAAACTAAGATATCATGATCATGAAAAACTTGTCTTCTATGCCAAACAAGCTTGTGATATTGAATATGAATTTTGCTTTGGTTGGGGAGAAATCAATGGAACGCATAATCGTACGAATTATGACTTGTCTCGTCATGAAGAATTTTCAGGTGTTTCACAAAAATATTTAGATCCAGAGACAAACGAGAAGTTTATTCCTTATATTATTGAATCCACTTATGGGCTTGATAGAACAGTGCTTGCCTTATTAAATGAAGCTTATCAAGAAGAAGCCTTAGAAAATGGAGATATACGTGTTGTTTTAAAATTAAAACCTGTGTTGGCTCCTTTTAAAGTTGCTGTTCTTCCTTTGATAAAAAAAGTTCATGGAAATCTCGCTTTAGAGATTCAAGAGAAATTATCAAAGCATTTTATGACAACTTATGATGAAACGGCAAACATTGGAAAACGCTATCGCAGACAAGATGCGATAGGAACACCATTTTGTATTACAATTGATGATGAAACAGTAGAAAATGGGACCGTAACAATAAGAGAACGTGATACAATGGAACAAATTACTTTACCTTTAGAGGAAGTTGTTTCTTATATAGAAAAATATTTAGAGTTTTAAAAAAATATCAATTGATATTTTTTTATTTGAAATATAAATCATACCATACAATAAAGACATAAAGAGCCCATAGGAGTTTATAATTTTTATAAGTTCCTTTTTTGTATCTTTTTAAAAGCTTGCAGATTTTCTTTTGATTAAAGAAAAGGGAAGCACTCTTTGATGTAAACTTTTCATATATTTCCGTGTAATAAAGGTCTTCTTTCATCCATAGTTTTAAGGGAACGGGAAAACCCAATTTTTTCTTCTTATAAGCTTCATTTGGAATGACCTCTTTGGCGGCTTCACGCAATAAAACTTTTGTTGTATATTTATTAATTTTTTGTTCCTCTTTTAAGGCACTTGCTGCTTTAAATACTTCTAAATCGAGAAATGGGGTTCTTGCTTCAATCCCAAAGAGCATAGTGGCACGATCGATAGCTGGTAAAAAGTCTTTTGCTAAATAAAAAGTAAAATCAATCATTTGCCTTTTTTCTAAACTTGTATTTTTCTGATATTGGTCATAACACATTTTTGTAAGAGAAGAGGTTTTTATTTGCTCAGGAATTTTCACAAGTTTACAAGACTCCGAATCTCTACAAATTCTTCCTATACCAATATATTCTTCTGCTAATGTTCTTCCACGGCGATAGAGGAAATTAAATCCACGAAATTCTGGAAATAAAGAAACAAGTGTTGAAACACCTCTGCGTATCTTAAAGGGAATTTTCATATAATGAGGCATACTTAGTTCTTCTAAATAGGCTAAATACCCACCAAATAATTCATCAGCTCCCTCTCCAGATAAAACGACCTTAACATCTTGACTTGCCAGTTCAGCACAAAAATATGTAGCAATTATAGAGGGGTCAGCTAAGGGCTCATCTAATGATCGAATAACCGTTGGAAGTGCTTTTAAATATTCTTCCTTTGTAATGATTTTACTTTTATTGGTTTGATGTAAAAGGTTAGAAAGTTCTTTGGCATAGGTAATTTCATTATAGTCGTTTTGCTCATATCCAACAGTATAAGTATTATTTAACTTACTGAGGGATGCAATATAGCTAGAATCAATTCCACTAGATAAGAAAGATCCCACTTTTACTTCACTCATTAAATGGTGATGAACAGAATCTCTCATAGCCTCTTTGATGTTTTCTACTGTACATCCTTCCTCTGTAAACTCAAAACGAAAATAGCGTCTCTTTTGTATCCTTTTCCTACTTACTAAGAGGGAGGTTCCTGGTTCTAAATCAAAGACATGTTTAAACATCGTTTCCTTACTCGCATTAAAACCAAAACAAAGATAACTTGAAAGCAAAGAAGTATTACATACCTTTTCAAAATCAGGATGAGCAAGAAGTGCTTTGATTTCTGATGCAAACATAAAAGTATCTTTAAAACGAGCATAGTAAAGAGGTTTAATTCCTGAAGGATCTTTTGCTAAAAAAAGTTCCTTGTTTTTCTTATTATAAAGAGCAAAGGCAAACATACCTCTTAGATACTTTGGGGTATCTTCTCCCCATTCTTCATAGCCATGTATAATGACTTCAGCATCGCTTTTCGTATAAAAATGATGTCCTTTTTGTTGCAATTGTTTTCGTAAGGAGATATAGTTATATATCTCGCCATTAAAGATGAGAACAATAGACTTATCTTCGTTATATTGTGGTTCAGTTCCATCTTCTAAATCGATAATGGCTAAGCGATTGTGCCCCAATGCAATGTTTTTATCAATATAGGTACCAAAGCCATCTAACCCTCGATGTTTTATACTCTCCATCATTAAGCGAAGTGTTTTTTCTTTTTTCTTTTCTTGGTTCATAAAGCCAACGATTCCACACATAAAAATCATCCTTTCTAAGGTGATTATAAAACCTTTATTAAAAGGAGTTTTTAAAAACTCCTAAATAAAATATTAAGATTTTCTTACAATTGTGTATTCTCTACAAATTCTAAGATAAATCATGGTATAATTTTTCCAGGTGGTGTTATGAACGTTTTAGTTTTAGACGATGAAGTCGAGATTGCTGATTTAGTAGAAGTTTATTTAAAGAGTGAAAATTATCATGTATTTAAATGTTATTCTTCTAAAGAGGCAATTGCATACTTAGAACAAGAGACTATTGATTTGGCCATTCTTGATGTTATGATTGATGAAATGAATGGTTTTGATATTGTCAAATACATACGAGATAAAAAGATGCGTTTTCCCATCATTTTATTAACAGCAAAGATTGATAATCAAGACAAGATAGAAGGCCTTACGATTGGTGCTGATGATTATATTACGAAACCATTTAATCCTTTAGAATTCATTGCTCGTGTAAAGGCTGTCGTTAGAAGGTATACCGATTATAATGAAGGAAAGAACAAAGATACCATTGATATTGGTGGCTTATCTATATCTAAAAATATTCACAAATGTACTCTCTATGGGAAAGAAGTAGACTTAACTCCTTTAGAATTCGAGATTGTACTTTATCTTGCTAATCATCTTGGTGTTGTTGTGAGTTCAGAAGAATTATTTGAACAAGTTTGGAAAGAAAAATATTTTGAAAGTAATAATACAGTCATGGTTCATATACGAAGAATTCGTGAGAAATTAGGTGATACATCAAAAAAACCAAAGTTTATTAAGACTGTATGGGGAGTGGGGTATAAAATTGAAGACGAAAAAAATGACGAAATTTAAAAGGGAAAGAGCCTTTGTTATTATGGTTAAAATTATCTGTTATTCTATATTAACCTTATTTGTCGCATTTTGTTTTTTTGACGGATTGTTAAATGAGACTCTTGCAAACTATGTATCAGACTATGATGCTGTTTTATGGTATAAATCCATGCAATATAAATTGCCCATTGTATTAGTGGTCTACACAATTATAATCGCGATTATTTCATTTATAGTTGTCACTAGTGAAAACAGGGATATGGATACAATGTTTGACTCTATTGAGTCTATTCTTGAGCATCCTGATGATAAAATAAGTTTGCCTAAGAAGTTAGAATTACTTGAAATAGAACTCAATAAAATAAGACTACACTTAGCTGAAAGTAGAAGTCGTGCGAAGGAAGAAGAAAATAAGAAAAACGATTTAATTCTCTATATGGCACATGATTTAAAAACACCTTTAACCTCTGTTATTGGCTATTTAACACTTTTAAAGGAGGAAAAGAAAATAAGTACAGATATACGAAATAAATATATTGGCATTGCCCTTGATAAAGCTTTACGTGTCGAAGAATTAACAAATGAATTTTTTGAAATTACTCGTTATAATTTACATGAGATGCAATTAAAGAAAAGTTCTTTAAATCTAACATTATTAATAAACCAACTGATGGAAGAATGTTATCCTATGCTTCAAGAAAAAAAGTTAACATTAAACTTTCAAGCAAAAGAGAAAGTACAGTACTATGGAGATGGCAATTTGTTAGCAAGAGCGTTTGGAAATGTAATCAAAAATGCAATGAATTATTCAAATGAAAATTCTACTATAGAAATTAGTATTCAAGAACAAAAGGATCGATTGAAATTTATCTTTAAAAATGAAGGAGAAAAAATTCCTGAATATAAGATAGAAAAATTATTTGAAAAATTTTATCGCGGAGATGAATCACGTACTTCTAAAACAGGAGGAAGTGGAGTTGGATTATCTATTACAAAAGATATTATTGAATTGCATGGAGGAACAATTGAAGTTCAAAATGAGGAACCCTTTATTGTATTTACTATTGTTTTATATAAATAAATATAACCAAATAGTTATGTCGAATATATTGTAAAAGAAGACTTATCTTATTGTAGGTAAGTCTTTTTGATGTCAACAAACTGTACAAATTGATGTATTCTATATAGAAACGACAAAAACGTATGTAAAAAAATGATACAATGATAGTAGGAAAGTATGCCC
>CATKZK010000035.1 GCA_949841325.1 uncultured Bacilli bacterium
GAGGGTCATGGATTTGAACCATGGAACCCGAAGGAACAGATTTACAGTCTGCCGCGTTTGACCACTTCGCTAACCCTCCGTAAGTGGTGCCGACAGAGGGAATCGAACCCCCAACCTACTGATTACAAGTCAGTTGCGCTACCAATTACGCTATGTCGGCAAAAAAATGGTGGGCAATTACGGACTCGAACCGCAGACCCTCTGCTTGTAAGGCAGATGCTCTAACCAACTGAGCTAATTGCCCATTTTCAAAAATGGTGCCTAAGGCCGGACTTGAACCGGCACGGGCTTTAACACCCGCAGGATTTTAAGTCCTGTGCGTCTACCTATTCCGCCACTTAGGCATGAATCTAATGCCTTTTAAATTCAAGACTATTTGAGTATATCGCATTTTTTTTAGTAAATCAATACTTTTTTGCTTATTTATCTCGTTTTTTTCACGATTATAGGATTTTTTTTTCGCTTTTTTCTATTCTATGCAAAACTTTTTAAAAAATTACACAATTTATTTGTTATAATAAGCAATAAACGGAGAGATAATTATGATAAAAAAACAAATAAAGCTTTACAAGCTTTATAACATTCTAGGAAATACCATAAGAAGTGGACTTCTCTTATGGAAAGTAGATAGTGAGAGATTAAACGATATAAAAAACCATACTTTTGATCTCCTTTTACTTGCTCGCTTATTAAAAGAATCTATAGAGTATCCTCTAGATTTTAATAAAATAGAAGATTACATATTTGTCCATGATTTACCAGAAGCCATTACAGGAGACATAACAGCTTTTGAAGGAATCGAAAAAGAGAAGCGTCAAGCAGTTACTAAAACAGCTATCGATTATTTAGAAAAAACATTTGGTAATATGCTGCATATAAAAGAAAGCCTCCAAAATTACGAAAATCTTGTCGACATTGAAAGCAAATTTGTCCATATGATTGATAAAACCCACTCCTCTATCGAATTTATCCAGCATGAAAGTGAAAAAGAAATTGATATCAACAATAAAGACATTATTCCCGCATTAAGCGAGCTACCACTTATTAAAGAAGCTAAGAGACAAGGTCAATCTGTTTCTGACATATTCTACCACTTTCATAGAAAAGCTATCGTCATTACAGATCAAGAATGTCAAAAATATCATTTATCAAGAGAAGATGCTGAAAAAATAACAAAACCTATTTTAACATTTATAGACACTTTTTATGAACAAATGAAGTCAGGTGTATTAAAAAACAATATTGAAGATTTTCCTTCATCAGCAACAATCTATGCAAAACGCGACTTATAAGAGGAATACCCTCTTTTTTTAGTTTAGTTAACTCTTTCTTAACAGTATATCTCACGATTTTTTAAAAAAAAGCAAAATTTAGAGTATAATGAAAATAGGTGATACTATGAAACAATTCGATATCAAAATAGATGAAGAACATTTTTCTTATCTTGACTCCATCGTTTTAAATGATAAAAACTATGTTGCCTACATGGGAAATGATTCAATTTTTGTAAGTGAATACACAATAGATAATGGACAAATTATTTTCAAAGATATCGACGATGAACAATATGAAAAAGTAATAAAGGAGCTTTCATTATGAAAAAAACACAAAAGTTTTCCATTAATAAAAGACAAGAGTTAATCTGTACTTCAAAAGAAGAAGACTTAGAAATCTTCCACAAAAAAGATGAGGCCCTTTTTTATTTAGAAGAATTAGATAACATACGCTTTGATAAAGTCATTGTTACTGAGTGTTCAATTCGTTTAATAAATAGCAATACTAGAGTCGTTATTCAAAATCTTGATGCATTTTATGAACAAGGCTTAACAGACTATTTCCCAAAAACTTATAGCACTATGAAAAAGGCCATTGTCAAATATACAAAAAGCCAAGCTGAAGGAAAAAACAAACAAAATATTAAAAGAGGAACTAAAGTGGTACAAATTACCTCTCTTGTCTTTATGTTACTTGCAGGAGGTGCTACAGCAAAGAAAGTCGTGCAAAGTGAAGAGGAAAATAAGAGCTATATCGTTTCAGTAGAAGAATTGCCAAGTGTAGACGATTTTAAAGTAGATGAAGAGATAGAAAACGCTTTATTAGAAAGTGATCCTATTTTTTCTAATGAAATGATAGAAGAATTAGAAAATGAACTAGAAAGTGAAATCCTAGATACAGAGTTCTTAACTGAAGATCCAATTGAAATGACAGATGAAGTAAACAATCAAGCGAAGATAGATGAAACCATAGGAAATCCTGTTTACCTAGATTTTGAACTTACCAATGATCGTGTAAAAAAAGAATATGCTGCTAGTCAATTTTATAATATATGTGCTGAAGGTGCCCAAGATTATGGTTGGTCAACCAATATTCCAATGTCGATGCTAACACAAGAATCAGCAGGAAAAGAAAAGAATCTTATGCAGATACAATTTAATGAGTGGAACGATGAACCACAACGTGTTTTTAATTTTACTAAAAACCAATACGAGACATTTATGCTCACTAATACACCAGAAAAATATGCAGATAAAGAGTATATCATTGTTACAGAAAAAGATTTAGATGATCCTAGGACAAATATAAGAGTTGGCTGTGCGCTCTTAAGAAAATCAGCAGAAGCAATGCACTATCACTTATTAGCTGCTATTCAATGCTACAATCTTGGAATAGGCAACATGGAAGATGTGTTAGAATATACTGCAGAAGTAACTGGTCAAGAAGTTGATGACATATTAAGCGATCAAACAAATGCATCCTTCGCTGAATACACATATCTTCCTGGAGTGGGAGATCCAAAATACTTAAGTAATGTCTTTGCCTTCTTAGATGGTTATGGAGAAGAAATTACCTATAAACATTTTAATAAAAATGATGAAATTATCGAAGAACGAATAAACATTTTCTCTCATCAACAAAAGTTGTAAAAATAAACCTACTACATATAGTTATAGTAGGTGATTTTTTTATGTTAATAAATTATACAACAAAAGAGCTGGATTTAATGGCTAGACTAATGAGAGCAGAAGCACTTGGAGATGGAAATTTAGCCATGTTAATGGTAGGAAATGTCATTGTAAATCGTGCCCTAGCAACTTGTGATGTCTTTAAAAATAGAACCAGTCTTTATAATGTAATCTATCAAAGTCCTGGAGGCTTCGTCGGGGTGAATTCGAGTCTTTTCCAATCTTCAGCTACCACAAATGAAAAGAATTTAGCAAAAAGGTGCTTAAAGGGCGAATACTTTTATCCTGCCACACATGCCTTATGGTTCTATGCTCCAAAAGGATCAAACGCCTGTGGACAAACATGGTACAATCAACCCCTTTCAGGAAGATATAAATCTCATTGTTTTTATATGCCACAAGAGGGCACTTGTCCAGAAATACGATAAAAAGATGCCTAAGCATCTTTCCATGTAAAGTCAGTCACTTCAATTAAATCTTTTCCTGTTTCAACGATTAATCTTTTGTGTTCTTCTAACTTCTGTTTACAATAGCCTTCTAACGCGTCCTCTTTACTTAATACGCTTATCGTATGTAAAACGATATGATAACGATCGATTTCATTTAATACTCGCATATCAAATGGCGTCGTAATAGCGCCTTCTTCTACATAGCCATAAACCTTAAATTGAGGATGTCTTTGATAAACAAGTTCTTTAATAACTCCAGGATATCCATGAAAGTAGAATAAAACAGGTTTATCTTTAGGAAAATAATTCCCAAACTCTTCATCACTCATTTTTTCTAATGTTAATAAATCAACGACATTAACGACTCTTACCTTAATCGATGATTTTTGACGAAGTAACTGAGTAGCAGCCATCACTTCTAAGGTTGGAGTGTCTCCTGCACATGCAAGAACAATCTCAAAATCCTCATTACTGGCAAACTTCCAAATACCAATTCCCTTTTCACAGTGTTTTATGGTCTCATCGGCATTTAACCACTGAGGACGTTCATGTTTAGAAGCAACGATTGTATTTACACAGTTTTTTGATTTCAAACACTTATCCATATAATAAATTAAAGAATTCGCATCATATGGAAGATAGACATTTGTAATGTCTCTTTTTTTATTTAAGATATGTCCAATAAAACCTGGTTCTTGATGTGTATACCCATTATGATCTTGTTGCCATACATGACTAGTCTCAATGATATTTAAAGAGGCAATATCTGCTCGCCAAGGAATCTCTCTTGTCATCTTTAACCACTTTGCATGTATGCCAATCATTGAATCAATCACTCGAATAAAAGACTCATAAGAATGAATAAGACCATGTCTTCCAGTCAATAGATATCCCTCTAATGCACCTTCAGCAAAATGTTCTGAAAGATAAGAATCAAGAACTCTTCCATAAGGCGCTAAAGCTTCATCTTTTTCAGTTATAGGAAGAAGCCATTGACGATTTGTCGACTCAAAGACATGCGACAAACGATTCGACATTGCTTCATCAGGACTGAATATACGGAAGTTTGCATTTTCTTCATTTAAAGAAACGACATCTCTTAAGTATTTCCCTAATTCTTTCATATCTTGAGCTAAACAATCCCCATGATGATTATCTAACATATAATTTTTAATATCAGGCAAGCGCAACTCTTTTAATAATTTTCCACCATTGACAACAGGATTTGCACTCATTCTCTTACTTCCTTTAGGTAAAAAATCTAAAAGACTTTCATCAATATGGCCTTCACTATCAAAAAAATCCTCAGGATGATAACCTTTTAGCCATTCCTCTAATAGAGTAACATTTTCTGAGACCTCATCAGATATAGCAATAGGCACTTGATGAGCTCTAAAACTGCCTTCAACCTCTTGAGGTCCTGTCCACCCTTTTGGTGTACGAAAGACAATCATTGGAAAGCGAATAAACTCCATTGTTTTACTCTCTCTAGCCTCTTTTTTAATCGCTTTAATTTTGGTAATAACAGTATCCATAACTGATGCCATCTTTTCTTGCATATCAGAAATTTCTTCACCTTCTACAAAGAATGGTTCCCATCCATATCCATAGAATAAAGACGTGATATCTTCATGACTCATTCTCGATAAAACCGTTGGATTTGATATTTTAAACCCATTTAAATGAATAATAGGAAGAACAACACCATCTGTAACAGGATTTAAAAATTTATTCACATGCCAAGACGTAGCAAGCGGACCTGTTTCGGCCTCCCCATCTCCTATAATACAAGTTGCAATCAAATCTGGATTGTCAAGCACTGCACCAAATCCATGAATAAGCGAATAGCCCAATTCTCCTCCTTCATGAATACTTCCAGGAGTTTCAGGTGCAACATGAGAAGAAATACCTCCAGGAAAAGAAAACTGTTTAAAAAGTCTTTTTAATCCTTCTTCATCTCGCGTAATTTTAGGATATACTTCAGTATAAGTTCCATCTAAGTAGGCATTAGTAACAGCAGTTTGTCCTCCATGGCCTGGTCCAACAAGATAAATCATATTAATATCATATTTTGTAATTACACGATTCAAATGCATAAAAAGAAAATTCTGTCCTGGAATAGTTCCCCAATGTCCTACTACCCTAGGCTTTATATGTTTTAACTCTAATTTCTCTTTTAACAAAGGATTGTCAAGTAAATAAAGTTGTCCTACAGCCAAATAGTTTGCTAAATTAAAATAAGTATTTAGTTTTTTTACTTCTCTTTCATTCAAGGTATTCATATTGTCACCCTTTCTACTCTATGATACATTATAACACGACTAAGAAAAAAAGAGAAGATAACTACTCTTCCTCTTTAAAAAAAATAAGATGAACTTCTCGCTTGTAAATCTAAACCTGCAAAATCATGATTTAAGTATTGAGGATAGGCTGCAGCTGCTATCATCGTTGCATTATCTGTACAGTATTTCATTGGCGGAATAGTTAAATCAACCTTCATATCCTCACATAGTTTTTCCATTTCTGCACGCAAAAATTTGCTTGCACTAACGCCTCCAGCGACAATGACTCGCTTAATATCATATCTTTCAATCGCCATTTTCGTCTTCCTTATGATTTGATCAAAGGAAACATGTTGAAAGGAACATGCCAAATCTTCCTTTCTTACTTCATTTCCCTTTTGAGATTCATTATGATTTAGGTTAATCACAGCACTCTTTAAACCACTAAAAGAGAAATTGAGTTCATCATTATCCATTGGTTTGGGTAATTGATAAGTAGGTTTTCCCATCAAAGCTAATTTTTCAACATTAGGTCCCCCTGGATAAGGAAGTCCTAACACTCTTGCAACTTTATCAAAACATTCGCCTATTGCATCATCTACTGTCGTTCCTAAAACTTTAAATTGATAATCTCCCTTCATTAAAACAAGTTCTGTATGACCTCCACTCACAACAACAGCAAGTAAAGGAAATTCAAGTTTTTTTACTAAATTATTGGCATAGATATGCCCAGCAATATGATGAGTTGCAATAAGAGGTTTTTGATAGACAAGGGATAACACTTTAGCAAATTCTACACCAACAAGTAAACTCCCAAGAAGCCCAGGAGCATAGGATACAGCAATCGCATCTATTCTCTCCATCGTAATGTCTGTTTTAGATAATACATCTTCTAAAACCATCGTAATATTTTCTGTATGCATGCGAGAGGCAATTTCAGGTACAACACCACCATATAAAGCATGTGTATCCATCTGTGTTAACACAGTTGTTGCTATTTCTTCATTTCCATTTTTTACAATGGAAATACTCGTTTCATCACAACTCGTTTCAATTCCCATAATATAAACATCTTTCATAGGATACTCCTTTCCATTACAATAGCATCTTCATCTGCATAATACTTTTTCCTTCGATCGATTTCTTTAAAACCATTCTTTTGGTAAAATTGAATCGCACATTTATTCTTTTCTCTTACTTCTAACAGAATTCTTTCAGAAGTCGTATTCTCAATTAAATAATTTAGAAGTTGATGCCCAATACCTTTTCGTTGCCTTTCTTCTAAAACTGCAATATTCAAAATATCAGTAATTTCAAAATGATATTCATATTGCAAAAAACCAAGAATGCATCCCTCTTCTTCATAAACATAAAGATTTGCATATTCTTTGTTTAAATCTTCCAAGTTATAAACATTCTGAAAATCCACCTTTATCAATCTTCCAAGATTATAAATAAAGGGCAAATCAGCAAGACAAAAATCACGTATCATTTTAAAGCCTCAATGACTTTGACATAAAGTGGTTTTACTTGATGAGCTGGAATCGCTTTTTTTTCTTTCATATAGGCTCTTATTTTTTCAAAGTCTAGAGATGTAGATTCGATTATATGGGAATACTTTGCCTTCACTGTCTCAAAATCTTGATTTGCAAGATAGAAAGCTTCTCCTTTTTGTTTATTCTCTTCAAAAACACTTCCATAAACACCTTTAACATCATGGATAACCATCAACTTCTCTCCCATATAAGCATCACTTACTGCGTAAGCTTCTAAACTTGTGATTGTCTTTATAGGAATTTGAAGGGTATAAGCAAGTGTTTTAGCAATCGTAACACCAAGTCTTACTCCAGTAAAGGAGCCAGGACCATTTACAACCAAAATTTCTGATAAATCATGTACACTAACATTTTGTTCTTTTAATAAAACCTCTAACTTTGGCATGATAAATTCTGTATGCCCTCTTTCGCTTGTCTTAATAGAAGAAGCAAGAACTTTTTCGTCTTTAAAGAGCACTAAAACGATATCTTTATCATGCGTATCGATAAATAATGAATACATAACATCATCTCCATAATTCAAGTGTATTATATCACACTTTACCTTATTATAATATTCTTTTCATTTCCTTTGTTCATTATATTGTAAAAAGAGATACTCTCGTTTTATATCTTCTTTTTCACCGATATCAGAACCTTTCTAACATAACCATTAGGATTTCGCACAAGATAAGCATAGGTGATACTATGGTAAATGAAAGTCTTTGGATGAAAGATCAAATAAAAAATAATTTTCCTGCGTTAAAGCAGGATATAGATGTCGATATCTTAATTATAGGTGGTGGTATTACAGGAATGATGATTGCCTATTTTTTAAAAGACTCAGATAAAAAAATAGCGCTTGTAGAAGCAAATCAGATAGGTTGTGGAGTAACTTCTAAAACAACTGGGAAAATTACATACCTTCAAGAAACAATATATTCTGATATAGCTACCTATAAAAATATTGAAACAGCATATCAATATTATAATGCTCAAAAAGAAGCGATAAGTCAAATAACGAAAATTATAAAAGAAGAAAATATTTCTTGTAATTTAGAACAAGTTGAATCTTTTGTTATTGCTCATAATAAAAAGGAAGAAAAAAAGGTACGTAAAGAAAAAGAAATACTTGAAAAATTTGGCTGTCCTGTAAATGAACAATTTATTAAAAATCATTATGCGATATCTGTAGAAGATACTTATGTTTTTCATCCATTAAAATACTTAGATGCGTTGACTAATCGTATAAAAGATACCATTAACATTTTTGAAAATACAATAATTCATAAATTGACACAAGAACAAAAGAAAGTGAGTGCTCACTCTGATAAAGGTGTTATAAGAGCTTCTAAAGTTGTTCTTGCTAATCATTATCCTTTCTTTCTAATCCCTTTTTTATTCCCTTTAAAAACGCGAACAGAAAAGTCATATATTCTTGCTCAAAAAGTTGATTTTTATGAACCTAAGAGTTTTATCACATCAAACTTTCCATATACATCGGTTCGCTTTCATCGAGATGAGGATACCTATCTTATCTATCTTGGGGAATCACATAATCTATGCAACCATTTAAATGAAAAAGAAAATAAAAAAAATTTGCTAAAAAAGGCAAATCGTTTTATAAAAAATCCCCACTATTATTGGGAAAATGATGATGTAATGACTGTCGATAGCATTCCTTTTATAGGAAGAGTACAAAAGAATAACCATACACTGTATATAGCAACAGGTTACAATACTTGGGGAATGACGAACAGTGTAGTAGCTGGTTTTCTTATTCGTGATTTATTGATGGAAAAACAAAGTGATTATGAGAATTTATATGCACCTTTCCGAAAAAAAGGATGGCAATATATAAAAGAATATATAAAAATTATAGGAAGTAATACTAAAAGTTTTCTTGAAAATAAATTAATCAAAAAGAAAAAGTGGTATCCTAATCACGTTCATATTACAAAAAAAGAAGGCAAAGATATCGCCATTGTACACGATGAAAATGGAGAACACATTGTATATACAAAATGTCCTCATATGGGCTGTAATTTGCTTTATAATGAGATAGAGAAAATATGGGAATGTCCTTGTCATGCTTCCTATTTTAATTTAGATGGAAAATGTATAAAAGGACCAAGCAGTTATGATATTTCTTTTAAAGAATAATGTTTTTTCCCTCAAAGTTTAATAACCATTCCTTTTTATCAAGCCCACCTGCATACCCTTTTAGCTTTCCATTTGTCCCAATAACCCGATGACAAGGAATAATAATAGAAATGGGATTATGAGCTATAGCATTTCCCACTGCCTGAGAAGACATCTTTTGTTTTCCACAATACTTTAAAACAGCGTCAGCAATTTCTTTATACGTTCTAGTTTCACCATATGGAATACAAGAAAGCGCTTTATAGACAGCTTTTCTAAAATCTGACACCTCTAGTTCTATCTCTAATTCTGAGATAGGAAAAGATCCAGATGAAAAATACGCATCTAGCCATTTCTTCGTTTTCACAATCATGCTTTTTTGATGATTCACCTGATATTCTTTAATTCCCGCCATATAATATTTTTGCTCATAAAACCATAATCCTACTAATTTTTCTTCTTTTATGGCAATCGTAATACGTCCTAATGGCGAATCATAGTCACTTATATAAATCATTTATCCCTCACAATAAAAATAAAAAGGCAAAAGCCCTTCTATAAAACAAAATTTACAACATCTTCATATTTTTGACCATAAGGCTTTAATACAAGAACACGTGTGTTTTCGTTATCATCAATGGTTTTAAATTTGATTTCTAATCTTTCCTCTGGTAATTTATCTTTTATCAGATCAGACCATTCAATAATGGTAACCCCATTACTTTGAAAATAATCATTAAAACCAATAGTTTCACTACTTTCTTCTAGACGATAGACATCCATATGATATAAGGGCATTTCCCCTTGCTCATATTCTTTTACAATATTGAATGTTGGACTTGTAATATTCTCTGTAATACCTAAAGATTTTGCAAATCCTTTAACAAATACAGTCTTTCCGCTGCCTAATTCTCCATCTAAACAGATGATCATTCCTGGAAACTTTTCTGATTCAATATTCTCAGCTAACTCCATTGTATCGATTTCACTTCTTGATGTGTATTTATAATCCATTTCTTATCACCTATACTGATTATAACAACAAAAAATTATAGAGTGCAATATTTTTGATTGTTATTTACTCTTATTTGACTATCGTAGGTGCAAGATATGAAAAAAACTCTAGATTTCTCAAAATCCCAAAGACAATAAGAATGACTAACAAAAAAATGTAAATTTCATTGGGTAATATCCATTTTTTTCCCGTTTTTTTTAAATAAAATGTCGTAAAAAGGAAATAAAAAGGAGTAATTAAAACGAGAAGAAAGACAACAGGATTAAAGCGAAAAGCTTGATAAAAATCGAAAGAAATAAGACTTAAAAACATTCTTGTAATTCCACAACCAGGACAATAAAATCCTGTCAATGTATGAAATATACAAGGTATTCCATGCTGAAATACAAGATAATAAAAAACGTACACTAAAATGACAAGACTTACAAATTGAACAAATGTCTTCTTTCTTTCCATAAAAATCATCTCTTTCCTATTCTATCATAAACAGAAAAAAAGACCAATAGGTCTTTTAGTTTGCTTTTTCTGAAGCATATTTATTAATATCTGATTGAATTAAAATATAATTAACAATACTTAATCCAAAAATAGATAAAATTAAATATAATACAGCATTAGAGCTAGATGCAACATTTGATTTTTGGTTTGCTTGTTCCATCAATTGTCCGTTTACATACCACCAATAAAATCCATAGATACCACATGTAATAATGGTTAGTAAAACAACCATTCCTGCACTTCTTTTATTTGGATTCTCTGCAATAACATCAACGTCATCATTTACACAGCACATCCAATAAAGAGAATAAATTCCACAAGTTACTATAGATAAAATTATGGATACAACAATATTCTTCTCTTTTACCATCCTAACTCATACTCCTTCCTATAAAACTTCTATCCCTATTATACTACATGATATACAAAAAGGAAGAAAAAAATGCAAATATTTGTTAATTCTTTAAAATAGCAAAAGAAAAAAGACTTTACTGTCTTTTTATTCTATATTTTTTTGTTTCTACTTTATCTGGATACCAGAAAAGTCCGTATACCTCAACTCCATTTTCAAGCAATTCCTCTAAAGGAGATAAATCTATTGGATAGACATCAGATTCTAACTGAATTCGTTCTAAATTAGATAAATTTGTTAAAAAGTCAAAACTTTTAAACGCATTGTCTTCCAATTCCATCTCTTTAATTGAGTCCAAATATTGCAATTGCCCAATTGATTCTATATTTGTTTCAGTTATATAAACGCTTTCTAATTGATTTATACCATATGCATCAATTGAATCGCTAAATATATGAGTTAAATTTGGACAATTTTTTATCTGCAAGACTTTAATATTAGGATAATCTGATACGAAAGATATATCATTTACACTAGAACGCGCAATGACTATAAATTCTATGTTTTTCCTGAATGATTTATCAATCCAAATTAGATTAACATTATTCTCTGGTAAATTATCAAAATAAATTCCTTTACAATTTGGTAAATTATTTGTTAAACCATCAAAATCAACTGGATTTGCTGTTAAACAAAGACCATTAACCTCATAATTTTCATTATACATTACAAAAAAATAGGCATCTTTTGAATCGTAGTATTGAACCATTACGGCAAATATGTCTTCCGCTACAAAATCAGTGCTATAAAAAACTCTTGAAGAGTTTTCATTAACGTCACAAATACTAGTAGCGCTTAATTCATCCAACATTCCATTATCTATAAGTGGCTTTAGTTTTTCTACGTCTTCTATCGCATTATATTCTAATTTTGCTGTTTCTAAACTTTTCAAATTTGCCAATGTCTCTGGATTTTTTATCTCATTACACCTTAAATTAACATAATATAGCTTATCTAAATTTTGAAGACTAGATACATCTTCTACCATTGTTCCATTAATTAACAGTTTTTCTAGATTTGAAAGCTCTCCTATAGCCTCAATAGAGGTTAAATTTTTACAGTTTGTAACGACTAACTCTTCAAGATTTGGAAATTTTTCAATACCATCTAAAGTCGTCATATCACAATCACTAATTGCTAACTTTTTTAAATTCTCAAATTCTGTTAATGAAAATAAAAGATTAACACCTTGATCTCCGCGATATTCAAGCTCTGAACACTTCGTTCGATGAAGCATATAATTAAAAATCTCCCCAGAAATCGTTAATGCATCCAAATAAATGGTAACACTTCCATCTTGGTGAGTACCAATAATCTTATAACGTCCCTTAATCCATTCAATAGATATCTTTTCTATACTTCTATATTCTTCGTTTTCAAAAACTTCTATATTGGCACAATACTTTTTTAAAACTTCCTTTTCACTTTCTAAATCGTATTCCTCTGTTTCTATTGCTTCAATTTCTTCTACTTCAGGCATAACATCTTCAAATATCTCTTCCTCTACAGAAGAAACAATTTCTTTATTTTCATTTACCTTAGATAATTTAAAGTTCGTCGATGCAGCTCCTATAATAGTACTAGCACCTAAACTAAACACTAAAGATCCTACGATTAACTTTACATCTTTCTTTTCCATGATTTCACACCTCATTAAACTCCATTATATTATCACCAAACATATCAAAAATCAAGGCAAAAAAAAAGGTTTGCAACTACCTATTTTCGCATACA
>CATKZK010000036.1 GCA_949841325.1 uncultured Bacilli bacterium
GTGTAGGTAGTGAAAAAATCAGTATTTATTTATTTTTTAAGTCTTTTATTAGGTATGTTTTTGTCAGAAATTATCTTTAAATGTATTAATGATTCTAGTCTTTTTAGCATTGATATGATTAGAATTTTTATGGGACTTGGAGTTCTCTCTGGAGTACTTGCCTTTATTTTTAACTTTTTTAAGGAAGGAATAGCAAAGTTCTTGGTTGTTTTGGCCAATTTCTTAGTTTCTTTATATGCCAGTATACAACTGGGATTTGATAATTTTATTGGCGTATATATCTCTTTTCAGACTTCTAGTCAATTAGGTGCTGTAAAGGATTATATTACTGATTTTGTTCGCAGTTTTGAGCCTATCTTCTTTTTGCCTTTTCTCTCATTTGGCATTGTTTTGATTTCCCTCATTGTGTTTAGAAAAAAATTAAGTGGAGAACGTGTAAAAGGAAAAGCAACTATTCGTTTCATTTTGCCTACAGTTGCCCTTTGTTTATCTTGTTATATGGCGACAATTATTATGCCAGCTTTACAAGATAAAACTTTGCCGGTAGGAACAAAAGAGCTCTTTTTAACAGCAAGTAATCCGAGTTTAACAGTGGAGCAATTTGGTACTACTGGATTTTGCTTGCTTGATGTGAAGGCGATGCTCTTCCCTGTTACGATTGAAGAAGAATACAACGTATCTTCTCCAAAACAACAAGAGAAAAATCCAAATTCTCGTATTATCGATGATACAAAATGGTTAAGTGTTATTGAAGAGGAAGAGAATAAGACGATGAATTCTTTAAATAATTATTTTATCAACCAAGAAATAACTGATAAAAACGAATATACAGGAAAGTTTAAAGGAAAAAATTTGATTGTTATCATGATGGAAAGCGTCAATGATATCTTCATCAATGAAAAGTACTATCCTAATTTTTACAAAATGGTAAGCGAGGGATGGTATTGGGAAAATAATTATTCTCCAAGGAATTCATGCGCAACAATGAATAATGAATTCAGTGGTATGACAAGTCTTTATTCGATTTATAATACTTGTACGGCAAGTAAATATCGATCAAATCGTTATTATGAGAGTTTATTTAATTTATATAATAATAAAAATTATGTGACGTTTTCAGCTCATGATTATACTCAGGCATATTACCCTCGAAAGACGATTCATAAAAATATGGGAAGTGGGGAATACTATGGTGTTGAAAAATTAGGCATTAAGTATTCAACTGAATATGTCAACTGGGCTAATGATGATGACTTTATGAAGGCTGTATTAAAAATTATTGATAAAAAAACGCCAAATGATGAACCATTTATGACGTGGTTAACTACTGTTTCTTCACATCAACCATATAGTTCTAGTTCAATTCAAGGAAATAGATATTATGACATGACAAAAGGAACTGGATATCCAACAGACGTAAGAAGATTTATGTCGAAGTTAAAGATTCTTGATAAAGGATTGGGAATTTTAATGGATGGTCTTAAAAAACGTGGAATTTTAGATGATACAGTTATCGTATTATATGGAGATCACTATCCATATGGAATTAGTACAAAAAATTTAAATAAAGTATTAGATTATGATACGTCAAAATATTACAATGCTGAGCGTGTGCCTTTTGTTATTTACAATAGTAAAATGAAGGGAAAGACGTATTCTGAATATACTTCTTATATGAATATTGTGCCAACACTTGCAAATCTCTTTGATTTAAATTATGATCCTAGACTTTATTTAGGGTATGATTTATTAAGTAAAGATTATCAATCTCGTGTTGTCTTTGCCGATGGTTCTTGGAAAAATGAAATTGGATTTTATAATGCAAGAAAGAATAAAATGACGTATTTTTCAAGTGTCGAGTATGATGCGTCCACCATTGCAGAAATTAACAAAGAGATTAAAGATAAAATTGATGTAAGTAATAAAGTTATTAAAAATAATTATTTTGCTTATTTAGATAAAAAGCTTAACAAGGAAGAAGAGGAAGAATAGTGATGGAAAGAGAGATTCTTGTGTCATTTTACAACACTGTGGAAAAACTCAAAAGTCATACTAAAAATCTCTCTTTTAGTATGACTAAAAAATATTTTTATGACTTCTTATGCTTAGATAATTTAGGGGATGCTTTAAATGTCTCTGTAAACTTATTGGAAACTTTACCTTATCACGATTCATTTATTTTTCCACTAATAAACAATGCTTCTTTATTAAAAGAAGCGATGCATAAGGCTTTACAATGTTTTAAAGAATGTGAATTTTATTATTATGAGCGTATTCCCAATGTGAAAATGTCAAAAAAAGAGGAATATGATTTACTTTATGAATTCCTCATGTATTTTAGCCCTTCTTTATGGGAATTATACTGTGAGTTACTAGATAAAGGACATGTTTTTTCTTCTTCTAAAACAGATGTTGAAGCAGAAAGTTTTATGATGCCTCATATTGATGAATATTATTTTTTAATTAATGAAAATATAGAGAATTCTCTAATTCGTTTAGAAAGTATTATTCATGAATTATGTCATATAGAAAGTTCACGAATTTTATTAAACTATCGATATAATTGTTATGATGGATTGCTCAGACAATTATTACAAGAAACGATTTCTATGTATTCAGAGTATTCTTTTTTTGATTATTCTATGGAAAAGTATATTTTCAAAGAAGCCTATCTCTTTATACGCAATATGGAGGATTATTTATTTCTGAAAAGAGTAAAAGCACATTATTATTTTTCTGCGAGTTTACAGTGTGCGGAAATTGTAATAGATGAAACGGGGAAATATTTGATTGAAAATGGCCCCTTCTTTCCAGAAACAAATGATTTATTCGACTTGGGAAAAAATACTTGTGAAGGGAAAATACAAGATTTCTTTTATTCTATTGGAAATCTTACAGTTTTTGAATTGTTAGAAAAAGAAAGGCTTGGTTATCCAATTGAGAAGTCAATACGTGAATTTTTAATTCATGCAGATGAATTGGATTATATGGCAAAAAAAGTTCAATTTAATGCGGATTTTATGACGCAAAATATCAAAGAACATTTGGCACCTTTACAAAAAAAATACCCAATTTATGGGTATACAGTAGAGTAATTAGTCTAATTTGTTTCCACAGCCAGGGCAGAATCCTGTAGCTCCAACTAAACTACTTCCACATCGAGGACACTTTAGGTCGTCCTTTTTTGCTTGCGCTAAAGATTCTTCTTTGGAAACACCGCCAAAGGCAATTGCTTCTGTATTCATCTCTTCTTCTACTTCTTCAATTGTCGTTTCTACTTCACGATTTCCAATGTCACTATTTCCTTTTTCTTCCATCAGATCAATTAAAGTATTGTCAACAATCTTTTCTTCGTCTATTAACTCTATCATTTCTTCTACTTTTTCTTCTTTTGGTGATTCATCATTATAGACATATTCATCGATAATAGATTCTTCAAAATCGCTATAGTTTATTTCCTCATTTGAACTCACTATATGCTCTTGTCTTTCAAGGTAAGGGGATTCTTGATAAATATTTTCTTCTTCGTAAGCTTGAGATAATCGATTTTCTAAATTTTCTATATCTTGACCATTTTTGATGTAATGAAATTCTATTGGAATATCTTTATTTACTTTATCTGAAAGGGCAATGAATGGCAAATAGGCGAAGGGGAATAAACAGGCAAGTACACATTCTACTTTAGTGCTATTGTATTGATAAGCCAAACGATAAGGTAAACAAATGAGCACAATGATATTTAAAAAGGGAATAAAGAAAGTCCAAAAGGGAGATTTGCAAATTTTATAATATTCATAAAAGTTAAGAATAGGAATGATAGATAAGATTTCTTTTTTCTTCTCTTTTTTTAATATAAACCATAGAGAAAGACAAAATACGGCATACATGAATAAAGCATAGAACAGAAAAAAAATCGATACTATTTTCAAGAAATTCATCTAACCACCTATTCTTTCTAGAAATATCATATCATAGAAAGCAAGGATAAGGACTATCAAATGAATTCTAGTTGACATACTTAAACGAAAAACATTTTTTCGAAAGTATTGCTAGTCCATCTTATAAATGATATAATAACAATAGAATAAAGGGTGATTTTTAGTGATAATAGATGTAATTAATTCAAATAAAATCGAAAAAATCATTCTTCCAGATAAAGCTGTAGAGGGGAACTATATTATAAAAGATAATTATCAAAATATGATTGGTAATGTCGTTTTTGTAGAAAATCATTGGGTATTTTATGCAAGTCAAAATTATGTTGTAAAATATAATGGAAATGAGCAAAAAAATGCTCCTCTTTCTACTTTCTCAAGTCTTGAAGTGCGTCGTATATTAAGTGATGAAACTCTTTTACTTTTTGCATATCCGATAATCGTAAATCATGCAAGTGAACTACAGATCAAAAAAACAAAGATTACAATAGGACGTGATTCATTAAATGATATTTGTTATGACTCTCCCTATATAAAACCAAATCATGCAGTGTTAACTGTTGAGAATAATCATTGGTATCTAGAATGTCTTGAGGGGCTTGCTTACGTAAATGGAAGATTAGTAAAACGCAAGCGAATTGATCATGGTGATATTTTATTCTTCTATGGGTTGCGGTTATTTTGCCTATCTAATATTATTGTAGTTGTTAACTTAGTTGGGAATAATAAATTAGGTGTAAAAGGGGAATCTTTTGAACAGACAAACTTGCGGAAACAAGAGATTAAAGAAGGGGTAATGGAATTAGAAAGTGAAGAATCCCTTTATACTGGTGAAGAACAATTCATGCGTTCTCCGCGCTTTCGTACTTCAACAAATCTTGTCGATATTCCAATTGCGCCTCCACCTGCTTCTCAAAGACAAAAGACAACACCGACGATTTTAGTTGTTGGACCACAAATGACGATGCTTCTTTCTTCGTCTATCAATCTCTTTACAACACTTGGAAGTATCGCGAATGGAACAACGACTTTAACGAAAGCATTTCCAAGTATCCTTCTTACAACTGTTATGATGATAAGTGCCTTTTTATGGCCTTCTTTAACTCGAAAATACAATAAACACGAACAGAGAAGAAAAGAGCTTTTGAGGTTAAAGACCTATCGTGAATATTTAAAGAAAAAAGATTTAGAAATTCGTGATATAGTTGTAGAACAAAAACAAATCTTACTTGAAAATAATGTTTCGTTAGAAGAATGCCGACAAATTATCGTAAATAGAAAAAGAAATCTTTGGGAAAGAACAATTGAAGATGAAGACTTTCTAACCGTAAGAATTGGAACAGGGTATGTAAAGCCAAATATTAAAATTAATTATAAAGAAGAAGAATTCCAAATGGAAGATGATGCTTTAAAAAACGAATTAAAAGACCTCATAAATAAGTATAATTATGTAGAAGAATCGCCACTTAACACTTCGTTTTTAGAAAATCGTGTAACGGCGATTATTGGAAGTCCAAGTCATTTAAAGAGTTTCTTTGAAAGCCTTCTATTACAAATCATGACTTTTCATATTTTTAGTGAATTAAAAATTGTTATTTTTTCAGATGAAAAAAAGATAGACGACTGGGATTTTATGAAATTTTCTCCACATTGCTGGGATAATCAAAAGCAAACGCGTTTCATCTGTGGAACTCCTGAAGAAAAGAAGAAAGTTGCCAATTATTTAGAACAAATCATTAAGACTAGAGAAGAAGAAATTTATGGAGAAAATGAAGAGAATAAAGGTGGAAAAGAAAAAGCCTATTTAGATGTTAAACCTTATTACCTTATTATCATTGATAGTATTGATTCTACAAGAAGTTTAGAGGGTATCAAGAGAATTTTATCAATGAAAGATAATCTTGGCTTTTCCGTAATTATTAAGAATAACCGTATTGCCAATTTGCCAAGCGAATGTTCAACTTTTATTAATATTGATGAAGAAGTTTCAGGATTATTTAAGAATAATTTAAATGTTGAAAATCAAAAACAATTTAAAGCAGAATTTAATAAGACAATAAATATAGAAGATTGCATTCAAAAATTGGCTAATATTCATGTAGATATTCCTAAAGAGAAACATGAGCTTCCAAAAAGTGTAGGTTTCCTAGAAATGTATGGTATTGGTAATGTTGGGCAGTTTAATTCACAAGATCGTTGGAAAAATAATAACCCAGTTACCTCTTTATCTGTTCCTGTAGGAATTGATCAAAATGGGGAGCTTTTCCATATGGATATTCATGAAAAAGCTTATGGTCCTCATGGATTGGTAGCTGGAACAACTGGATCAGGTAAATCAGAGTGGATTATTACTTATATTTTATCTTTATGTGTAAATTTCTCACCTTTAGAAGTGCAGTTTGTCTTGATTGATTATAAGGGTGGAGGACTTGCAGGATCTTTTGTCAATGAAGAAAATGGAATGCGCCTTCCTCATTTAGTAGGAACCATTACTAATCTTGATAAATCAGAAATAAGAAGAAGTTTAGCTTCTTTGGAAGCAGAATCTAAAAGAAGACAGAGGATGTTTAATGAGGCAAGAGATAAATTGAATGATAGTTCAATGAATATTTATAAATATCAACAATATTATCGCAAAGGCATGTTAGATGAACCACTTTCTCATTTGTTCATTATTTCCGATGAGTTTGCTGAATTAAAAGCTCAAGAACCAGAATTCTTAGATCAATTGGTGTCTATTGCTCGTATTGGTCGTTCCCTTGGAATACATCTTATTTTAGCTACTCAAAAGCCAGCAGGAGTAGTGAATGAACAAATGTGGTCAA
Source organism: uncultured Bacilli bacterium (assembly GCA_949841325.1). GTDB lineage: Bacteria > Bacillota_I > Bacilli_A > RF39 > UBA660 > CAG-582. Next base: position 6,761 of record CATKZK010000036.1, read on the forward strand.
ATTCAAGGTTTAAAGTATGTTTGCGTGTACAAGATAAAGCAGATTCAAACGATATGATTAAATGCGATGATGCGGCTTATTTAAAGCAAACAGGCGCGTTTTACTTACAAGTTGGTTTAAATGAATTCTTCGCTCTTGGGCAGTCTGCTTATGCTGGTGCTAAGTATAAACCGACAACGATTCTTAAGAAAAACATCGATACAGCAGTGGAATTAATCGACCGAAGTGGAAATGTATTAAATACAATTGAAGAAGTCAATGAAGAGGCTATTGATGAGTCTTCTGTTCATGGAGAAGAACTTTTAAATATTATTTTATACATATCTGATATCGCTAAAAAACAACAAATGGTTGCTAGAAGATTATGGCTAGATTCTATTCCTGAACTTGTCTATGTAGAAGATTTAAAGAGAAAGTATGCTTTCCAAAGAAGTCCATATCTATTAAATCCAATTATTGGAGAATATGATAATCCTTATGAACAAAAACAAGAATTATTAACTCTTTCTATTAATAAAGGAAATTCATTTATTACAGGATCATCGGGAAGTGGCAAAGAAAAGTTATTACAAACAGTTGTTTATTCACTTATTACTAACTATACACCTGATGAAGTGAATCTATATATTGCAGATTTTGGCGCTGAGACTCTTGCTATGTTTGATGGGGCTCCTCACATTGGAGGAATAATCTATCAACACGATGTTGAAAAGATAGAAAATCTTGTTCGATTTGCTAAAAAGGAATATAAAGAAAGAAGAAAAAGATATCGTGAATTTGGCGGAAATTATGAAAGCTTTATTAAATACAGTCCTGAGAAAGATTGTATTCGTGTATTCATTATCAACTCTATTGAAACTTTAAAAGAAACTTATCCAGATGTTTTTGATGACTTAATTGGAGTCTTTCAAGAATGTGCAAAATATGGAATTGTTTTTATCGTAACTTCAACTGATAAGGGTATCTTTAGAGGAAAAGTATTAAACGCTTTCCCACAAATGATTACATTAAGACAAACAGATGACGATTATTCTACTTTATTAGGAAGTAAAGCTCGTGGCATTCGTCCTAAAGAGTTAAAGGGAAGAGGTCTTTTAGAAATACAAAGTGTTATTTACGAATTTCAAACAGCAACGATTTATGAAGAGGATAAATTACAACAAGTGGTTAAGAATGTCGTTAGCAAATTAGATAATGCTTATGAACATAAGGCAATGTTACTTCCTATGATTCCACGAACGTTAAATTTAGATGCTATAAATTTATCACAACTTAGTTTACATAAGGTATGTGTAGGGTATCGTAAGGAGACCATCGAACCATTTTACATGGATCTACAAAGGAATTTTGGAACACTTATTATGGCCAATAAAAAGTCTTTGTTGACTGAATATTGTAAAGTTTTCTATAAAGAACTTGAATATATTGCAAATGATGATGATGCAAGAGTTTATCTTTTTGATATTGATAATTTATTTAAAAGTGAACGTTATACGAATATCAAATATGTTTATGATGAAGAGATTAATAATACGATGAGTAATCTTTCTATTTATATTAAGGGAGAAGTAGAAAAATACAGTTCCTTAGAAAATAAAGCGGAATATAAAGCACCTAGAAGATCTCTACTTGTCTTCCATAATATCTCTATTATTTTAAAATCTTTGGAAGATAAGGTAAAATCAGAATTTAGTGAGCTTGTTGAACAAGCAAGAGAACTTGGTTTATTTGATTTTGTCTTATGTGACATTGTGAGTGATTATAAAGATGTTTATAGGGATAAAGGATTACAGAAGATTTTAATGGATTCTTATGGTGTATTAATTGGAAATTCATATGATAATCAATTGTTTATTGAAATGAATACGAGAGATATTCGTGTTCGTGATAATGTACCAGATAAATTAGGTTATATTGTGGATAACGGAAAGAGTTATTATGCTCAAGTGTTACAGTATACAGAAGAAGAGGAGGAAGAATAATGCAATATAAAGTAATGTGTGAAATGACTTTTCCCTCTCTTGAAACGACTATGGATGTCACTCTTCCTATTAATAAAAGCATTTATTATATATGTGAGATGCTTAATAAACTGATTAAAGAAGAGATTACAAGCGAATATAAAGTAAAAGAAAATAGCATTTTGATTAATAAAAGAACAGGTCAAATCTACGATAAAAATACTTTATTAAAGGATACAGATATCAAAAACGGGACAAAACTAGCCTATTATTAAACAATGTCAAGTTGACATTGTTTTTTTTGTAAACAATGTACAAAAGTGAATAGGTGTGATATAACTAAAATAGGGATAGGAATATCTGAATAGAAAAAGAGAGGATGAACAAAATGATATCAAAATATGATTCAATGTTTTGGGATGATGCGGAAGCAAAAGCAAGAAAAGCCGCTAATGGAACATATACCACGTGGTCTTATGATTCTGACCGTGCTTTAAATGATTTTACAAAAGCAAAGGAAAAAATTGAAGATATAAAGCAAGATATTGCAGAAATTGGGAATGATTTTTCTAACTTAAAAGCTTTATATGAAGAATTTACTGGATATAATGAAAGTATGGATAATGCTTTTTCTCAACTTAATCAATCAGTAGAAGCTGTTTCTTCTTATATGAATCAAGTATTCAATGACGCTTTAGAAGATGTTAATGCTAGAGCACAAGAAGACAAAGCACTTGTTACAGAAATTGGTAGATTAAGTGAGATGCTAAGTAACACAGTTGAAAATGATTAAGGAAAGGATATGAACGATGAATAATAATATGAAAAAAGCTTATGATTATGAGGCTATATTAGATTACTGTAAGTCAGGCGGAAAATCAGATCAACATTTAACTAAATTACAAGAAGATCTAAAAGCATTGCGTACTTTGATTTATAATTGTCAAACATCATATCATGGTATAGGTACAGATAGTTCTGTTTATAAAGCTTATAATAAAGTTTTCTATCACATTGGTGAGGTAAACGATAATGGTTCTGGAACTCCACATGGACTATGGTATAATGCTTATGGCGTTAAGACATTATTTAACATGATGTACTATAATGCATCTAAAGATAAAGAACAAGATAATGATGACTCTATTTTATATGGTGGGTATAGATAGAGATTGGTTTAACCAATCTTTTTTTCGCTATACTTAGAAAAATTGCATAGATACATTTGATTGTGGTTGATCAAATGCAATCTCTTATGGATATAGCATCTGAAATCACTTGGTTGTGAAATCAGATGCTTTTGCTATTTTTTATTTGAGCTTATAAAATAATAATTCAAACTAATTTCTAAATTTAATCCCTTTTTACTACTTTTGAAAACAAAAATATAAGAAAATATAAAAATATATGTGAACATCTTCTAAAAATAAAAATTTTGTAAATTCTTATAAACAAAGCGTATAACGACACTTAAAAAAAGTGTAAAAAGATAATCAAAAAACATTATTTTTCATTTAAAGATTTACCATTTTCTTTAAATTTTAAATTAATCTTGTATTTAACCATAGAGTTTAATACCTCCAATAAATTCTATAGCATTAATTTTTGTTTTAGTAATATTATTTGGTATGAATTTAACACACCTAGCAGTATTACTTAACTCCATATTTCTCCATTATAATCTTCATAAACATCATCTCCTTTTTGCATGATGCATGATACCTCCTTTAAAAAGAAGAGTCAACATGGAAAGTTTTGTCTATCATCCTAAAAAGATTTATAATTTAACAAAATATGAAATAGCAGGATAAGAAGTATGTGTATCGTATGCAATTACCCCCTTATTACATAAGGATTTGTATATACACATTTCTGATTTTGCACTTGCAAAATTCATCCTATTTGGTAGGATGATTAATTTTAATCATTTATTTTAGTCTTTCGTTTAAATTCTATTTTAAATATTCGTCAATAAATTTGTCAACATCTTCAAAAATAATTTGTTTATTATCAAATATTGTTCTATGATTCCCAGGATATAACTTAAATATTGCATTTAATCCCAAACTTTGATAAATGGATTCTTGTTTTTTAAATCTGTCTTGAGTAACCGTTCCTAATGCCTTATTAATTGCATTCACATCTTGATCACTAAACAAACTAAATTTAGCAGTATAATTACCATTACTATCTAATATAAACTTAGGCACACCATTTTCATCAATAAATGGTGTTACATTTCCACATTCATCTTTTAATATACAATCTTCTCCTTTATCATTTTTATAATGATATATTTCAAAATTTGGAATAGCAGAGTCAGATTTATCTACATCGCCCATATAATAGAAAAAAGATATATTTTTAAAAGAATCAAAGTCAAAATCTGGAATATCAGCTGTTCCCATTGGGTAAGTAAATTGATATCCTTCAATGTTTGAAACAGGCATTGAAATTGCTCCTCCAGTTCCTCCAGCAATAACTGCCTTAATAATCTCTGGGTGTAAAAGAGCAAAATGGGAAGCAAATTTTGCACCTTCAGAATAGCCCGAAATAATTAACTTATCATCTACATTTATTTCGTTTGCATTTAAACATTTGATAGCATATTTCATCATTGCTTTATGCTGATCTGCCAAATTTTCATACAAGTACAAATAGTCTTTAAATATAGAACTTTCTGATGTTTTAAAATCATTATTAAAACAATCACTTCCTAAAAAATTAGGTCGAAAATCTTTAAACCTTGGTATTGCTGGAATAATCATAGGGTAACCATTTTCCAAACATAAATGAACAAGCATTGGATCAATGCTTCCAAAATCATTTTTTGCATATTGAATTAATTCATCAAATGATGAACAATTATCTGACATATCTTGTGGTAAATTGCACGCATACACAAGTTCGGGAGTATCATTTAATTTTTTTGGAATTACAATTTTAAATGGAAAATTGAAACCTAATTCAATGTTTGGCTCAATATCTATACACCAAGTTATAACTCCTCTTAATTTAAATTCTTCCACATTATCATCTCCGTTATTATAATTATACCATGATAAAAGACATTTTGATGAAAAATGTCTTAATTTTAATATTGAAAGTTCACTCAATTATTTATTGCAATTCCATTATTTTATTAAAAAGTTATATTTCCTGACTGTTCTTTCTTTTCAAAAACATCTGAGGAGTTAGTTTCTTCTTTTTTATTTTTTTCTATTGGGATATCATCTAAATCGATGAACTCTTTTTTTGCAGGTTCATAATCTAGAGTAATGATACGACTATTCTCTTTTTCTTCTGTGTTGGTTTCATTTATCAGGTTATTTTCTTGCATAAATTTCTCCTTTATAAAATTATTATTCATGAATAGAGTCTTCATCTGCGATAAAAATATCATCATGATTCATTGACTCTATGATATCTAGTTCTTTGAAAATTTTGTCTGCAGGTTCATGATCTAACGTAATGCGGTTTTTACTTGTTTCTCTAGGTTCATGATCTAAAACAATACGACGTTTATTCACATTTCTAGGTTCATAATCTAAAGTGATGCGATTTTTATTCGCATTTCTAGGTTCATAGTCCAAAACGATGCGACGACTATTTGCGTCTTCTATAATTGAATTTGAATCTCCTTTATCGATGAGTGTATCACTAAAACTACAGATGGAAATCAATGAAGACTTATAATATACTTTTATAAGTTTCATTTTTTTTAAATCTTTTTCTTCTAAGTTACTTTCGTCTAATTGATCTATTTCTTGAATAAGATCACGTATTTTCTTATTAATAAGTTTAATTTTAGTATCCATTTGTATCAACACCTTTTATTCTTTATAAGGAAATTATATCAATTATAGATGCCAAAGTAAATGATTATATCTAGGTTGTGTAAAGAGAGTTGTAAATTATTATTAAAGTCATAAACTAAATTATCTTCAGCTTTTCTTGTAGTTTTCATAATTCTATTTTATAATGAAGTAGGAGGGTTATATGAAGGAAGAAAAACAAGAGAAGATAAATA
>CATKZK010000037.1 GCA_949841325.1 uncultured Bacilli bacterium
AATTATATCATACTCGTTTTTAAAAATTATTATATGAAATAAACAAAAAATATTAAAATACTTTTATACCTTTAATTAAAGAATTTATACCAAAAATCAATATTTTTCAAAATAAAAAGCTCGTTATAAAACGAACTATTCTTTTTTACTTATTATCCATTGCTGAAAATAAATTTACCATAAACTTGTCTTTATCAGCATTTGCCTTTGATATCATAACTCCTTTATAAGTAGGTAATTCAGCCACATGCCCCTCTAAAAGGATTTCCTTTGGCTCTATTGTATCAAGCATTACAATGTTTTGCTCCTTATAGACAATATATCTTAACTTTACTTCTCCATGCACTTGTGTAAATAAATGATCACTTGGCAACTTCAATTCATAAGTTTCTGTATTATTTTTCTTATCTGATGACATTAGTTCACCAAGAAACTCACCATTTCTCAACGATGGATAATACTCAAAACTTAGTTTCTTGAAGGCAAGCATATTGTATTTTTTTAATGCACGCTCAAGTTTTCTAAATTCATTTTCATTAATATAATCAAGAATAAAACCTTTCATAAATAGTCCCCCTTATTCCTGCATACAAGTTAATTATAACACGAAAAAACGCGATTTGTCAAAGTTTTTCACTTGTGTGTCGCCTATTTTAACATATTTTATCCACATTTGTCAAGTATAAAATTGACATTAATTTTACATAAAAGGAGAAAACATTCTAAATATATTACTTTTATCTTTTACTTCCCATCTGAATAAGTCACCTACTTTCTCTAACAATGCTCTTCTTTCGTAAATGAATTACAACATCATTCTCTTATATATCAGACTTTCAAAGATTTGACATCGTATAAAAAATAAGTTATGATATGACACATTAAACAAACGAAAAGGGGTATTTTTATGAATTTTTTACAAAAAGTAGAAAAAATGGAAAGTGAACAAGCTTTTTCTCCTCATCAAGCAGTTGATAGTACTTATATGAGTGTAAATGCCGATTTAAAAGAATTAAATGAGAAAGTAGAAAATATGCTTCTACAAGCCTATTATAGTAAGATAGATGAAAACAGATATCTTCAGTTACATGAAGAATTAATGGAAGATTTATATTCTTTATCAAGACGTTTAAATGAGTTAGATAAATGTTTAAAGACAAACAAAAAGAATGTATATTCTTTAGAATGTGAATACCGCAAAATTTATCATATTTTAGAGGATTCTTATGGATCAATTCAAAATGGTCAAAAAGTCTGTGCAAAAATAATAGAACAAGAAAAACAAAAGGGAAATAAATTATTAAAAAGAATTTCTGCTACCATAATGGAATGGACTACGATTAAGCTAAGTGATATAGCAAATTTAAAGTCAACTGAAATAGAAGAAAACGTAGGATTACTTGGTGAAGTCAATTATCAAAATGAAAAAGTAGATGTCTTAAATCAAGCAGGAAGAATATATTATGATTTAAATGCCATGCAACAAGAAATTGTCGAATATATCGAGGAAGGTTACTTCAAAGAAAATAGGGATAATGTTATCTCCCATATTCAAGACACTTTAGAAGAAATAAAAGAAGTAATATATACTCTTCCCCTACATGCAAGTTATACAGAGGAGTATTTTAGAAACGATATAGAAAATATTCTATTCGAATTAGAAAACCAAAACTGTTCTTATAAAACAGCATGGTTAACAAGCTTTGAAAAAAAAGAACTTATGAATCAATATGCTGATAGAATGATTCTTAAATTCGCCCTTGCCCAAGCACAATTTGTAAGTGAGCAAAATCCAAAATCTTTGGAATCTTTGAAAGATGAAATTGCACTTCAACTTAACGCAAGACTCCATGGAGCTTATGAAGTAATCTGTGATTTAGAAACAAATCCAATTAGAAATCTACTATCTCCTGCTCAATTCAGTGATTTAATCACAACGTGGCGATTTATAAAATCCTCTTCACTTCGTGCTCTTGATTGTCTTAAAGATTGCAAACCCTATATAAAATATTTACCTCACCAAGACAATGATCAAGATGTATTCTTTGACGGTAAGTCTGAAAAAAGGTATACTTCATTTTAGTAATAGAAGTGAGAATATCGCTTTTTTTATACAATATTGGGAACAATTTCCCTATTTCGCCATTCGACAAATAAAAAGAGAATTGCAGCAATTAATATGAGAAAAGTTCCAAAAGTTATGATAGCATCATCTGGATTATGTTCTTTTTTATATCGTTTATAAATGGAGTAAATAAAAAACAAATAAATACAAATGGATATAAGTATGATAATTATATTAATAGACTTATATTCTTTTTTATGGCTTTCATTTCCGGCTTTAAGATCTTCAATTTCTAAATTATTTGCCTTTATCCCAAAGAACGCAAAAAAAACATAAATCAACCAAACAACATTTTCAACCTTTAACAGATTTATTCGCTCTTGTTTCATAGTCTATTATATGAAAATAAAAGAGAAGTATTTCTACTCCCCTTCTATCTCTTCATTTTTTGTTTCCATCTTTACAAGTACTTCTCGAGGCTTAGAGCCATTTGCTGGTCCAATAATTCCTCTTTCTTCTAATAAATCAACAATTCTTGCAGCACGATTATACCCAAGTCTAAATCTTCGCTGTAAAAGAGATGCACTTACCTTTCCTGTTTCAATAGCAAAATCTACAATTTCATTGTAAAGTGGATCATCATATTCTTCATCGCCTCCACCAGATGTACTACTTCCCATATCAGCACTTGAGGCGCTTGCTTGCGTTATTGATTCGTCATATTGAGCGACTTGTTCATGCGAAACATATGCAATAACTCTTTCGATTTCTTCGTCACTGATAAAATTTCCTTGAATACGTTTGGGAAAGTTTTCACCCATTGGCTTAAAAAGCATATCTCCTTTACCAAGTAGTTTATCTGCACCACCAGCATCCAATATTGTACGTGAATCAATTTGACTAGCAACAGCAAATGAGATACGTGATGGAATATTGGCTTTAACAACACCTGTAATGACATCTGTTGATGGTCTTTGTGTCGCAACAATAAGGTGAATTCCTGCAGCACGCGCCATTTGTGTAATTCGCATAATGGAATCTTCCACTTCTTTAGAAGCAACTAACATTAAATCTGCTAACTCATCGATAATAACAAGAATATATGTCATCAGTTGGATAGAATCATCTTCAGGATTTTTCTTTTTTAACGTACTCATCTTTTCATTATATCCTGAGATATTTTTTACCTTTTCATCGGCAAACATTTCATAACGTTTTTCCATCTCTCTAACAATATTTTGAAGGGCAATACTTGCCTTTTTTGGATCTGTTACAACAGGACATAAAAGATGTGGTATACCATTATAATTTGAAAGTTCTACCTTTTTTGGGTCCACTAGTACAAGTTTTACTTCATCTGGTCTTTTTGTAATCAATAAACTGTTGATGAACGAATTGACACAAACAGACTTACCGGAACCAGTAGAACCAGCAACCAGTAAGTGTGGAGTCTTAGCTAAATCTGTTACACATAAATTACCATTGATATCTTTTCCTAAAGAAACTGGTAATTTCATCGTGCTCATCTCTTTTAACTTGGTTTCAATAACTTCTCTTATTGGCACACCAACAGTCACTTTATTTGGAATCTCGATTCCTACTGTGGCTTTTCCTGGAATAGGTGCTTCAATACGAACATCTCTTGCTGCAAGAGCAAGGGCAATTTCTTTTGAAATACTCGTAATTTTACTTACTCGTGTTCCATTTTTAATCGCCACCTCAAATTGAGTTACTGTAGGACCTTCGTGAACTGCCACTACTTTTCCCGTAATTTGGAAATCTGCAAGAACATTTTGTAAGGCCACTGAAGTACTACGAATAAAATCATCACTGTTTGTCTTTTTATTTTTCTTAATAGGATCTAAAACCTCATCCAATTTTGGAAGACGATAATTTGAATTAATAGAAATAAGAGGCACTTCAGCAACTGGGGCCACTGCAGGCTTTTCAATTTCTTCTTCTACTTGATGGAGATTTTTTAATTCCTCTACTGAACGTATGACAAGTTTTCCATCACTTTCTTCTTCTTCCTCTTCATCATCATTTTCTTGCTTTTCACGTTTTGGACGATTTTTAATCTTACTTCCCAAGTTTTGAATCTTATCCAATAAATCAGTAAATGAGATATTGAGAAGAAGAAAGAAACCAAACAAAGCAACAACAGTAAGAATAATATAAGAACCAATTTTATCGAGTAAAGACACGAATGCCCAACTTCCAAAAAGACCGATAATCCCTCCTCCTGTTTGAGATAATCCAACATATTTCTCTGATATTACAGTTAAAAAGACATCAGAAGAATGACTTACAACATCTCCAAGTTTTGTCCCCGTTTCTACATAGTTCATATGCGCTAAACTAAGTCCTGCAAATAATAGTAAGTAAAATCCTACTAATCGAGCGGAGAAAAAGTTAGGAAGTTTTCTCTTTAATAGCATATAAAGTCCTAATAGAAATATAAGAGCAATTAAAACATTAAAATAAGAACCAAATAAAAAGATAGCAAATTTCTTAATTAAATCTCCTACTGGTCCAAAAACACCTAACCCTATAATCCCTATTAAGATGAAAATAAGTCCTGTCATTTCAACAGAAATCTTTAGACTTTTATCATTTGTATTTTTTTTCCCTTTGCGTTTTGTCATTGTTCTCACCTTACTTCCATTATACCCCAAAAGTCGACAAGAAGAAATGAAAAATGTCAAATAAATTGTAAATTTTCTTCATAAAAAAAAGAAAGACCTCTTTTTTTTAATAAACCCGTTATTTTACAGCAAGAATGATGCGCATATCTGCTGTTATACTAGGAGTTCCATCAACTCTATAAAAAGGAAATTGCCCAGCAAGTACACCACTCTCAATCATATCTCCCCTATAAAATCATGGACGATCTGAATAAATAAATTCAGAATCATCTGCATACCAACTATTATGATAAAGTGCCCAATGGACATTATCTTTATAATAATAGAAGCCTCCCATTTCTCCTGTTGCATCTCCTAATATTCTATTATACACAAAGTTATACTCGTTATTAATCATATCGAAGAAGTCGAGAACCTACACTATGGCCCGCGTGCGTAGAGGTATCTCCAAATGCAAAACTCCACATACCTGCATTATTTTTATTGACATAGGCAGCTCCCAATATTGCCGTTCTATTACCAGATGATTGCCAATAGTAATCGCTTATAGAAGAAGTTTCATTATTGCTTGTTGATATAGAAAATGCTACTAATGAATGATTTCTATCATATCCTAATTGTAGTTCATAACCATTGTTTAACGCATTAACGTATCCTAACTTTTGATAATCACCATCAAATTTATCCACTTGATAAGTGCTCGGATTATAGTTAAGAAAAACTTGGTGCTCTTCCACATTAATACCATCTATATATTGCCAAACGTTTCCAAAGATATCTTCAATCCCTCGGTAGATGACGGAATGTTTCCCATCATTATTCAAAGTACCTGATTTCATACCAAGGTGATTGCATTCCCCCATCTTGATGATTTCAGTATTATTCGTATTACCTAAGCCCAATACTTCTTGGCTATCATAATCGGCATATTCTACTAAATAAAGCATTTGAATAAGAAAGTATCTCCAATCTAATTGACCAAAGTCGCTTCCTAACTTTCTTGCATAGTTTCTAAAGTTTGTAATAGTAGTACTAGTGAGAGGCACATATCCACTTCGACTATATACCTTTGTGGCATTCCCTGATATCGTATATCTTCCTATACTGAAGGCTTCACTTTTGGTATACCCTTCTTGTGGATATTTGGAGATGTATTGGTATTCTACTCCATCTACTTGTTCTCTTTTATAATAAAACTCTGGTATTCTTGTTAGTACTTGTCCATTTGATCCATCAAAAGCAAAATTGTCATCTCCATATGTAGCTGTCTCTTCTTTTCTATATCATCATAGTTATAGGTAATAATATCACTCCATGGATAGATGTTGTCAAAGTCATTTTGTACTTCACTTCCATCTTTGGTTGCATTGGCAACAAGTCCTACCGAGTCTTCTATTCTCTCCCACTCAGTTGAAACAGATTCTATATCTCTTTTTACTCCATAGACGGCTCCATTTTTGATGGTATCACTTCCTAGTGTTGTTCTTTCTACTGCATTTACTGTTATAGTGATTTCTATTGGAAACTGTATCTCTTCTGTTACTCCTTTAATCACTTTTAATGTAAGTATTCCTTCTCTTGTTGTTCTTGCAAGTAAATTACTTGTATCAAAGTCATTGGTGACTCTTAAATATTCATTTCCATTTGGTACATGGATACTTACACTTACATCATAGTTCTTGCTTGCATTTGTCACTTCGTATTTTAGTTCATATACTTCATTGATTTCTTTTAAATTGGCTGTAAAAGTAATATGTGTCTTATCTTGTATTAAAGTATTATTTTCTACTCCATTTTCTATTGCCTTACTGAAATACACATCAAAGTCTTGTGTATTACTTGCTACATTTGTATTTCCATTTATAAATAAGGTTGTTGATACTGCAGCAAATCCAATTGACATAAGTACTATTGCAAGTATCAATATATTCTTTCTTTTCATGATATCACCTATTTGCTTCATCTTACTTCAAATCTTGTTTTACATAAAGTCTTTCGACAAAGTTTTTCCTTATTTTCATTATAAAAGAAAAAAACTTACCTACAATAAGATAAGTCTTCTTTTACAATACATTTGACATAACTATTTGGTTATCTACAAATACTTTTTTGTCTATTTTTTACATCCTTAAAAGTCTCCACTACTTCTATATCTGGAGTTTCTAAATCAAACGCTCCATTTTCATACGAATAGAAATACTCGGCTTTAATCACATAATCATCTTTAAAATCTTTTTCTTTGATATCGCAAAATTCATAAAATTCATCATCCATTACCAAATCATCATCAGCATAACGACTTGCTATCACTTTTATTCCTGAATCATTTATCGAAAATGATTCAACTGTAAGTCCTAGATTTTTTGTATCCATTTCATAAAAGTGTTTTACAACATTTCCATCCTTATCAAAGATAATAAGTTCATCTTCAGACATACTATTTACATTTCGATTAAAAATAAAATAATCTCCTAGCGTATAAAAATGGAAAGTTCTTGGAAACATATACTCCCTTAAAGAAAACACCAATTTTTTATTCAAATAAATTTTAAATGCGGGTTCATAATAATCATAATCATCAATGTTAATCGTCACTTCCATACCATTTTCTAGCTCAATGGAACGCATACCATCTCCATTGTAGTCATAAACCTCTAATGAATAAGAATAAAAATCTTTCTTATGTTCAAGAATTTCTAAATCTCTTTCTCTTATTGGTTGTACATAATCAAAGGAATCAAAATCAGTTCCCTCGTCAAATAACGAAGTCTCTGCAATTGTAAATATAAAGACGAAAACTAGAAAAACAGCAATAAAGAAGGCCACAAAAACACCACAAACAATACATACAATCTTCACTGCATTCATGTTAACACTACTAGTCTTTACAGGTGTATGTTTAACTTCTGCATTTATTTTTTCTCCACAATGCACACAAAATTTTGCATTTTCTTCAATCTTTTTTCCACAATGACTACAATATTTCATCTCTCTCACTCCTTATTACATTATACAGTATAATTAATCATTTTAAAACAAAAAAAGAAGGTTTTCATTACATGAAACTTCTTCTTTCTTTAATTTAAAATAGAACTCTTATCAAGCTTAAATCCACCCCAAAGAGCATCATATTTAAACAATATCTTATATTCTTTATCAGGGACAACTTGAAGTGTTATAGACTTCCTCTTCTATTCCATACTTTATATTTAATGATATGTTCTCCTTCAGATAAAGTAAATTTTAATTCTTGTCCATTTTTTAAGTTATAGTGTTCTTCATCAATCGTAAGATGAATATCAATCGCAACACCAGCAAATCCTTTTTTACGGGCAATAATTACATTTTCCATTCTATTCTCTCCAATCTATTCACTAGCTTCATTATAAAAACATGAGGAGAAAAAGCAAGAATTTCTTTATTCTCTAGTGCTAATGCTTGCAAAGGTACGATTGCGCAATTCACGATATAAACTTGATTGGGTATACACACTTTTATTTGTTCCCTTTGCAACTACACGCCCCTTATCTAAAACGATGACACGATCAGCAATTTCCATCATTTCAGGTTTATGTGTCACCATAATAATCGTATGATCACTTTTTAAATCTATTAAAAGATTTGCTATTTCTTCGGTATAAGAAGCATCAATATTACTTGTTACTTCATCAAAAAGTAATATCTCCGCTTTAGAAAGTAAAGCTCTTGCTATAACGATTAACTGCTTCTGTCCTACAGAAATAAGTGTAGACTCTTCACTTACAATCGTATTATATCCTTTAGGTAAAGAAGTTATAAAATCATGAATTCCTACTCTTTTACAAGCTTCAATTTGATTTTCCACATTTGAATCAACTAATCCTAAATTATCTCGAATACTCATTTCAAAGATAAAAGGATTTTGAAACACTCCTGAAACATTACTAAAATAAACTTTTTTTGTATAATTATAAACGCTCTCATCATCGATTAAAATACTTCCAGATTTTACATGAATTAAACGATATAATAAGTGAATAATCGTAGTCTTTCCAGACCCTGAATGTCCCACTATAGTTGTTATTTCATTAGGTAATGCTTTAAAGTTCACATCTTTTAAAATCTCTTTACTTCTAATGTTATAATGTACATTTTTAAATTGTACAACTCCATTGATATAATCATTTTCTAAATCTCCATAATCCACTTCTTTTTGTGGCGAATATTCTAAAATATGAGCAATGCGATTCACCCGAACTCCATAATTTCCCAAATCTAAAAGGAAATCAAGCGTTGTATCCGTAACTGTAATCGTCATCTCATAATAACTTATCAAAAGAACTAATTTATCAATACTCATCTTATCTTCAACAACTAAATATGCTAAAAATATATACAATATGATTTTTCCAATATAGACAATATAAGGTGTCGTACAATAACGATTCGTTAAATTTACTCTTTTTTCTTTATATTGTTCTGTCCATCTACTTCTTGATTTATCTAAGTTATGATTTAATTTATCCATTAAGTTTAAAGACCTTACTTGTTTTAAGTTCATTAACATCTGATTAAAGATATCGATAATTTTATCTTCATATTTTCTTGTTCCCTCATAGAATTTAGAGACTCTTTTTGCATTTTCATTCATAAGTCCTAAATAAAGAAGATCAAGTCCAATAGCAAAAATGGCAACGAAGATATTGTAATAACAAAAAATAAAGAAGATCACTACAATTTTTAAAATCCCCATTAAACTTTTAGAAGCATTATTCATAACATCAACTAAATAACGAATATCATCACTACAAGTTTCAATGATTTTTCCCTTAGATATTTTATCAAAAATAGAGTCATTATTAGAGATATGATTAAATAAATCTTTTTGAACTTCAATATGATAATAATCTGCCAATACCGTATATGTATAATAATTCCATTTTAATGCACTAAAATATAGAAAATAAAAAAGGAGATATAATCCTACATATATCCAAATACCACCTAATTGTTTGGCTGTTACTGCTGCTATAATTCCTGATGTAGCAAGTGGTGGCAATAAGCTTGCAATGTTATAAAGAAAACAACTTAAAAACATAGAGACGACAGTCCACTTTTTTTGTGGCGCTATCGTCATCAATTTTTTTACAGTTTCAATATAGCGTTTCATCGCTATTTAATATCCTTTTCATATTCTACATCGCTGACATCATATTTTTTATTTTTACCGATAAAACTTAATACTTTTGTTGTTCCCCATCCTAAGAATGCGAGCACGAAGAAGTAGAATACTCCAAATAGTGTAAATTCTGGTTGACTATTTGTAAGTAAGCTAATAACACTAGCACCTGCACTCATAGAAGTTACGATAGTTAAACTATCTACAGAACTGCTTGTAACATCTTGCTTCAAACCACTAAATAACTTTTGAGCCGAATTAACATATTCTTTTGTCATCACCCAAATTTGTTTAATATATTCTAAAGTATCTTTAAGCGTCTCATAACGATATCCTGAAATAGCTAAAAATTCTGAAAGTTCTGGATCATTTTTAGCAATACGTTCACGAGTCGGCAAATAAGAATTCATTTGATTAATACGACCAGAAATTAAGTTTATTGTTTTCGCATATCCATCGAGTTTAGATGTAAATTTTACAATATCAACACCTTTAACATTGACATTTTCTTTTACAGTATCAATTTTCTCCCATATAATACGATGCATATTTAAATAGCGATGAAGTTGTCCTTTAAATTCACGAATAAAGATTTGTTCCTCGATATAACGTTCAATATTTGAAACTGTTTGAGTTTTATTGTTGATAAAATAGTATTTGTCCCCTCTTACAACATCATACTTTTTATTTTTAAATTCAAAATATTTACTCTTATCCGTTCTAGATAGTAATCCATTAATTTCTGCATCACTTGCTTTATCACAAATGACAAAATAAGGATAAATTGTTTCAATGTTTGCAAGTTCTTTAGGAACAGGTGCTCCTAAACTAAATAGATAAGATATTGCTGGACTTAATCTTTTTTCATAATAATCTGTAAGATGCGTTATATCAGCAAAAAGTGTTTCTTCCTTTACAGCATGATTATTTAAGGTAATAAGACCGTCTTCAAATATTTTTACACGAATATTTAATGCTGTTGTAAATTCTAAGTATTCAACACCAGCTACTCCATAATCAATTTTCCCAATTTCTAATTGTCTATGATATTCATTTAATTTTTCCTGTTCTAAATTCAACTGACTCTTACATTCTCTTAAAAAATCATAGATTTCAGATAATTGTAACATCGTTCTTTGAAACCACCCACCGATATACACATTGCTTATATTCATTTTATATACTCCTCACTTCTAGAATAAAACTCACAAAAAAATTGTAAGTTCCCCTACAATAAGTATACTTTTTTGTATAAGTGTTTGCAATGCGCTTTCACTTTTTTTACATTAATTTTACATACCACTAAATTTCTTTTGAAAAGAAAGCGGCATCATTAATTTTAAAACCAAAATGTTTATAACAAGCATGAGCTGCTTCTCTTACATTATTACTCCATAATTCTATACACTTACATCCACGTTCTTTTGCAATTCGTTCACATTCCTTTAGTAAATGAGTGGCAATATTAAGTCTTCGATAATTAGGACTTACACAAACATGATTTAAAATAGCATATGTTCCCATTTTTTCATATATTGTAGGAATAATGGTGATTTTGCAATGAGCGATAATCTTTCCTTCTATATCTCCCACTAAATAAATTTGATTCGCATCATACATATTTTTAGCAAATACTTCATAAGCATACTGCACTTCTGTCTTTTCGTCAAAACAATCATTACATAACTCTATAATGCCTTTAATATCATTAATCGTTGCAATTTTAAAATTGATATTCATTTTATACACATCCCTTATTCTTTTCTTTATTATACCTTATCTAAGTTATTTATTTGTTACATAAAAAGAATCTTGACACTTTATAGTGTCAAGAAGTTATCCATTTAAGCATAACGAAGGAGACGAGCACCAATAAGAACAGACTTAATAGTTGGAAGTATATCGAAATCATAATACCACATACCATTTGAATCAATATATCTCCATATATGTCCCCCAACTACTGCTACTTGGTTTCCAGATTTTATTCTATAATAATCATTAACAACATTAGAATTATCATTCGTTACTTCAGTTGGAATTGAGACAAGAGGATGTTCTTTATCATATCCTATTTTTGATATCCATCCGAGTTCTGTTGGCATTTGATAATTTAAAATATGATAATCACCACTAAACTGATTGACCTCATATGTATCTGGATTATAATTAATGTACGCTTGATAATCTTTTACGTTAATACCATCAATAAACTGATCAGCATTCCCAACAATGTCTTCGATTCCTCTATAAATCATCGAATGTTTTCCATCATTATTTAAGGTACCTGATTTCATTCCAAGGGAATTGCATTCTCCACTTTTAGAAGGTGAAACTCCTAATGTCCCTGAATGATAAGAATTTCCTACCCCCAACATTTCTTGACTGTCATAATCGGCATATTCAACTAAGTATAACATTTGAATGAGAAAGTATCTCCAGTCTAACTGCCCAAAATCATCTCCTAGTTTTTTTGCATAGTTCCTAAAATCAGTAATGGTTACTTTGACTAATGGAGATATCCACTTCGACTGTACACCTTAGTACTGTTTCCTGACATCGTATATCTTCCAATACTGAAGGCTTCACTTTTTGTATACCCTTCTTGTGGATATTTGGAGATGTATTGATATTCTACTCCATCTACTTGTTCTCTTTTATAATAAAACGATGGTATTCTTG
>CATKZK010000038.1 GCA_949841325.1 uncultured Bacilli bacterium
CTACTTTTCTCAAATTTTATTTGACATTTTACTTAGTTTTCAAAGAACTTCTTCATCTGTTTTTCCCCAGATGTATTGATACTATATCAACTTTACTTTGCTTTGTCAACTTATTTTTCTTTTATTTGACATTTTTCTTTCTCGTTGATTAGTTTTCTCGTGCCCTTTTCTTCAGCACTTCCTTAATTCTAATTCACTTATCTCCTATTGTCAAGCGTTTTTGCGATTTTTTAGCAATTTACAAAAATCAACACTTTTAAAATGAAAAAAACATCTTTTTTAGTCTTCAAAAAAGGAATCATATTAGATTCCCGTCATTTCTTTATATAAATTATAATATTTCATAGCAAACTCCTTATCAAAAGGGCCTTCATTATTTCGTTTCATTTCAATCAAACTTGATAATTCACTTTTTACAATCTCATCTAATTTGTCAGAATAATGCATAATCTTCTTATGATAGTTATATTCATTCTTATCTAAAACACGAAATCCTCCATCAGGAAACACTCGCAAATCCAAATCATAATCAATATATTTAATAATATGATCATCAATCAAATAGGGAGTTGCTATATTACAATAATAGAATAGTCCTTGTTTCTTAAACTGTGCTAATATGTTAAACCAACGATCTTTATAAAAGAACATAATTGCAGGTTCCTTTGTTTTATGTGTCGTTCCATCACTTTCTGTTATCGTCGTCTTAAAATCACCACAAATAATACAATCATCTTTTATATCAAGAACCGTTATACAATCTGAAATACTATTCACTTTTCCATTATGCTTATAACAATGTAATTCAAGATTTTCTCCTACTTTTATATCATTCATCTTATCACCTGCTTGATTCATTATACAACAAACAAATAAAAATATCTATCATTGAATACTGTTATAAATAAATTCAAGTTTTTCCTTTTCTAATGCTGAAGAAGAAAGAATAAAACCTTCAACGCCATTAATAGTCTTTAATAGCTCAATATTATTAGGCGATATTCCTCCGCCATAGATAATCGAATGATTAATATTTCTCTCCATTAAATAATCTTTTATTTTAAGAAATACACTTTCTATATGTGTAATATCAAATGTCGCTTGCTCATTTCCTATTAAGTAGGTTGGCTCAAAAGCAATGATTAGATAACTTGTTCCACTAGGAATCATTTCTAATTGTTCCTCTATTTGCTTCATTTCTTTATCTTGTTGGTATGCCTCCATTGTTTCATTAATACAGTAAATAGGAATCATTCCATTGGCTATTGTATTTTCCATCTTCATTTTAAAATCAATTCCCGTTTCATGAAAATGCTCTTTGCGTTCAGAATGCCCAATTAAAACATACTGTACACCTAACGCTTTTAATCCTTTCGCACAAACTTCACCAGTATAGCTTCCCTTTGCAAATTTTGATACATCTTGACTCCCTAAGGCATAAGACCCACGACTGAAGAACAAAAGATAAGGATACTGTGGTAAAACAATGACATTTTTATCATGAATGAATGCCTCATAAGCTAAAATACTATCTTTTGTTAAATTCATCTTTAAATTTAATATCAGTTTCATAGTTTCTCCTCAAAACAGGCAAGTTTTTTATTTACAATGTAATCAAGAGTAGCACCTCCGCCAGTTGACATAAAATCAAATGCTTTTTCCATATTCAATCTTTTAATACTTGCAACGGCATCACCGCCTCCAGCAATCTTTTTTCCTTTCATCTCATTCAATTGTTGATAAAGACCTAACGTACCTTGTCTATAAGCTTCCTCTTCATATAATCCCATTGTTCCATTTAAAAAGATGGTATGTGCATCTTTCAATGACTTGCTATACATTTCAATCGTGTGAGCACCAATATCATATATACAGTCTTGTTTCTTGACATCCTTAATAGACACCACCAAAGCTTCATCATTTCTCTTTACTAAAACATCCATTGGCATACAAACTTTCTTACCATATCGATCTAATAATTCTTTAATTTTTATCACATAATCTTTACTATACAAGCTGCTTCCAATCTCATAACCGCTTGCTTTTAAGAAAGTATTTCCTATACCTCCTCCAACAAAGAGAGCATCACACTCTTTTAAGAGTTCTTCAATCAAAGCAATCTTATCATCAACTTTAGCTCCCCCCATAATAACACAAAAAGGTCTTTTTACTTCTTTTATAATAGGACTTAATCCTTCTATCTCTTCTTTAATCAAAAAGCCAATACCTCTTTCAAGATATTTTGAAATGCCATAATTAGAAGCATGTCTTCTATGAGTAGTTCCAAAAGCATCATTAATAAATAACTCCCCTAAACTTGCCCAATAACGACTTAACGTCTCATCCGATGCAGATTCATATTTCTCAGGGAAATCTTCAAAACGCGTATTTTCAAGTAAAATAAGAGAATGATGTAAAAAAGCTTCCTCTACTTCTTTTCCTCTCGTTTTAGGAATAAAGTAAACTTCTCTATCCAAGAGAGTACTCAATCTGTCAGCAACGATCTTTAGAGAGTTTTTTTCCTTGTCTTCTTCACTTTTGATTTTCCCAAGATGAGAAAAAATCATAACTTTCGCCTGATGGTTTAACAAATAAAGAATCGTTTCTAGACTTTTTTTTATCTTTGTATCATCTAAAATTTTTCCCTTTTGAATAGGTACATTCAAATCAAGTCTTAGAAGGACTCTTTTATTCTCTACATCTAATTGTTCTATTGTTTTCATATCATCACTCATTCTTACTTTCGATTATATAGAAAAATTAAAAAAAACTCAAGAAAGAAAAAGAGAAAGCTTATTGATTCACTTTCTCTAAATGTTTATTTTCACTTTTTATTTCCTTTACTGACTCCATTGCATTAATATGAAATACACATGCTTCATAGTCAATGTAGCAAGGAATATCATATTGAGCAAAAAGACAAATAAGAAAACCTAAATCTAAGATTGGAGATGCACTCACTCTAGGATGCACTAAACAACCTAATTTACGAGAAGCCGATTGAAAATCTCTTTTATATCTCCAATTAGAATTGTCTTTTAAACCAGAAGAAGGCACTTCTTCAAAAGCCTGATGAAGTACTTGCTCTCCATAGTTTCTATAAGCAGAATTTTCATTATCCACAAAATTTAAGCGAAATTCTACTCCTTCAATATCCCATGAAATATCTTCATGTAAGTTTTCTAAATCAGTTGCCCGAAATGCTTCTATGGTATCATTTTCTACTTGTTTTAAAAATATAGTATAATCATCGATACAATTTCCTACTAACCTTTCTATATTTTGTTGTTGTCTCTTTACATTAAGTTCCATATCTATTCCCTTTCTTCATTTTTATTATATCAAAAAAAAGAAGAATTACAAGTTCTGTAACTCTTCTTCTGAAAGCAAGTCTTTTGTTTCTATATCGAAGTTAAACTTCTTATATTTTTTCTTAGCTGTAGAAACTAAATTTACCCAGTGGGGACTTGCAATCTTATTACCAAAATCATCATATGTTGGACAATACTTTTTCCCTATTGCGGAAACAGTTGTTAGTCCTTTTCCATAATAGTTTTTTGAAAGCATTCGTACATATGACAATACCCCATATTCTATACTACGATATTTGATTAGACCTTTAGAATTCATACCACCATAAACATTATTGCTTTTAAGCATATATTTTACTTTGTAGTATCCAGATTCAGAAGCTCCAATACTTAGTGCGGTCACTGTATCAACATTCGTGTAAACGCGAGTAGTAAAGTAGATGATTAAGTTTTCTACATACTTTGCCCCGCCAGTATATGGCACCCTCTTGTTGTTCACTTTTCTTGGGTTGCTTTCTACGTAATCGTAGAAATATTCGACTAAGCCATATAAAGTACTCTTATATTTCTTCAGTTTCCCCTTTTTTGTAAGCAAATAGCCTACATTTGTCTGTTCAAACTCAAAATCGCTTGATTCATATCTCTTTTTCAAATCCTTGATAACATCCTCATATTGAACTCGGAACGTTTTAGATAAAAAATAGATATCTTCCTGATAAGTAGTAATGTAATAGTCAATATCTGGAATTTCAACAGTTGAAAGTTCTGCATCTTCATCCAGAGTACTCACTTTTACTTCCTCTTTAGGTCCAGCTAATACGGCCTCATTTTCTCCCATGTAGCGGAATTTTGCTACTAATTCTCTTGCGCTAACGCGCAGGGGTACAGTATCGCTAGATGAACTCTCTGCTAAGATTTCACCATCACGTCCTTCTGCATTCATGTGTGTACCTATTGTTAATACAAATATGACTAGAAGTATTAAACAACAGATAATATGCTTCCAATTTGACTTGAAAGCTTTTCTTGTTTCCATTTCTGGTCCTCCTCTTTCAGTCGAACGAGTCCTATCTTACCATTTTTAATAAAACTTGTCAAGAAAAGAAACGCCTAAAAAGAGGACTGAACAGCCAAAAAACACTTTCAAAATTATTGTAAAACAAGATTAGATTAACGAAAAACGAGAATTTTAACTCAAATGATTCTATCACAAAAAAAGACCTTATGCGGCCATTTTTCGAGTGCTTTCTTTTTTTGTTGTCTTAATTTGCTGTGGGAATTCAAAAGATAGTCCAGTAAGCACTCCTTTGGTTCGAACAACATCTTCAATATCATATCCATATTCTTCACAAAAATGATCTAATGTTTCCTTATTCTTTCCATAAAGGTAAAGATCATACCATGATACTTGCCCCTCATAAACATACTCAACAACTTCCACTAAAGTCTGCTTATCTGTTAATGTATAACATACTCCATTTTCTATTTCTTCTTGTTCTTCCTCTGCCTTAAAGTCTTCTTGCTCTTCCTCCGCTATGCGCTCTTCAAAATAAGAAAAGAAATCAGCAATACCTTCATTGAACTCTTCTATGTCTTGCTCATGTTCTATTGTTTCCTCTTGATCTAGAGAAACATCTTCCATAGGTTGTTCTTCCATATATTCAATACTTGACTTATCGATTTTGTAATCTTTTAGAGAAATGGTCACTTCATCATCATAATCCTTCTCGGGCACATAAAAACCTGCTAAGCGATTTGATAACTCTTCTAATTTTTTTCCATACATTTCAATTTGCTTGTATCGTTCATCAATTCGTACAACAGCAACCATTACCTCCTCACGTGGCTCATAAGGCAAAAGAACGGCCGCTTTAGAAAGAGATTCAATCACTTCACTATTGTTACAACGACTAAGTGGTTTATCTAGCTTTATATTATGTTTTTTCAAAAGTGCAATCATGTCTTCTATTATAGCAGCTCTACTCTTACGAATTTCTTCTTGACGATTCCAAATGTCATTATATTGTTGTTCATATTGATCAAGTTCGTTTCTGACAGTAACTAAAGAAGCATGAAATGAATTTCTAGCCTTTTTTGAATTTTCACTGCGACTGTAATCTAACATAAATTACACTTCCTATTCTAGAACAATTATAACAGATTAACGAATATGAAACAAGAGGTTAACTTCATTCTTTTTATTGACTTTGAGAATTCATCATCGTATGATATAGAACAACTTGAAAATAAAGAGAGTGTGACACCGTGAAAGAATATAACGTTTATATAGATGAGTCAGGTGATGAAGGAATCTCAAGAGGTTCTAAATACTTCATTTTAACAGCTATACTAGTGGATAAGAAAAATGATCTAGTTCTTGCCAGGAAAGTAGACGACTTAAAAAAACAACTAAGATTGGATTTAAAAAAACAACTTCATTGGAACAAGATAAAAGGATATTCAAATAAACTAGAAATACTTTCATTTATCAAAAAGATGGACCTTTCCATTATTAATATTATAATTGATACATCTAAAATTAGACTCATTCATTCTAATACTCTTTATTATCATTTTTCAGGATATTTATATGAAAGAATATGTTGGTATGTACGAGATAGAAAAGCTGTAGCTAATCTTTTTATTAGCAGTCGAGGAGATAGTCTCTCTAAGGCAAAACTGACTGAATTCTTGCAAATCCATCCAAAAAAATTCACAATTGATTATTCTAAAATAAATGAAATAAAAATTATCCCCAATGCCAATAAACGCTTATTACAAATTGCCGATTGTTGCTGCAGTTCCCTCGGACAAGCATTGAAATATAAAAACGACCTTCATTACCACTATATTTCTTTTTTTAGTGATAAATTTTATACGTATAGTAACAAATATGTAGGTTATGGATTGAAATACGTTCCTGGAAATTTGGAAAATCCTTTAGAATTGCAAGACTTAATTGCCTTTTTAGAGCAAAGAAAAAAGTGAGTTTTCCTCCGACTAGAAGAACCCACAAGTCTATGCTTGCTGGGATAACTTACATTACCCCTTCTAGTAATTCGGCAAACTACTCGCTCACTAAAATGATCATATAATAGATTTTCTTTTTCGTCAACAATCACTTACTTTTTTCGGTTAAGTATTTTAATAAATACATATAAAAAACCAACGGTTTCTCGTTGGTTAATCTACTAGATGGCGCCCAATGTAGGACTCGAACCTACGACCTAACGGTTAACAGCCGTGCGCTCTACCGACTGAGCTAATTGGGCATTAATGGAGCGGGTGATGGGAATCGAACCCACGTTATCAGCTTGGAAGGCTGAAGCTCTACCATTAAACTACACCCGCATCAAGTAGACAATTAGAATTATATCATAATATCATCTAATTGCAATACTTTTTTGAAAATTTTTTATAATTTTATGGTTTTATTAACGTTAATTGAACCTTTTGCTTTTCTAAATCGATGTTATCAACATAGCATTTGACGATATCTCCAACGTTTACTATGTCATTGGGATTTTTGACAAATGACTTACTCATTTTAGAAATATGAATTAATCCATCATCATGTAATCCAATATCAACGAAAGCACCAAAGGAAGCCACATTTCTTACAGTTCCTTGTAACTCCATACCTATGCGCAAATCTTCTATATGTAATATATCACTTTTTAAAATTGGAGCTTCTAATTCATCACGAGGATCTAATCCGGGATTTCCAAGTTCTTTAATTATATCTTCAATAGTAAAGATATCGGCTTTTAAGGTATTTGCTAAAGTTTGGGCATTCGCTTTCTTTAGGGATGCTTTAAAGGCTTCTTGGTTTATATCCTTGATATCTAAAGCTAGAGTATTTAATAACTTAATAGTTAGTTCATAACTTTCAGGATGGATTCCCGTATTATCTAGAGGATTATCGCCATCGGGAATACGCAAGAAACCGATGGATTGCTCATAGACCTTTTCACTCATGCCTTTGATTTTTTTAATTTCTTCGCGATTAACTATCTTCTTTTCTTCTTTATATTTTATTATATTCTCGATGACAGATTTTGTTAATCCTGATACGTATTTTAAGATACTTTTGGAAGCAGTATTGATATTTACACCAACTTCGTTAACAACTTTAGAAGTGGTAAAATCGAGAGTCTCTCCCAAAGATTTTTGATTAACATCATATTGATATTCCCCAACGCCAATGGATTTGGGATCAATCTTAACTAATTCTGAAAGGGGATCTTGAAGTCTTCTTCCAATAGATACAGCACTTCTTTTTTCAACAGCTAAATCAGGAAATTCCTCGATAGCCAGTTTTGATGCACTGTAAATTGATGCTCCCGCTTCACTAGTTATTATATACTTACAAGGCAAATTATATTCCTTAATCATTTCCGCACAGAACTTTTCAGATTCACGAGATGCCGTTCCATTTCCAATAGAAATGATATCGACATGATATTTTTCAATGAGATTTTTAACAATTTCCTTACTTTGTTGGATATATTTATCTTGATTAGATCCATTTAAAAAGGGTTTAATTACAGTAGAATCCAAGTACTTGCCATTGGAATCGACGACGGCTAATTTACAGCCATTAACGTATCCAGGGTCAAATCCTAGGACAACCATTCCCTTAATAGGGCGAGTTAATAATAGATGCTCTAAATTAACACCAAAGGTATTAATGGCCTTTTCTTCAGCATTTTCCGTTAATTCACTTCTCACTTCGCGCTCAACACTTGGCATAATTAGACGTTTAAGAGAATCTTTAATGGCATCTTTTATGAGATTTTCGCCAATAGATCCAGACACTTTTAAAATCTTCTTTTCTAAGTATTCAACAATAGCTTCGTTATCAACATCAATTCCTACCGTTAATATCTTTTCATCTTCTCCACGATTTAAGGCAAGTACACGATAGTGTTTTATTTGCTTGACGGGTTCACTAAAGTCATAATACATGTCATATAGTTTCTTTTCATCATTAGCATTTTTCTTTATCTTTGATGTAATGACACCAGATTTAAACATATAATTTCTTATCCATTTGCGATAATAAGCATTGTCACTTATCCATTCAGCGATAATATATCCAGCACCTTCTAGAGCAGCTCTAGTATCGGGAACAGCTTCACATACAAATTTCTGAGCCATTCCCTCTAGAGAACCTGACGTTGGTAGAGACATGATCATCTTGGCAAGAGGTTCAAGGCCAGCCTTGATGGCCTCACTAGCTTTTGTCTTCTTCTTTTCTTTATATGGACGATATAAATCCTCTACTTCAGTAAGTTTTTTACATGCCATTATTTGGTCCTTTAGTTCATCTGTTAAAAGATCTTTTTCGGCAATTAGGCGTATAACAGCCTCTTTTCTTTCTAATAAGTTTTGATAATAGGTATATAAGTCCCCTATTGCTTTAATTTGATTTTCATCTAAAGCTCCAGTGGCTTCCTTACGATATCTAGCGATAAAGGGGATTGTAGCTCCCTCTTCCAACAACTTTAATGTCGTCTCGATTTGCTTCCCGCTAATGTTTAATTCGGAAGTCAATTCGTTTATTATTAATTCATTCATTATGTATTCCTCCATTGTCAAGATTAATTATAAGTTATTTTTTAAGAAAAAGAAATATATACCATTTAAAAAAAGACAAAAATTGTCTTTTATTGATTAGGAGTTTTTCCAAGAGTTTTGTCTTGGTTATCTGTTATTTCTTCTAATTCTTCACCATCTAATGTTTCATTATTATATTCATCTACTGGTGGCAAATTATATCCCGTCACTTTAACATATACTCCTGCTTCTTGAATGGTCTCCAGTGGTCTTGCATCAACAGGATAGTTATCAATGCCGATAAAAGCGATTTTTAAATGAGGAATGTACATTAAAAATCCCCAATCAGTTACATCATTATCTCTTATTTCCACTTCTTCAAGAGCAGAAAAATTTTTTAATTCATCAAGATTATTGATACTTGTACCCTTGACAATTAAGGTTTTTAAATGATCCATTTTGTAGATATTGAAAGACCCCCACTCAAATGGATCAACGAGATTAGGACAATTTTCAATAGAAAGATATGTCAGATTTTCAAAATCATCGACAAAAGATAGACTGTCAATATCACAGTGATCGATTACCATGGCATCATATTTAGAAGCATCAGATATACTAAAATGCATAAAATCACTTGGGATATTAGTTAATTTAATTCCCGTACAATTGGGAGTATCCTCTGATATATTGTAAAAATCAAAAGAATCCGGTGTTAGAGCAAAGGCAACCATCTCTTGATTTTCATTGCGAAGTTCAACAAAGTATGCCTCTTTAGAATCTATATAACTAATATAAAGAACATTTGCCTCTTCCTGATAATTATCGGTTGTAAAACTTAATCTATGTTTTTCACAACTTTCGACGATACCCATGGCTTCTTCTTCAGAAATCAAACCTGATGCTACTAATCCACTCAATTTTTCGACATCACTTATGCGATTAAATTGAAGGCTTAAAACGGTTAAGTTTTCTAGAGCCTCTAGTGCTTCGGGATTAGTTATCTCATTGCATTTTAAGTTTAGATTAGTAAGATTCTTTAGGTTAGCAAGAACAGATATATCAGCAATACGTGTTCCATTTATAGCAATTGTTTTTAAATTTGTTAAATTTTCTATTGGTGATAAATCCGTAATATTCTGACAATTATTAATGGTTAAGTTTTCTAAATTTGTTAGACAACTTATATTTTCAATTGATGCAATATTGCAATCATTAATAATGATGCTTTTTATCGTATAACAGGAAGTTAAAGAGGATAATAAAGCTTCGTCTTTATCATGAGATATTATTAATTCCTTGCAACTAGTTTGATGAATTAAAAAGTTTAATAAGTTCGCATCTTCTAAGTTAATTTCAAACTTAGTTTCACCTTTTTCAGCTATTATTTCGTATCTATTAGTTTCTGCATTCCAATTAATATATATATCTTCAAGATTCTTAAATTCATCTGTGTAAATCATTTCACTGTTGGATACTAAGTGTTCAAATATTGCTCTTTCTTCCGAAAATTCATCATAGTTTTCTACTGCTGCTGCTAAGATTTCACTAGCTGTTGAGGAGGCTGGTATTGTTTGTAAGACATCATTGTCTGTTGATTCTTCAATTGTATCTTCTGTACTTTCCATAACGACTTCTTCAGTATCAGAAGTTTTAGAGCCACATCCAGTAAATAGTAAATTGGCTGATAAGACTACCATTCCAGCTAATAATTTAAACCTCTTCTTTCTCACGAAAATTCCCCCTCTTTTAAATATTCATATTTTACACTTAATTTAGAAAAAATGCAAATAAAAAAGAGCAATTTCTTACCCTTTAAATATTTATATCTTCATTTATGAATTCTTTATCGTCTATCAATAATTCGTGGATTTCCTCTTCTTTGGTATCTAAGAACACTTCTTCGATACGATCTACTCGACATTTTTCACTTGTTATAATCGCTTCGACTTTAGCAATGGCATTTTCTAATATATCATTGACAACGACATAATTATACTTAGTTACTTCATTTATCTCTTTATAAGCTGTATGGAATCTTTCAAGGATTTTTTCTTTACTATCCGTACCTCTATTCCTTAATCTTTTAGCCATCTCTTTAATTGATGGTGGCATAATAAAGATAAATAGAGCTTCGGGAACAAGTTTTTTGATGTTATTAGCTCCCTCAATTTCAATTTCTAAAATTACATCAATTCCGGCCTTTAGTTTATCGCCAATAAATTCTTTTGGCGTACCATAGTAATTACCAGCATACTTTGTGTACTCTAGAAAATATCCCTCTTCTATCTTTTTTTCAAATTCCTCCTTAGTTACAAAATTATAAGTTTTTCCAGGAATGTCATTTTCCCTTATGGGACGAGATGTCGTAGAAACAGACAGCCATCTGTTTTTACTATCATTTTTTAAAAGACCTTCTATAACACTTCCTTTACCAGAACCACTTGGTGCTGAAATAACTATTAAGGTTCCCCTGCTATTTTGTTTAATCATCTAATCACATCCTTGTTACATCAATATAACATAAATTATCATTAAAAAAAAGAATTGTGACATAAAATGGCAATTCTTTTTGTGCAAATATAAAATAGTTTATGCTTGCAATACTAATTGAGGTCTATTTCAATATAGTAGCCTTCGCCCAATTCAACAGTTGATAAAAATCGATATTTTAGTTTTTGAGTATTGTAATCAAATATAAATGATTCATTGTAAGATATAACATCATCAGGCAATGCACTTTTCTTAATAGTATTATCATCATTTAAGATATCTCCTGATTTGAAGATGTTTTGCTTATCTTTTTCTAAAAGAGCCTTTTCCTTTTCAATTCCTTTAAAGTTATTAACTATCTGAATTAATTTTTTATTGTCTATGGATTTTGTTGTATCAAGATTATCTTTTTTTACATTGGCTAAACTTATGGAATCAATTTTTGCGGAATCAATTGTAAGGATATACACTTTATTAGTCTCAATTTGAATGTTTTGAATGGTAGATGACGATGATGCTAATGCTGTTTTACTGTCAACTATATAATAAGTAATGAATACTACCCCTGAGCTTTTATCATCATATGGGAGATTATACTTTATTTTATAGTTTGATTCACTGAAATCTGAATCGTAATCCTTAATAATATTTAAGACATCATTCATGCTTGAATATTTTTTTAATAAAGTGAATGTTAATTCTTTTTCATCATTGCTAAGTTTGACTAGTTCTTTCATAAATTGTGAGACATCTATGCTTTTAGCAAGTTCTAAACTTACATAATTACTTTCTAAATTATTATCAATAACTTTATATTCTTTTACACG
>CATKZK010000039.1 GCA_949841325.1 uncultured Bacilli bacterium
AATTTATAATATCTATTCGCTACAAATAGAAAGGAAATATTCATATGTCTATAGCAAATAATACAATAAAATCAAAGAAAAATCAATATCATCATTTAATATTAAATAAAAAGTCAAGTGCAACAAAATGAATAGTCTATAAAGGTAGTTTATGCCGAGAAAACTTTTGACAATAGGCAGGATAAATTCGCCATACTTCGGCAATATTTCTTTTATGAAATATTGCCTTTTTAAATAAGAATTGGTTCTGGGTCCCTGTTGTCAAAAGGAAATTGGAATAACTACCTATAAACAATTAATCTTTTCTTGTAACTTGTAAAGTTTGTTTAATATAGATTTATCATCAAACTCTTCTTGTAAAGCTTCAAGAGGAGTCTTATAATTTAATATTTTTCTTGGATAATTATTCATCCAGTTAGCTATTTTATTAATATCATCAGTTGAATAGGCTTCGATTAATGTTCCTTTTGGAATAAAATATCGAATTATACTGTTATGTTTTTCATTGGTACCTTTTTCGCCAGAGCAGTAAGGATGGCAAAATAGATTTTAGTTTTAGTATCTTTAATAATGGATAAGAAGTCTGAAAACTCTGTACCATTGTCAGTGGTAATAGATTTAAAGATCTTATTATAATTTGTTTTCAAAAACTCTTTTATTTGATTAAATTTATAAACTACTTCTTCAGCCGTTTGACATTTTAACTTGAAAATAATTTCAAATCTTGTTTTTCGTTCAGTTAAAGTCATTAAGCATTCATGTTTCCCTTTTTTTGTACCAATAACTGTATCTAATTCAAAATGGCCGAAATAAAGTCTTTTATTGATCTCATCGGGTCGATTATTAATACTATACTCAACTTTAGAAGCTGGTAAATCGGATTTACCTTTATATTCATATTCGGGCTTATATTTCATTCTTTTAGTATCTTCTAGTTTGACGTCAATAATATGGTATCTAATCGCATTATAAATTGTTGGAGTAGTAATAGGAGCAAATTCATAATAGCTAAACATATGATGAACTTTCATATAACCGACTATAACATCAGGAGAGCATTGATCTATTTTGATTTTATCTTCAATAAATTTAGCCATTTTTTTATATTTTCTGAGTT
The DNA here is from genome assembly GCA_949841325.1 of uncultured Bacilli bacterium. Taxonomy (GTDB): domain Bacteria; phylum Bacillota_I; class Bacilli_A; order RF39; family UBA660; genus CAG-582. Next base: position 1,118 of record CATKZK010000039.1, read on the forward strand.
TATATTCGCCTTTAGATAAACCTCTTTTAAAATTGGCATCATTTTGAGCATATTCAGCAGAATAAGGCATGGTTTTAGTTTTACCAGTTCGGATATACATTTTCTCTTTTCTCCTTTGTTTAAGTTCTCTAGAAATAGTAGATTTGTGAACTCCAAGATAGTTAGCAATATCAGTATTATTAAATAGTCTTTTTCCATTTACATCCTTTTGATTAATGAGTGATTCAATAACTATTCTGTCGTCTTTTTTGAGATGACGATATTGATTTTCCTTCTTTTTTAGTGTATTATTTGCTTTAGACATATGAATTTTCCTTTCTTTTTGTAGCGAAAAGATATTATAGATTATTCATATGTCTTTTTCAATTATGAAATGTTGCACTTCAAACTTAAATTAACAGTTTTAATGGTGACTCAAAAGTGCAACCTTTATGTGAATACATTCCAGTACCTAATAGAAAAGAGAGTTATACCGCTGAAGAATTAAGGGGAATTTTATATTACGCGAGACGAGTATATTATGGTTATACAGATTTTAATCAAAAAGATTCAATAGAATTATGTAGTTCAATCTATAAATTAGGACAATTTTTTTAGTGAGGAACAAGTATTAGTATTAGATTCTTCAAAAGTAAAGAATTTAGGAGAAGCAGAAGATTCTAAAAAAGTCCATATATTATTGCTTATTTCTGTAAATAAAGATAAAACGATGTTTAGTTATAGAGAAGTGGATTTTGAAGATGGTATTGCCTATCTTACTATAGACGGATTTGGTGGATATGATTTAGACTATCATAGCCAAAAAGAAGATGTATTATATATGGCAGACAGCTTCTATGATTCAGATGCACTAATGCCATTAAATGAGTTTTTAATAATTAATGAATTTTACAGAAATGTGAATACAGAAGCATTTATAATTGAAGAACTTCAATTTTTAGAGAAAAAAATACATCCTAAAAAGAAAGTTAAAGTGTATTAGTGCTTATTAGATTGAAATGTCTAAAAAATTTGTTATAATAAAGGATAGGTGGAAATTATATGGATTTTAATGATAAAATTGAAGAATTAAAAAGTCTAAAAAATGAATGCATCAGACAAAAAGGGGATTTAAGAAATATTGATTCAGAATTAACAGAGTATTATCAAACGATTGCGCATTATTCTGTCTTTGATAGTAAGCAAGTGGGAGACGTATTAGCTGAATTGGTGAGTGCATTTGAAGGGGAAGATTTTGTATATCAGGATATCTATTATGGGAAAAAATATCCTGCATCAGAGGTCATGACGACAAAATACCATGCAAGAGCGATTTTATCCGAGGAAGAAAAAGGGATGTTTTATACAAGTGAGAGAGACGAGCGTCTAGACCGATTAGAAAAAGCAGGAAAAGCGCTTATTATTGAAAGAGATATAACAACAGATAAGCAAAATATAAGCTTCTATTTAGCTAAGGATGATCAAACTTTAGATTTTGCTTTGACAAATTATTACCGTTTCTTTTATGTAAAAGAGTTTATTGATTCTGTTATTTCCGTTAGAATGGAATGCCAATTAGAGACCATTTCATTTAATGAACTAGAAAAATTAAAAGATTCATTTATTGCTTCTAGAATCGAGCAAATAAAAGAACATTATCGCTTGGCAAACAATAGAGAATCTATCTTAGCAAAGAAAGATATTATGATAAAAAAGGCGATGAGGGCACAAAAATTAAAAGAGATAGAAAAAAGAGGATAATAAAAAAACTCTTTTTTTAAGTGGGTAGATAAATATGAAACAAACGATACAAAATTTAAAAAGAATTTATAGTTATGGTAGGGAATATAAAAAAAATTTGATTCTCTTTATCATCATATCAATAGGAGTAATCGCTATTAATTTATTATTTCCTATATTGACGGCTAGAGAACTTTTGATGCTTTCATCTTCACTTTATAAGGAGTTATTAACTGTTACTCTGATGATTTTTGGGATGTGTCTTCTTAGTGACATTACGTCAATACTGCTTAAGAAAAATGCCCAAAAGTTTTTTCGTGGAACAACAAAAAAGCTCCAAATGGCATCAGCACGTGAAATTTTAAAGATTGAACTTTCTTCTATCGATAAAGAGGGAAGTGGAATCTTTATTCAAAGGCTTACAAATGATGTAGAAGAGATTCCCAAAATATTTATAAGAGGCATAGAAAATTTAACAGGAATATTTACTTCTATTGGTATTTTTGTTGCTGTATTTATAATTAATAAAATGGTATTTTTTTATTTTCTTATTGCTTCTTCTATTCTTCTCATGCTTTACTTGTTAAGAATGAAAAAGATGGATGAGGAGGATAAAATTTATCGTAAACAACAAGAAAAGAATCATAGCCTTGTAAGTGAATTAGTTCGCGGAATTCGGGATATTAAAATGCTTTATGCAAAAGAATCCTTTTTAGAAGAAATGGATAAAAGTATTGAAACCTTATCGAATAGTCAATTTAATTTTCGCAATGTGGAGATGAGACAAAATTTTTATATTGAAGTTGTTTTTGATTGTTGTGAGGTTCTTCTTATTGTTCTTATCGTATATCTGATGTCTCATCAATTACTCAGTGTTGCTTCTGCGCTCATTCTTTATAGTTATAAATCTCGTATTTTCGATCATATGCTCTATTATATGGGAAATTTGATAGAAGAGGTAAGAAATTTTAATCTTTCTAGTTCGCGTATCCTTTCTATTATCGATAATAGAGTCTTCAAAAAAGAAAAATTCGGAAGACAGTCTATTAAAGAAATCAAAGGAAATTTTGAATTTCAAGATGTATATTTTAAATATGAGAAACAAGAAGTGTTAAAGGGACTTAGTTTTAAAGTTAAGGAAAATGAGACGGTTGCCTTTGTAGGAAAAAGTGGGGTGGGAAAATCAACTATTTTCTCTCTTCTTTGTAAATTATATGATGTTTCTTCGGGGAACATTTTGATTGATGGAAAAAATATAAAGACTTTAGATGAGCAATCAATTCGTGATAATATTACGATTATCAGTCAAAATCCTTATATTTTTAATATGAGTATTAAGGATAACTTAAGGTTAGTCAAAAAAGACGTAAGTGATGAAGACATAAAGAAAGCTTGTGAGGCCGCTTGTCTAGATGAATTTCTTGAGAGTCTACCAAATGGTTATGAAACAATCGTAGGAGAAGGCGGAATTACTTTATCTGGAGGGCAAAGACAGCGCCTTGCAATAGCACGAGCTCTTGTTCAAAATACGAAAATTATTCTCTTTGATGAGGCAACATCAGCATTAGATAATGAAACACAAAATAAAATACAAGAAGCCATCTTACACATGAAAAATAAGTATACTATTTTAATGATAGCTCATCGACTTTCAACCATTGTCCATGCTGATAAAATTATGTTAATAGAAGATGGGAAAGTAACAGCATCAGGAACTCATCAAAAATTATTATCGAAAAACAAATCGTATCAACATCTTTATGAAAATGAATTATTACAAAATGAAAAAGCTATTCAATAATAGCTTTTTTAACGATTAACTTCCATAATAACGGGTAAAATCATAGGTCTACGACCTGTTTTTTCAATAATGAAAAGGTTTAACTCTAAGATAATTTGATTCTTTAAGTCTACGATGTTGTATTTGTGTTTTAAAGATTTTGATACAATCTCCGATACTTTTCCTTCAATTTCTTTTATTAAGCCACCATTTTCGTTAACCAATACAAAACCTCGAGTGGTAATATTAGGTTTGATTAAGAGGGAATTGTTTTTCGTATCGATATTTAAAATGGTTACCAATACACCATCTTTACTCATCAGTTTACGATCTTTAATTACGACTGATCCTATATCACCAATTCGTGAACCATCTACATAGACATCTCCTGCTTGAACTTTTCTTCCACGACGGACACCTTCTTTATCTAGAATAATACTTTCACCATTTTGACAGATAAAAGTATGATCTTCAGGAATATTACATAACTTAGCTAAATCAGCATGTTCCTTTAACATTCTAAATTCCCCATGAATAGGCATAAAGTATTCTGGTTTTATAATACGAAGCATCCATTTTAATTCTTCTGCTTTCGCATGACCAGAGGCATGAATGTCTGATAATTCAAAGTTTGTATAGACTTTAACTCCTTGTAAATAAAGTTTATTAATCACGCGATTGATACTGGCACTATTACCAGGAATTGGATTTGATGAAAAGACAATAATGTCATCAGGCATCAATTTTACCTGTTTATGAACACCATTTGCAATTCTTGTTAATGCAGCTAAAGCCTCTCCCTGAGAACCTGTACATAATATACATATTTCTGATTTTTTATAATCTTTAGCAGCATTTGTATCAATAAAGATTGATGCGTCTTTTATTAATCCGTTTTTTAGCGCGATTTCTTTGGCATTCTCCATACTACGTCCAAAGGTTATGATTTTTCGATTATTTTGTCGACATGTTTCTACAATATGTTTAACACGATAAATGTTTGAAGCAAAAGTAGCTAAAATAATACGATTTGTTTGAGCTCGGGCAAAAACATCACCTAATGCTTCATCAACGATTGCCTCACTTGTTGAAAATCCAGGAGATAGGGCATTTGTGCTTTCGCTGAGTAATAGTTTAACTCCTTTTTTTCCAAGTTCTGCCATTTTATGGATATCGGCCATTGGACCAATAGGCGTTAAATCAAATTTAAAGTCTCCTGTATGAATGATCGTTCCATTTGGAGTATGAACGACAATCGCAAAAGAATCTGGAATAGAGTGAGTTGTCGTGATAAACTCAACTGACAATTCTTTAAACTTGATGACGGTATCTTTATCATAGACACTTAATTTTTGATAACCAATATTTTTATCTTCCAATTTTTTCTTAATCAAATCAGTCGCGATTTGAGAGGCATAAATTACAGGAATTTTAACATTCTGTAAAAGAAAAGTAATGCCTCCTATATGGTCTTCATGACCATGGGTAATAATTAAAGCTTTAATTTTATTTTCGTTCTGTTTTAAATAAGCAACGTCTTGAATGACATAATCAACTCCCAATAATTCATCTTCAGGGAACATGACGCCTGCATCAATGATAATCACTTCATTTTGATGCTCAATAACGTACATATTTTTACCAACTTCGCCTAATCCACCTAAAGCGAATACAGACGTAACTGTATCACATTTTTTCATTTTTCCTCCTTAAATAAAAGATATATTAAAGCTCTCAGGTACTTACTACTATACTACAAAGAGAGCATTTTGTCTAGTACTACCAACCTCTTGACACTCGAAAAGAGGGGATATGGTTTTCTCTTACTTGAGGAAAAGAAAAGAATAATGTATAATAAAATAGAGGTTAGATCATATGACAAAGAAGAAAGTATATCATTTAAAAAAGGGAACAAAAATATTTCTTTTCCTATGTGTTCTAGTATGTATTTCCAGCTATTATGGTTATCAATATTATCAAGACTATCTTTATAAGCAGTCTTATGAATATAAATTATTAGAGTTGGGGTATAAACAAGAACAAATGGAAGTTTTAGTGGATAAATTAAATGATGAGCAACTTGAAAAGATTTTGACGTATCAATATAATGAATTTATTCCTGAATTTGTTAAAACAAAGTACTTTTTATTCAAAAACTTAGAAGGTTATTTATCACAAGTAATTACGCAAGATGAAGACTTTTTTAAATATCATGGAACGGAAGGATATGATTATGAACATTTAGTTGCTTTAGTCAATGTTCGAGCGACTGAAAATCCTTATGAAGAGGCCTTACTTGTTGATGAATCAAAGGGATATGCCATGCTTGCTAACAAATACTATGAGTTGGGAAGTGATTATGAACCCGAAGATTTAGTAGACATAGAACTCAAGTACTATTATGGAGATAAAAAACAGATTCGGAGTGAAGTCTATGAAGCTTTTAAAGAAATGTGGAATGCAGCAAATGAAGAAGAGGGGATCTATCTAATCGTAGATTCTGCTTATCGCTCATACGAGCATCAAAAGAAAGTGTATCAATTTTATGAAGACTCTAAGGGTACAAAGTATGCCGATTCTATTGCCGCAAGACCCGGATTTTCCGAACATCAAACAGGATTAACGTTAGATATATATTCTAAAGAATGCTTTAATGCAAAGACTTTTTCTAAGTCAAAAACGTATGCATGGCTTGTTGATAATTCTTATAAATATGGTTTTATTTTGAGATATCCAGATGGAAAGAAAGACATTACTGGATATAGTTACGAGTCATGGCATTATCGCTATGTAGGGAAAGAATTGGCAGAAAAAGTCTATAAGGAAGGCATCACTTTTGATGAGTATTACGCTTTTTATCTAGAGTAACTTTACGAAATCCTAATATTATGCTATAATAGCTTCCCATAAAGGGGAGTTTTTTATGAAAAAGAAAATAAAAAGAGCTTATAAACAATACCTAAAAAATTATATGAGAAATGGAAAATATTTCTTTGGAGCTTTTTTTAGTGGGGTATTTCTCTTCTATCTCTTTTCTAAAACTGTGGATCTACCTGTGTCTGTTGTGGAAGAAGAGTATGAAAGTTTAGCTGATTTGAGTGAGGAAGAAGAAAGAATACTCGTAAGTCACTATCAAAATTATGTAAATGGTGTTGCTCTCGAGATTTGTGAAGTTGGATTAAATGAAGATCCTATTTCGGCATTTGGTTGCTATGTTGCTTTACAAAACTCTGGAGCTATTTCCTATGAGGATTTTTTTGGAAAGCTTCCTAGTTTTGAAATAAAAGACTATGATGGCTTTAGTGTCGTTTTAGGAAATGGTGTATGCAGAAATCAAAGTGATAATCTTTATCGAATTTTAAAAAGACTTGGCTATGATTGTGGGCTAGTGTATGGCACTTTAGAAAAAGAAACAAATAATGACACGAGTGAGTTAAATAATAATGAGACTATTGTAGGGCATGTGGCTGTGTATGTGAAAGAAGAAGATGGAAAGATTTTTCTACTTGATCCAGTTTATCAAACGATTTATATTCATGATGATCAAACTTCATGGATATCAGCAACCAATGAAGAAGTAAGTTTTAAAGTATGGAAAGAGTTAGATGCCCTTCGTGGTTTGAATAATGTAGATATCTATAAATATCGTGGGAATGAATTATCTCACCGTATTACGTGGGGAACAAAATGTACAAGAGCTCTTTCTGTAGGAAAAGAGTATATAGACTTTTATCAAGAGTATGAGAAAAACTATCTTTTATATACAGAATCTGAAATAGCTTATCAGGTTGATGAATATTATAAGGCGAAAGAAAGAGAAAAAATCCTTAAAAATGCAGGATATAAATTCAACGAAAAAGGAGAGTAGTAATTCTCCTTTTTGTTATTTTAATTCTAGATAAATAGACTTATTAAAGGTATGATCTTTAATGTCAAATTTTTCTAATGTCTCTGTATCGATTAAAAAGAATTTATGTAATAAATTATTTATAGAATGATCTTCACTTACAGGATCATCCCAAGTAAGATCTAGATGGAGCCATTTATCTTTAATATAAACAGCGTTCCATACATGCGTATTACTGGCGACTTTAAAGTTAGGAACGCCTATTTTATCTAATATGATGGCCATAATATCTGTATAACCAGAACAAATAGCATAACCTTCAAATAAAGGGCCATTTGCTTTAGAAGCTTGATGAGTTGTTTTTTCTAAAAGTCCTTTGGACACTTTTTTTAATTCTTCTTCATAAGCTTCGTCATACCTTGTATGATTAATAATGTAATCATGGAAAGCATAGATTATGTCTTCATCACTCATTTCTCTGTTGACGAGTTCCTTCCAAATCGTATCAATTCTATTGCTAATTAAAACGATATCCTCATTGCTATAAAGGTGTTCTACTTCTAAGGTTACTTCGCCAGCTGTATCATATTGAACACGTAGACTTGTAAAATTATTATATGGCGATACATAATTTCCAAGCGTTGTTAAAATATCAACGTTATCAGGATCACTGATGTATTCAACATCTTCAATACATCTTTCATATTCACTTGGACAATAAAAGGTATAAGTAGTGAATCCAGCATCTAATATTGTATAAAAAATATTGAGTAAATCTTGAAAGTTATAGGGGACAAAGTCATCTGTTGCTTGTACATAGAAGAATTCTCCATTTTTGGCGTATTGATTTTTCTTTTTTTTTGCCACTTCTGGTGTTGTTCCAAAATATTTGACAATATGTTCTGTTAAAAAATCCAATTTATAAATGACAACAAATGTTAGAGCTAAACAAAATAGTATTGTGAAAAAGTGTTTTTTCATTCTATCACCACTATAATCATATCATAGACACACAAAAAAAAGAAATGTTAATTAGCCATTTCTTTAACTTTTTTATTTAATCTTGCTTTTTGTCTAGCACAAGTGTTTTTCTTAACAATTCCCTTAGAACAAGCTTTGTCAATATTGACAATAAAAGTCTTTAGTTCTTTTTCAGCTACTTCTTTATTCTTTTCTTTAATTGCATTTTCACATCTTTTCATTGAGTTTTTTACACGCGCACTGTAGTCATTATTGGCAATTTTTTGTAAAGCATCAGTACGTACTGACTTCTTAGAACTTTTAATATTAGGCATTTCATTCGCTCCTTCCTTAAATACATATACGATTTTATCAAAAAAATAAGCAATTTGCAAACGTTTTCCGCATTTTAACGAGAAAAAAGTTGTTTTTCTTTATTTTATTAAGTAGAATTGCTATAATAGGAAACCAAAAGAAGAAAAGAGGAATGACTTTGGAAAGAAAAAAGGGTTATATTTTGCTAAAAAATTTGTTTCAAGAAATGGGAATAACTTATCAGAATAAAGAGGAGTTATTTAAAAATAGTGCTATACAAGTAATAAAGAATATGAATAGTGGAATTGCGTTTTCTTATTTTTACAAAGGAGAAAAGTACTATTTTAAATCAAATTTTTTTGGTCGCCTTTATGAAATTCCTATTGATCCTTATAGTGAACTTGTTGCTGAAGAATTAGCTCATGATTTTAAAATTCCTTGTGTTTCCTATGATCTGGCACAATTTGAATCATTCCAAGGAGTCATTTCAAAACATTATAAAAAGAAAAATGCTCATTATATAGTTGCAGATGAATTCTTTCCTGAGCTTTTTAGCTATTATGATTCAAGCTTGGAAAATAAAGCCCTTATAAAAAATACAGTGGCAAAACCGAATATGATTAAAAGAAAAATGTGGTGGTATAATTGTTTAGAGCATGTATGGGATGGATTAGAAATCAAATTTCCTCATCAAAGAGAGCAAATTGTCTTTTTAATGAAAAGAATAATCGACATGTATTTATATGATATTTTGACTTGCCAAACGGATCGTCATTCTGGCAATTGGCAAATAGAAGAAGTAAATAATCAATTTGACTTAATGGCTCTTTTTGACAATGAGCGAATTCTTTTGAACAAATTGGAAGTGGCTGAAACTGCTTTAGGCGTAGAGGATGAGTATGAAAAATTATGGAAATCAATTCAAAGATTCTTATTTATTAGTAGGAGAGAATACAAAGAAATGCTTTATGATAAATTATGGATTATAGGAGAATCTAATTTACAATCTGTATTTGAAAGAATTGAAAAGAAAACAAATTATCCTATGCCTGAAGAAAAGAAAGTATATTATATGGAATCTTATTCGTTGCATCAAAAAGAATTGAAAAAGATTTTAAATAATTTGTAAAAGAAGTGCTAAATAGGGATCATTTTCATATAGATTATTAGGTGAAAAAAATGAAAAAAATAATATTTCTTTTCTTGTGTTTATTTCCTTTTAAGGTATTTGCTCTTGCAGATTCAGCAAAAGCAAACATATTAATCGAGTATTCAACAGGGACCATCATCAGTGAGGCGAAAAGTGATGAAGAGCTCCCGCCAGCGTCAATGACAAAAATGATGACCCTTTTGATTATTATGGAAAGAATAGATGCAGGGAAAATAAAGCTTACAGATATGGTTACTGTGAGCGAAAATGCAGCATCTATGGGAGGGTCACAAGTGTATTTAAAGGCGGGAACGCAGATGAATTTAGATACTCTTTTAAAAGCGGTTTGTATTGCTTCTGCAAATGATGCAGCAGTAGCGCTTGCTGAGTATGTGGCAGGTTCAACAGATGAATTTGTAAAACTGATGAATGCAAAAGTTAAAGATTTGGGATTAAAACACACGACGTTTAAAAATGTACATGGTTTAGATGATGAAGGACATTATTCTTCTGCACATGATATGGCTTTTATTGCTCGAGAACTATTACGTCATGAAATTATTTTAAAGTATTCTAGTATTTATGAAGATTATATTAAACATCCTGATGGAACAAATACATGGATCGTCAATACCAATAAGTTAATCAATTACTACGATGGATTAGATGGCTTAAAAACAGGATATACAACAGGCAGTGGTTTTTGTATTACCGCAACAGCTAAAAGAGGGGGAATGCGCCTCATTAGTGTTGTTATGGGAGAAGAGAATAACAATATACGCAATCAAGATACGATGGAACTTTTAAATTTTGGATTTGCCAATTATAAAATGGAAACGATTGTTTCAAAAGAGAATAAGCTGGGAAGTATTTCTGTTAAATTTGGACGGGTAGAAGATACGGAGTTAACTTTAAAAGAAGATGCTGTTGATTTAGTCAATGTCTTAGAAGAAAACAATTATACGTATGAAATTGTAAAGGAAAAGATTGAAGCTCCAGTTTATGTAGGAGATACGGTGGGAAAACTCATCGTATATGCAAATAATGAAAAAATTAGTGAATATGAATTAACAGTAAAGGAAAGTGTTGAAAAGGCAAATTTATTCCACTTGTATGGGAAAAATATCAAACGTTTATTGAAAGGCTATTATTAGTCTTTTTTTCTTTTTTTGACATTTTACTTATTAAATAAAAAGTCAAGTGCAACAAAAGAATAATTTAAATAGAATTCACTTTGTATTGTAATTTATAGAATTTGTTAATAATAGATTTATCATCAA
>CATKZK010000040.1 GCA_949841325.1 uncultured Bacilli bacterium
TGTAGCGAATAGATATTATAAATTATTCATGTGTCTTTTTCAATGCATCTTTGTTGCACTTCAGATTTAAATTAACATTTGACATTTTTCTTGAAAAATTGATTATAACCTAGTATACTGAATATTAGGAGGGTAAGGTTATGGAAGTAACATATTTAACAGCACTCGATTATGAAAAAGTCGAGCGACTTTTAGAAGAAAAAGGGTTTACAAATTTTGACGAAATATGTCAAACATTAAAGCAATTGGAAAAAGAAAGAAGATCTCAAAAGGTCGCAGCCGCAGCTCTTTTATCACGAAATGAAGGAAATGTAGAGACTATATTGAGGGAAAGAGGCAACAAAAGTTATCAGCAAAATAATAATGTCATAGCAAGAATATTGGGAATGGGACATTTATCAATTTCAGATCATGATTTTGCTACATTTTCCTTAAAAAATATTCCAATAACAGTGGAACAAACAATAATTGCGCTTCGTTATGCGGGATTTACGGTAAAATCTCGTCGTGAAATAGATGTAACAAAAGATGGATTTTATGTACCAACATTTCATGATGATGAGGGAAATATTCATCCTAAAAATAGGAAAATACAGAAAGAATTTTCAGATCATGTTCATTTTCTTTTTGACATGTATCAAGAACTTGTCAAAAATGGTATTCCAAAAGAAGATGCAAGATTCTTACTTCCATATTCATTTAATGCAAATGAATTTATGACAATTGATGCAGAATCTTGGTTGGGACTCATGATTATGTGTCTAAAAACGCATCGCTTTCGTGTACCAGAATTAAAGGAATTTGGCCAAGCGTTATATGATATTGCCAAAGTAGAAGCTCCTTATTTGATTGAAATTTTAGATAAAATCTCTCTAAGAGAGTGTGATAAAGTTGCGGAACTTATCGAATCTTTCAGTCAAAAGAAAAATTATGAAAATGTAGAAAAACCTACACTTTTAAATGCAACTTCAAATATTGATGAAGAAATACTAGCATCTGCTTATATGAAAAGATATCAATATACAAAGGAAGAGGCTTTAGAGGAACTAAGAAAGTGCGATTGGGAATGCTTTCAGCAATCTATTGCGGATAAGTTAAAAGAGATAGAACAACTAATTCCAAAGACTATGAAGGAATATGACTGTTCAGAAGAAATGGCAAAAAATGTCTTGTTATATCCGGAGTGGGAAAGTTATCAAAAGAGTGAAAATTGCTTTAGAAAACAATTGATGAGAAAGATTTTCTTTGAAGGAGACAGAGAAGAGTTGCATCAGGTAAACTTCCAGTTTCAAGTTTGTCTATCATTAGCTGTTTTAACGCATTTAACACGTCATCGTGCTCATCAGTTATTAATTCCTGAATTTTCACCAACTCTTGATTTAACACAATACAAAGTGCCAACAACAATTGCTCGAGGATTCTTAAGAGAATATGATGAAGCGATTGAAAAGAATATAGAGCTTTATGGAAAATTCAAGAAAGAGTATGGTATTTTAGACGATGAGCTAACAGGATTTGCTCTTTCAGGAAATACGGTCAATGTTGTAACAAATATGGATGCTTGGACACTCGCGCATATAGCTGAATTACGTGAATGTAATAAGGCTCAATGGGAAACACGAAACATGGCGGTTGGAATGCATAGAGAAGTCACAAAAAATGCCAAAGATTTAGGTGCTGAAATATTTACTACATTAATTGGGGCACCTTGTAAGACTCAAGGAATTTGTAATGAAGGAAAAGAATCTTGTGGATCAATTAAAAAAATAGAAGCAGGAAAAGAGAAACAGTATTTCTTACGCTAGTTTCTCTTTTTTTCCGTAAAAAAACTGCGTATTATACGCAGTCTACATAAGTGTCATTTAAGCAACGGATTACGCAGCAGCATGACAAGTCCATAGTGAAGAAACTGTTGGTAGCTAAATATGGTTGTGAATTGCAACAATTTTCCTCTGGATTTGGAACTAAAACGCGGAATGTAGCAGCATTTCCATCTAATTTTTCTACACGGAAGACATTTGAACATTCACAGCTGACATTACTTGTTTGTGGATTACTACAAGCGACAGTTAAATCTTTACAAACAGGCATTGTCCATGGAGTTCCATTACCACAACAAGTATAGAGCATAACTGGTCTTGTGTTACAAATTAAGCAATTAGGTCCTCCTCCTAGCATTGGACGATCACATGAATCTAAACATGAATCAGGACAAGCATTTTGTTGTAAAATAAGAATAACTTTTAAGATATCAGCAATACTATTCGAAGATTCATTATTACAATCTGTATTATTCATAATTATTCACCCTTTCATTTATACTCACTATATTTTATGTTTAACTTAGAAATAAGTGATACTAATCCAGTAAAAATATAGTATAAATGTAAAATATTGAAATAAAATATACTATGAATAAATTATTATTTAAGGGAATAGGGGTTCTCATTATTAGTTACGCTCTTGTTATTTCTATCCTTGACTTAAACTATTTAAGTATAGGATATCCTTTTTTTTGGTATATTAAATTTATAAGTGGTTATATTCTACTTAGTTTTATAGGTATTTATTTAATTATTGTGGGGAGATGATGAATTGAAATATTACTATGATGTTACCGTAAACTTTGATGAAGTGCCTATTCCTTATTATGAGTGGAATCATTCAGATTCAATTGAACGCGTATTAAAAATACCCGTAATAAAAGTACTCGATATAAAAGAATTTATACTGTATCATATGCAAATAGAAACAGAATTGAAAACATTTATTCTTGCAGATGGTATCAACGCTATTGCTTTAGAAATCATAAATGGAGAAGTGGCATATCTTTCTTATTTATCTTATGAGGATGAAAATTGTGTAAATGAACTTGTGAGAAATATGGAGTGTACAGAATTTAAAATACGCAAAAAAGAAAAAAGAAGAATTCCTTTTATCTTAAGAAAAGAGGCAACGATGCAAAGAATGTGGCTTGCTCATTTAGAAGAAATGTCTTTAGAAGAGTTAAAATATATCTATTATGAAGTGACTTCAAAAGAGGGAAGAAGTGTTGATAAAATGAAATCTTTTTTAAAAAATGATATTCTTTATCACTTTAATGATCTCTATGTAAATCTATATAAATCTATTGTGAATTGAAAGTTTTGAGAAATAGATTTTATATTACATCTATTTTTTGTTATAATAAGGATGGTGATTTTATGAATACATGGGCTGTATTTCTTATCACAATCCTTCTTTTTGGATTGTTTATCCTTTTTAGTATAATCATCTATATGAAACTCTGTGAATTAGAAAAAGATATTGATGGTTATTGGCAAGAATTAATACGCATCATTGACAAAAGATATGATTTAATTCAAGAGGAATTAGGGAAAATGAAGTATCCAGAAATAAAGAAAACTCTAGAAGAGCTGTTAATAAAAGGGACTGAGAAAAAGGTAGATCAAGACTTCTTTAATACTTATGTTGAGATTGAAACTGTATTTAAAAAATATGTTATCCTTTTAGAAGATAAAAATGAGAAAAAGGAAGATTGGGATAAGGTTATGCGTGAAAATAAAGAAAGAGTGGATCAACTTAGGTATCAGTATAATCAAAGAGTTCTTAAGATGAATCGCTTGGTAGAAATGTTTCCCTTTAGTATAATTGCTAAAATTCATGCATTCCCAAAATATCCATATTTCCGCAATGAACTTTAAAATAAAAATGCTCAATTAATTTTGAACATTTTTATTTTGTAAAAAGTTTTTTAAATACGCTTCATAAGCCATTTCCTCAGGAGTATCTAGGATTTCTTTAAAGGGATATTTTTTTGCTTCAAATAACTCTTTTAAAATCGTATTCGTTAATTTAGGATTTCTTATAAGAAGTGGGCCAAGTAAATATGTGCCATAAAAGTGATTTACTTTAATTCCCTCAAATTTACTTGACTGATTATCGGCATTTCCACTGATGATCTCGAATAGATGATTTTCCTTATTGTCATGGATTGAACCGCGATTTTGAAAGCCAATCACAGGTTCTTGAAATAAATACGTTTTATACACTTGTTCTCCCACAATGCGTTTGCGAATTCCCTTTGCTTTAAAGTTAAATACTTGCAAGGCTTCTTTGTTATTGATGCTAGTACCAAAGAGTTCTAAAGCATTTCCTGTAATGATAAAGGTCTTTATCTTCACATATTTTTTAAATTCTTCTTTGTATCGGATGATATCTTTTCTTACAATCTCCTGATTTTCTTCAGTACCACATCCCATAATAAAGATTTCATATTTTGAAAAATCGATTTTACTTCCCTTTGTCAGTTCATCAACTTCAAATCGAACATTTTGTCTTTTTAATGCCATCTTTAAAGCGAGTATATTTCCTGTTTCTCCATAGAGGTTCATTAAATCGTAATATAGATGAGCAATGCGTATTGTTTTCATTTGTTTTCCTCCATTAATAATTTTTTTAAGACAGCAGTCATATCAAAACAAACCATTGTGAATATGCGTCCTTTGCTTTTTCTTTTTACGATTTTCATCATTTCCTTTTCATTATCAATTAATATGAGTTTGTTTTTAGGAATACCTGCATAGAGTAGTCTTGTATAAACGTCGTTTCTAAATCGACCAATACAGAATATTTTATCCACAGAGTCAATGTTTAAAAGTTCAAAATCAACATCGTATAACCAGCTGATGTCATTAAAGGCATAACGCCTAGAGACATTATCAAATCCCATAATAATGGTTTTGGTCCCCTTGTGTTCTCTTATATATTGAATACTTTGAAAATAGGAAAGAGCATTTTCATTTTTTGATTCAATCATTTCTACAATTCGATTTCCTAATTTTTCATTTTTCATGCGTTTTGCTTCTAGAATATCTTCGTTTAATTCTCTTTGAATATCTTCTGTCTTCATCCCAATGACATGACAGAGGGTAAAAGAGGCAAGCGTATAATAGACTGCAAAAAATACTTTTTTGTTTAAATGAACAATACAATTATTGATAGTCATAAAAGCCTTGTCCATATGAATATCTTTCGCTTCATAATCTACACGACCTCTTTTAAATGAACAGTTTGGACAAGCATAGTTTCCTACATGTCCATAATGATAATATTTATAGCGAAGTTTTGTTTCACATAATGGACAGTAAGCAGCATCAATTGTCCAACTTAAAGGATGTTTAAAATCTTTTTCATATTTAGAAACGCCATATGTTGTGATTTCTCCTTTGTGAAAAAAGCGGAACCTTTCAACAATGGGGTCATCAGCATTGACAATAAGATGCGTATTGCTGTCAATCGAATTTTTAATCTTTTGATAAATGATTTCTACATGCCCATTTCTTGCTGGTTGATCTCTTGTAATGTTCGTAATGACTAAGTGAGTCAGTTTGACTTTATTAAAGATCTTTTTGATAAACGATTCATCAAGTTCTAAAAGTAAAACATCTGCATGAATTCTTTTTGTAAATGGATTTGTATGATTTAAAAGAAGAGTTACAGCAGCATTATAAAGATTAGAACCATTTTTATTCCATATGACTTTGTATCCGTTTTTTTCTAATATATGAGCAATTAGAGAAGTGGTCGATCCCTTTCCTGAGGAACCCGTAACACCAATAATTAAAGATGGATATTTTAATTTGTCTAAAATATGAGGGTCAATCTTGGATGCATAATATCCAGGAGTAACTGAACCATCCTTATGAAAAAAACGAGATCCCATTCTACACAGTCTATAAAGAAATTTACTAACTAAAATTGTTAAAGTTTGTCGCATACACGTCACCATTAAAATTATACCACAAAAGTGAACACTTTACTCACAAAATGTAAAGTTTACTGTCTACCTTCCAATTTTTATAAATTTATAGTATAATGGAAAATAGAATACGGTGGTGATTAGATGCGTGAAGTTCTTGCAAGTATTGACATTGGAAGTAGTAAAATCAAACTCGTTGTAGGCGAAATGTTGAATGGAGAACTTCATATCCTTTGTGCCTTAGATGAGGAATCAAGAGGAGTAAAAAAAGGAATTATTGTAGAACCATCAGAAACCGAATATGCAGTAAAAAAACTTATGAAAAAAGCCGAAGACTTATTAGGCGTAAAAATAAGTAAAGTAATTACGTCTATTAATGAAGACGCTGCTGAATTTAAAATAGGAGAAGCAAGCATTTCGATTACTTCTCCAGGACTAGAAGTGGGAGCTTCAGATATTATACGCGTACTTGACCAAAGTATTCAGGGAAAAATCGTGAAGGATTATGAACTTGTCACGGTTATTCCTATTATGTTTAAAGTCGATGATCACAAGACAAGAATGCCTAAAAATATGAGGGGTAGTTCGCTTTCTGTAAAATCAGTGGTTGTCTCTTTACCTAAACGAGATATTTATAACGTTGCTAAAGTATTAGAAAGATGTGGATTAGAAGTTGTTGACATTTCACTTGACAGTATTGGTTCTTTTTATGCACACTCAAATGAAACACATGAATTAAATACGGGAATTATGATTGACGTAGGGGCCGAAACGATTAAAGTTGCCGTCTTTAATAAGGGAATTATCATCAATAATTTAGTCTTGGGAATTGGCGGATCGAAAATTGATGATGATCTTCAATACATCTATAAAATAACGGATGAACAGAGTAAAAAAATAAAAGAAAAGTTAGCTCTTGCTAATAAAAAATATGCGAGTAAACATGAAAAAGAAAGTATCATTAACACTCTTGGTGAGAAGATTATTATCAATCAATTAGAACTTACAGAATTCGTCATGGGACGGCTTCAAGAAGTGTTAAATATGGCGAAAAATGAAATTAACTACTTAACAAAGAAAGAAATAAGTTATATAATAATATCAGGAGGATTATCTGAAATGCGAGATTTTCCTATAAGTGTTGAAAGTGTATTTGGACGAATTGCTACAGTTGGAAAATTAAATATTGTAGGAGCTAGAGATAATAAGTATGCAGCGTGTATAGGAATGCTTAAATACTTTGATTCGAAAATACATATGCGTGATAAAGAATTTTCAATATTTAGTCAAGATGAATTGGAGCAATTAGTTGCCAATGGTGATAAAAAAAGCCTTCCAAGTGATTCCATTCTTGGTAAAATATTTGGAATATTTTTCGATAATTAAGGAGGACATATAAATGAACGAAATTGATCAAATCGCGAAAATAAAAGTTATTGGTGTCGGTGGAGGCGGAATGAATGCCGTTAATCGCATGATTGAATCAGGAGTTAAGGGTGTTGAATTTATTGTTGCCAATACAGATTTACAAGTTCTTAATGCTTCTCCTGCTGAAGTAAAGTTACAAATTGGAAAAAATATTACGAATGGTTTAGGAGCTGGTGCTAATCCTGAAACGGGTAGAGAAGCTGCTTTAGAAAGTAAAGATGAAATTAGAACGGCTTTAGAAGGCGCTGATATGATCTTTGTAACCTGTGGTATGGGTGGAGGAACTGGAACAGGAGCCTCTCCAGTTATTGCTGAAATTGCACAAGATGTTGGAGCTTTGACTGTAGGTATTGTAACAAAACCATTTAAGTTTGAAGGTAAAAGAAGAATGGAACAAGCCATTATTGGTCTTGATGATTTAAGAAAACATGTAGATACATTGATTGTCATTCCAAATGATAACTTGAGAGACATCATTGATAAATCAACACCAATGGTTGATGCCTTTAAAGAAGTTGATAATGTTTTACATCGAGGTGTTCAATCTATTTCCGATTTAATCGCTGTTTCAGGTTTAGTAAACTTAGACTTTGCCGATGTTAAAGCCGTCATGGCAAAACGTGGTAATGCATTAATTGGAATTGGTTTAGGAGTAGGAGAAAATCGAGCAATTGAAGCCGCTAAGAAAGCTGTTTCAAGCCCACTTTTGGAAACTTCTATTGTTGGAGCGACAGATGCTATTATCAATGTAACAGGAGGAAATTCACTTACACTATTTGAAGCAGAGGATGCTGCAGAAGTCGTTCGTGCAAGCGCTAATACAGATATTAACATTATCTTCGGTGCTGTCATTAATGAAGACTTAAATGATGAGGTTATCGTTACTGTTATTGCAACAGGATTTGAAGATGATGCTGTTGATGGAGGAACTCCTTATCCAGAAAGTAAGCAAGAAGGTATTCCTACAAGAAAACCGATGAGTATGATAGATGAAGAATATGACATCCCTCCATTCTTAAGGGATAGAAATGATTTATAAGAAGAGGAGAGATTCTCTTTTTTCTTTTGTTAAAGATGTTCTCTTTACACTTTTTCGCAAATTGCTTTACAATTTGTGATTAAATCTGTTTAAAAATAGTATATAATAAGTGAAAGAGGTGATGAAATGCGTGTTATTATCACAGCTGGTGGAACAGGAGGACATATATATCCTGCACTCGCTATAATAGACAAAATAAAAGAGATGGAACCACAAAGTGAATTTCTTTATATTGGAACGCATAATCGCATGGAAAGTGAAATTGTTCCTGCTAGAGGAATTTCTTATATGCCCATAGAAATCTATGGATTATCAACATCATTAAAATTAATGGCAAGAAATGTAAAAAATGTATTTCTCATAGAGAAAGCGATAAAAAAATGCAAAACGGCTATACGCGAATTTAAACCAGATATTGTTATAGGAGTTGGGGGATATGTGACTTATCCTGTAATAAAGGCGGCAAAAAGCTTGGGTATTAAGACTTTTGTACATGAACAAAATAGTATTCCTGGAAAAGCAAATCTTGCATTACATAAGCATGTAGATTTATATGGGGTTAGTTTTGAAGATTCTTTAAAGTATTTTAAAAAATATCGAGCAATCTTAACGGGGAATCCCTGTAGTGAAGAAGCTTTAAAGGCAAAAAAAATATCAAAAGAACAATATGGACTTACGAAAAATAAAAAAAGCGTTTTGATTTTTAATGGTTCACTTGGAAGTACTACAATGAATAAACAAATGCTTGCTTACTTGCAAAATATAGAAGATGAAAATTATGAGGTTTTATATATCACTGGAAAGACGTCTTATGAGTCTTTTAGTCAAAATCATTTTTCTAAAAATGTCCATATTGTGTCTTATGTAGATCATTTATGTGGACTTATGAAAGATATGGATTTAATTGTTTCAAGAGCCGGAGCCTCAAGTGTCGCAGAGATTACATCTCTTGCGATTCCCACGATTTTTATTCCCAGTCCATATGTTGCCAATAACCATCAATACTATAATGCATTAAGTATTGTAAATGCTAAGGCTGGATGGATGATAGAAGAAAATAAGTTAACAGGAGATTTACTAAAAGAAAAAATACATCATTTATTAGAAGACGAAGAACAGTTAAAAGAGATGAAGAAAAATTTGAAAGCGCTTTCAGTAGACGATTCGGCAACACGTATTTACGAAGAAATAATAAAATTAATGAATGAGTAAAAAAAGGAGGATAACGATGAAAACAAAAACGGAAAAAAAGAAGAAGATTAATTTTGCACGTATTATCGTCGTTATCTTGTTTATTTATTCCCTTGTGTGTATGGGATTATACCTTTATAAAGAACCTGTAAGACATTTTGAAATAACGGGAAATACAGTTTTAAGTGATGTTGACATATTAAGAGAAGCTGGTCTTAGTCATTATCCTTCGTATGTCTCTGTTAATCCCAAAAAAGTGGCGAAAAAGTTAGAAAGTAATCCTTTAATAAAAAAAGCAACAGTAGTGTATGAGTTGCACTTTTATATTCATATTGAAATAGAAGAAAACAAACCCTTATTTTTGATTAAATCAACGAATCAAGTTTGTTTAGCTGATGGAAGTTTGATTGACTATCGCGATGATTTTATTGGCATTCCAACTCTTTTAAATGACACGCCTGAAAAAAATCGTACATTGCTTGCAAAAAACTTAAGTGAAGTGGATGATGCTATTCTTTATGCCATTAGTGAAATAGAATATCGTCCTAGTCATAATACTCAAAATAAAATTATCGATGAAAATCGTTTCCTTCTTTCTATGAATGATAAAAATATGGTGTATATTACGGCTAAAAAAGCTCGCCTTTTGAATAGCTATTTTAAAGTGATTGCCTCTAAACAAATTACTGTAAATGGAACATTCTTCTTTGATGGAGATGAAAACAATCATGCCTTTAAGATTGCCAAAGAGGCAACAACAACGACAACAACAGAAAAGACGGTGGAATAGATGAAGATAAATTATGATCAACTGATGATGGAGGAAATCGGGAAGCTAAATGGGAAGAAAAAGTTGTTATTACATAGTTGTTGTGGTCCTTGCTCGACCGCTTGTATAGAAAGATTAAGACCATTTTTTGAGATTACTGTTATTTATTATAATCCAAATATAGAACCTAAAGAAGAATATGAACATCGAAAAAAAGTCCAAAAAGAATTTTTGGAAAAAATTGACATTCCTTTTATTGAAAGTGATTATGAGAATGAATCTTTTTTAGAAAAGACAAAGTCACTCGCTTTAGAACCCGAAGGGGGAAAGAGATGCCCTATCTGTTTCTCACTAAGACTAGAATATACGGCAAACGTGGCAAAGAAAAAGGGATTTGATTATTTTACAACTACTTTAACTGTTTCTCCTCATAAGAATAGTCAAATCATAAATTCCATTGGACAGGAGATCGAAAAAAAAGTGGGTGTAAAGTATTTAGTCGCAGATTTTAAAAAAAGAGAAGGTTATAAAAGAAGCATTGAACTTGCAAGTGAATATGTATTATATCGACAAAATTATTGTGGATGTCATTATAGTAGGAGGGATAATTATGAAGAATAAAGGATTTACTTTGGTAGAATTATTAGCGGTCATTTCCATTATTGGCGTTATTATGGTTATGTTTGTTCCGAGTCTATTATCGGTACTTTACAAATCTAAAAATAGAATAAGTGAGTTGGAACAAGGGCAGATTATTGATGCTGGAAAGTTATATTTGGTCGATTTAGACAATAGTGTTATCCCTTATGTCTATGAAGAAGAAAATGAGATTGAAATCAATGGGAATATCTATCGTAAAGGTGATGAAATGACTGGATATGATTTGCGAACATACATCATAAATAATGAAGGAATTACAGTAGATATTAAAACACTTGTTAAAAATGGATATTACGATTCAACTTGTAACTATGAAACAAATCCTAAAAATTGTAAAGTGCAAGAGAAATGTAAGTTAAAGGTGAAAATCATTGGAGAAAAAGCACAAGATGGAAAGTATTATATTTCAAGTGGGTATGAGTCTAAAATTATAGAAGGATGTACGAATTAAAAGAATCATAAAGTGATTCTTTTATTGTGTCAATGAAATGTACAAATTGATGTAATCTATATAGAAACGACTAAAACATATGTACAAAAAAAAA
>CATKZK010000041.1 GCA_949841325.1 uncultured Bacilli bacterium
AACATTATCATTTTTCTTTTCTTCATTCTTCATACCTCCTAAATAGCAAAGAAAAATTCCTCTACTCTCTAGTTTGATGGTACCATTTTTTTTGACGTTTGTTCGCATATTTTCTTCCGTTTTTATTAATTTTATACACTTTCTTTACAGCAACAAATTTTTCATACTAAACTATTCATGATTAATTTTTATTTATAATCTACATCAATATGGATTACTTAAAGAACTCAAAGATAGTAAAAAGCAGGCAAAGAAAAAAGCCATAAGCCTTTATTAATTCATTACTCTTTTAAACATTTTCTCTAATTCATATCGCGTAAAGGAAATAATAGTGGGTCTCCCATGTGGACAATTATATGGATTATCACATAAGACTAGATCATCTAAAATCTTTTCTGCTTGTGTAAGCGAAATTGCTTCATTTCCCTTAACACTCATCTTACAAGCCATCGTAGCTGCAATATGATCTTGAAATTTCAATTTATCAAATAGATACTTTCCCTCTATGATAATCTCAAAGATTTTTTTTGTACTTTCTGTTTCTAATCCTTCTCTTAACCACGTAGGGTGTTCTTTTACTAGATATGTATTTACACCAAATTCTTCTACTAAAAATCCTAATTCTTCTAAAATGGCCATGTTTTCTTTAATGCGCATAAACTCAGAAGACGTAAGTTCAATCGTAATAGGAAGTAAAAGAGATGTCTTACATATTCTATCTGTGGCGAAGGCATGCAATACTCTTTCATAATTAATACGCTCTTGTGCTGCATGTTGATCAATCATAAACATAGATTCTTCATTTTGGGCAATAATATAAGTCCCCATCACCACTCCAACAGGATATAATTCTAATTTTTTTATTTGCTCATTTTCTTCTATTTCTGGATTTGATTCCTCTTTCACCTGTTTTTTAGCCGTCTCATAATCTCTTATTTCTCTGAAGTCTAGATGTACTTGTTCACTTTGGTTAAACGGTTCCTCTTCTTCATGCACCATTGGTATCGCGATTTCATTATACATCGTTTCAGGAACTTTTATTTCTACTTTAGGTACTAATAAAGCTTTTCTCAAAGCTTCCCCTATTGTTTCTGTAATAAGTTTATTAAGTGTTTCTATTTTAGAAAATTTAATATCTTGCTTTGTAGGATGAATATTCACATCAATCAAAGTAGGATCTGTTTCAATTTTTAATACAACAACAGGATACTTAATATCAGGTTTAAAAGTAAAATACCCATCATTTATCGCTTTATTAACTTCGATATTCTTTACACATCGTCCATTTACAATAGTTGTCATGTGATTGCGATTACTCTTTAAAATACTTGGTTTACAAATATAACCAAATACATCATAATCATCATTCATTGCTTTGATTTCAATCATATTTGAACTTACTGAGTAACCATAAATTTCATGAATTGTCTTTAAAAGTTCATCACTTCCAGAAGTAAAGACAATGCGTTTTCCATTATTTGTTAAAGTAAAAGAAATATCAGGATGAGATAATGCCAATTTTTCAATAAAGGTCGTCACATTCGATAATTCAGTTGCATCACTTTTTAAATACTTTAAACGTGCAGGTGTATTAAAAAACAAATCGGCTACTTCAATTCTCGTTCCCTCTCTTGCATCTGATTTTTCCTCTATTACTAAGTTTCCTCCTTCAATATGAAGATGAGTCCCCACTCCATTTTTTAAAGAAGTTCTCATATCTACTTTTGATACAGATGCAATACTTGGTAAAGCCTCTCCACGAAACCCTAAAGTATTAATAAAGAATAAATCATCTTCTTTTAGAAGTTTACTCGTTGCATGGCGAATAAATGCTTTTTTAGCATCGACTTCATCCATCCCTATCCCATCATCAATTACAGTAATGCTTTTAGTTCCACTTTCTACTAAGTCTACAATAATCGTCTTACTTTTAGCATCTATGGCATTTTCTACGAGTTCTTTTACAACAGAAGAAATTCGTTCAACTACTTCACCTGCAGCTATTTTATTGGCCAAATTTTCACTCATGACTTGAATTTTACTCATGATCTCCTCCGAACATACTCTTGCGGATTTCCATACACTCTAAGTCCACATTCGTCGTTATTACAGTCTTTTTCTTGACTGATACAAAACCAATACCTTTAAGCACAATATCCATATCATCTTCTAATAACTTCACTTTTTGAACTAAATGGGGGGCAGCCTTAAAATATTTATGAATAGGCTTTTTCATACTTTCATTCGTATAAAAAGTAATTGGCGTATTATCTTCAAACTTTAAAAAGTACTGATTTTCAAGCAAAGATGCGGTTTCGCCTTCTTTCATTTGAAGAGTTATCGCTTTAATGGCTTTTCCCGTCGTATCAACCTTTAATGTATAATCCAGTATAAAACCTGGGGTATCAATAAGCATTAAATCTTTTGTTAAAGGTACACGGATAAAATCAACAGTCGTATTAGCCTTTTTACTAGCGACAATTTTACTTGCAGAAGAACCACAGTAATCCATTAAATCATTAATAAAAGTGGATTTCCCTGCATTTGACATCCCCAAGATATAGGCATCAATAATCTTCTCTTTTTCCAAAAAGCGAAAAATCGATTCAATTCCATGTCTCTTTGTTCCACCTTTAAGTAAAATTTTGTCTCTAACTCCATAATAAGTGGCAATATAATCACGAATTTTTTCTCTTTTTATATGTTTAGGCAACAATTCACATTTATTGACAACCAATACTTTAGGTGCTTTTATCGCTTTAAAAAGCGCGATAATCTCCTGATTGATATTCATAAAGTCCACTAAAAAAATGGAAAAACGCGGTTCTGCATTGACACGTTTAATGATCACTTTATTCTGTTTAGGTGCTTTTCTATTTTGCTCTTCTCCATAGTGCATAAGACGAAAACAACGCATACAATAAACGGCATCTTCACGCTTTTTTATAGGCACATAGCCAAGTTCTTCTGCATGATCACTTTGCAACTTAGCTCCACATCCATAACAAATTTTATTCATAATATCTTCCCCTTTGAAACAAGTCCTTTTTCGTCAATTTTTTTATCACTAGATTTTCCAAACGACGATTTAATTTTGCAACAGCATATTCTTCTGCACTAATAGGATTTACTAAAATAGAAGTACACTTCATACGATTTGCACCATAAATATCAAAGAATAGCTGATCTCCTATACAAGCAACTTGATTATCTTTTAAATCATAGATTTTCATTACTTTCTTATATTTCCTTTTTAATGGTTTAAAAGATAAGTAAGCTGAATCAACACATAAAAGTTCTTTAAAGGGTGTAACATCCCGCTTAAACCCATTGCTTAAAATAACGACTTTAAAATGCATTTCTTTTAAATCTTCAAATAAATCTTTTACTTTTCTCCCTGGCGTTTTTACACTTTCAGGTTCTAGTGTATTAGATAAATCAAAAATGAGACATTCAATTCCACTTTTCTTTAAAGCCTTATAGTTAATATCATAGATACTCTTAAAATATTTATCAGGAACAAACTTATCTACCATCTCTACTCCTCCAATACTACTCTTATTTTAACATAGAAACATAAAGTTTTAAAGACAAAGAAAAAGACTATTTCATAGCCTTTTATGGTACCGAAATATAACTTGATGTACATTTTCCATTTGTAAATGTACAAATGGTACCACGTTCATCTTTTGCTGGACATCCATCTTTTGTATTAGGATAGTTTTCACACGACTTTTTACCACCTATATATTCAATCGTACAATTTACACCTACTTTTTTGCAAGTGTTTCCATAATCATCTTTAGCAGGACAATTCGATAAGTATTGACTGCAATTTTTCTTAGCTGTTGACTGAGTCGTTGTTTGCTTTGTTGTACTTGGTGTAGAATCTTTAACACATTTCACACCAGAGGCAAAACCGCCATCTCTTTTACAATAATCCCCATTTTCAGCTTGACCACCAGAAGGACAGTCGATTATGCCATAATCACCGCAGGATTTAAGAGCTGTAGCAGAAGAAGTCTGTTTTTCTGTACATTTCCATGTTCCTGTACTCTTAGAACCACTCTCTTGACAATTATCTCCATTTTCGGCTTGTGTTGGGCATCCCTCTGTTTGATTAGTGTACTCTTCACATGCTCTCTTTTTCACACTTTGAGCGGTAGACGATTGGGTATTAGTAGAAGTCCCCGTTTCCACCTTTTTACAATAGCCTCTAGAGATTATCCCTCCTGCTTTTTCACAATAATCTCCATTTTCGGCTTTAGCTGGACACTCACTCCATTTATATTCTCCACAAGATTTAAGTGCCGTTCCTGCATTTTGTCCTGCATTTTGTCCATTGTTCGTACTATTATTATTGTTATTATTTGCGTTTTGCCCATTATTCGATGGATCATTTTCCATTCCGTTGCTTTCTGCATTTTCTATATCACAACTTCCACCATCGCCCCATACATTTGCCATTTGCATCACTTGATCAATAAGAATAGGTAAAAAGAAGAGAATAACAGCAAAAATACAACGCTTTCCAAATCGCGTCGCTACTTTTTTTAAATCAGCTGCTGCATCTCCCTTTGTAATAGCTTGAATCGCTTCAAAAATAGTAAAAGCGATCACTAAAAGAGGTGCTGCTATACGTATGACTTTTAATATGCCATATAAATCCTTCGTCACATCAGCTCCTAATGGACATGCCGCATATACCGCCCCTGAAAAAGCAAATACAGTGAATAAAAGAATACTTATATATGAAAACTTTTTCATAATATCACCTACCTAAATTATAGAGGGTTCTTATCATATTTGCAAGGAAAAGTGCGTTTTTTCCTCATAAATTGACAAGAGAAGCATATGCTCTATTAGGTGATAAAATGTTTTTTATAGCAAACCTACTTCATTTGTTTTCTCTCTTTCATGGATCTTATTCCATCAATGTATTTCCAGAACCTTTAAGTAAAGAAGAGGAAGAAACAGCAATTCTTTCGATGCAAGCAGGAGATATGGAAGCTCGAAATCGACTCATCGAACACAACTTGAGACTCGTCGCTCATATTGTAAAAAAGTTTGAACGATTAGATAGCAATAATGATGATTTAATCAGTATTGGAACAATTGGTCTTATCAAAGGAATCGATTCTTTTAAAGTAGATAAGAACAATCGTCTTACCACTTATGTCGCTCGCTGCATCGAAAATGAAATTCTTATGCACTTTAGAAGCACAAAAAAATACAACAATAACGTCTCATTAAATGACTCCATTGGATATGATAAAGAAGGAAATGAAATCAATCTAATAGATGTTATTCAAGGAGAAAGCATCGATATTCTTGAGTTTATTCACAACAAAGAAAATACCGAATATATTAAAAGAATTTTAGCTATTTTAACGCCTCGAGAGCGAAATATTATCATAAAACGTTACGGCCTATTTGATAGTGAAGAATACACACAAAAAGAGATATCCAAAGAGATGAATATCTCACGTTCTTATGTTTCTCGCATTGAAAAAAGAGCAATTTCCAAACTATATCGTGAATTTAAAAAGAATAAGAAAGAATTATGATTCTTCATCTAATGGTTTAAAGAATTCTTTAATATCGACTCCTAACACTCTTGAAAAATGCCAAACAGTTCCTAAAGAGAATGTTTGCTTGTATCTCTTGCTTTCAATATTCATGATAAAACCTAAAGCATATGTACATTGACTGGCAAAAGCTTCTTGTGTAAGACCCTTTTCTTTACGCAATCTTTTCAAATTCTGACCTACCAAATAATAGATATAGGCTTCCTCTTCCATGTTCACAACAATCACCACTTTCATGATTATTGTCCCACAGAGAAACAGAAAATATCCTCAGTTATTCGTTGACTATTTGCTCTTATTACGATAAAATGAAAATAGATAAAGGATTTGATAAAATGTTGTCTAAATACAAAGAAAAGAAAAATAGACGTTTTTTTAAACAAATGAGTTATTATGATTCAATTGATTATGAACTTGTTTTGGAGTTAAAAAAATACCAAATCGATGCAAAAAACACCATTATTTGGTACTACCATAAGGAAAATAAGCACATCTTATTTCAAAAAGATCGCAAGTATTATCAATTATTAGATGGTAAGATAACCGAAATCTCCGAAAAAGAGATATGGAAAAAGTCAAGATGATTTCTTGACTTTTATTCTTTTTATTACACTTAATTCTACCAGTAGAATTCCTACACTTAAGAAAAGATGAATTAAAACTTGATAGAGATGATGAAAGAAAAAGGAACTCTCTTTTTCAAATAAGACACATCCTCCAAAAAAGAAAATAAGGAAAAGTCCACTTACAAAGAGAAGAAAGGATAGCTGATGCTTTTGCTTTGTCTTAACCAAAATATTTCCCGTCAAAAGAAGGAAGAAAAGTGTGAATAAATAACAAGCCCATTTTCCTTTTTTTATCATATCCTCGGTTCCTAAAAAGACATATTTTCGATATTCTTCTCGTTTTTCTAAAGAGCTCTCTTGATAGCCACTTTGAATATACTCCATAATCACTTCTTTTACCTTTTCTTTTTGCTCATCTTCCATTCCCATAAGTCTAGCAATTTTCAAAGACACCTGACTATGATTTAAAACCATGTATACAAAACGCTCATTAAAAACAGTCAATGAAATTACTGTAAAGACAATGGTTATAAAAAGTAAAAAACTTAAGATGATCTGTTTCCACTTACTCATATCTTTTCCTCTTTATTTGAACGAAAGAAAATAGAAAGATAGCCAATAAACTTGCAAAGCTATCGAGAAGGACATCCTTCACTTCTCCACTTCTTGTCGCTACAAAAGTCTGATGCCACTCATCACTCGCCGCATAAAGCGCACAGATAAAAAAGGCATAAAGAATCACTCTTTTTTTTATTCCCCAAAGATGTAAGGCGTAAAACACTAACATCCCTAGTACAAAATAGAGAAAGAAATGGGCTCCCTTTCTCACAGGAAAGCTTAAAATCTTCACAACTTTATCCATTTCAGGCGTTTCATCTTCTATTTCTGTAAAAGTTTCAACAGCAGTCGTTATTACTTTTCGACTCATTCCACTTGAAGAAGAACCATTTTTAGCTGAAAAAGAGAAAATAACCATCATCCAAAGAAGGACAAGAAAAATAGCTCCTATTTTTTTCCCCATTAAAAGTTCGTCCTGCTTTCTATATATTCATCAGCCACTTTAAAAAAGGATTTAATAAATTTCATCTCTAAGACAATTTCTTCATCTACTAATGTATTAAAATCATACTGACATAGTAAATCCTTAAATTGTCTTTTATCTGTAATCATTCGCTCCCAACAGTTAATAGAGCCATCCTTTATATCGAGCTCACGATGCCAACCTAAATTGAACTCCATTACTCCTTCAAATTCTTCGCATTTCAAAAACTTCTTTTTCATCTTATCAATACACTTTGGTGATAAAAAAACATTTGATATATAGCCAATACGCTTAAATTCGCAAGAGAATTCTCCAAAAGTATCCACTAAGTCAAATACAATAGAGGTCATTTTATCAAAGTATGTGTGATCACAGACCACTGTAAAATGCTCTCTTGTACACTGCATCTGTAATGACGGATTTTCATTAAAGAGAAATAACAACTTTCCTGTTTTTTCATTTTCTGGTAAAACGAAAGGATTTCCCAATTCTTCATATCTTTTTTTTATTTCATTTACAACTTCAATTGGTGTAAATGTACTATTTGCATGAAAAAACAACACAACTTCTTTCGTATCTTTCATATAAATCACCTATTTAATCTTAACATGTATAAAGGGGATTGTAAATCATGAACAAAGAAAAAACTACTCTTTTTCAGTAGCTTCTTCTGTTTTATCATTACTCGTTTCTGAAGAGTCTTCTTTACTCGATTCCTCTTCCTTCTCTGCAGGAACTTCTTCCTTTACATCTTCCTTTTTATCTTCTGAGTCATCCTCTTCTTTTGTTACTGTATTGTTCATTTCTTCAATCTCTATTGAACCATCATTTTTTACAAAAGAAGTTTTATATGTTCCCGATATATTTTCTAAGATGATTTTTTTAATCTTTGTTTTATTAGTGATGTGAATAAATGTATCTGCTTCCATTTTAACATTCTTAATCGTGATACTTTCATCTATTACATCAGACACTTCAATCGTAAATGGAACTCCTGCCATTTTTAATAGATGTTCATTTCCATCAATTGTAATCGCATTTGTTATTTTTATTTCCTCAGTCAATTCTATATCATTTAATAGGCTTACGATTGCACCACGATGAGATGCTTCAATAGCTTGCTTTAAAGAGTTGTAGTAGTAGGTATTAATTCCATCGATTACTCTTACTGTTGGATATTTAATTTCCCACATTTTACTTGTCTCTTGATACTCTATAATATAACGTTTTTCTCCGATAATAATACTAAGTGTCTTTATTTCTGTATCACTTAAGAAAGCAATCCTTTCCCCTACACAATCTGTATTATATAAAATGGCATATTCATTGTGAATAATCCAATCTTTATAATCACTCTTTAATACTTCTTGCAATTCTTCTTCACCAATTAAACTTATGACATTTGGTGTTGCACTTGCAAAGTCAATGGTTACTTCTTTCTTTCCTGTTGCAACCCCTAATTGATCAGGTACATCAATAGATGAGATATTCATTTTAAACTCTTTTTTAGGCTCTACTGGTTCAATAGGAAGAACTGGTGTTGGAGGTGTTGGAATAACAGGATCTACAGGTTTAACAGGTGTATTTCCTGTATTATTGTTATTTGTATCATTTACCTTTTTAGTCGTCGTTGTCGTTTTCTTTGTTGTCGTTGCTTTTATTTGTTGAAGCGTTGTTTTCACGACAGAAGAAGTCTTGCTTTGTGTCTTACTCGTAGTCGTTGTTGTACTCTCTTCGGTTGTTGGTTCCATCGTAGGTTCTGTCGTTCCTAAATCAAGTCCAATATCTACATCATCCACTTTTGCCCACTTAGCAATTAATGTGATATCTTCACTGATTTCTTTATCAAAATCATACTCTTCCCCATCTAAATACCATCCAACAAACTCATAGCCTGCTTTTGTAGGTTTTTCTGGTTCAGAAATCTTATTTCCCTTTTTTACTGTTATATTTTTTACAATACTTCCACCATTTGTTTTAAACGTAATCTCTTTTTTACTTGAGAAAAAACAACCACTTAGAAAAAATACTCCTACAAGCAAAAGAATAAGCGTCATTCTAAGTTCTCTTAATCTCTCCATTTTATCCACCATCCTATCATTACTATTATTATAAACAAAATTATTCTCTTAGTAAAGAAAATCTTCTCTTTTTCGACATTTTTTTTACAGCTATTTAACGGTTAAAATACCCCTTCCTTTTTTTATTAAAATTTGATAAAATAGACACATTGTTAAGGGGTGTGCAGTTATGGAGTTACCAAATATACAAATTTTAGATGAAAAAGATAAACGTTTGCATCAAAAAAGTGAAGAAGTCACTTTTCCACTAAGTAAAGACTTAATTCAAACGATTTATGATTGTCTTACTTATCTAGAAATGAGCCAAGACGAAGAGCTTGCAGAAAAATATGATTTACGTGCAGGAATGGGATTGTCCCTTTGTCAAATTGGTATCATGAAACGAATCTTTGTGGTATCAGAAGATCATGGAGATGGAACCTTTGGAAGATATATCGTAATTAATCCCAAAATCATTAGCCATTCAGAAGAACTTATCTATGTTGGTGAAGGAGAAGGTTGTCTATCGATTAATCGGGAAACAATCGGAATTGTTCCTCGATATGCACGAGTAAAATTAAAAGCCTATAATGAATTTGGTGAAGAATACACCATACGTGTAAGAGAAGATATCGCGATTGCCTTTCAACATGAACTAGATCATTTAGAAGGTATAGTATTTACAGATAAAATTGATCCAAAAAATCCTTTTAAGAATAAAAACATAATGAGAGAAATATAAAAGAGTTCAATAATATGAACCCTTTTTTATACTACTTGTACTCCTTTTTTAACATTTGAAACTGCTCCACTAATCATTTTCGAGACCAAAGTAGAGGCTGAAGCTGTATAATTTACAGTAATCGATGCTCCTGTAGCTGTTGCGGCGCTTGCGAACATATTACTGTAACTTGTACATTTTGTTCCCCTTACCGTAAATTTTGTCTTTATTTTAGGAGAAGATGCAAACATAGAATTCATATTTGTAACATTTTCTAAATTCCACGTACTTATATCTAAATTTGTCAAGTTATCACAATAACTAAATGCACTACCTAAAAAAGTGACTTGACTAGTATCCCAAGCGCTTAAATTAAGTGTACTTAATTTTCTACAATTTGAAAAAATACTGCCCATATTTGTTACTTTACTCGTATCAAAATGACTCACATCTAAACTTGTCAATCCTTGGCAGCTAAAAAACATCGATTGCATGGTTGTGACTTGGCTGGTATTTAAATTAGTCAAGACTAACGTCTCCGCTTTTAAACCAGAACAACCGTGAAAAAGATACGACATATCGGTTACTTTTTCCGTATTCCAATTGCTTAAATCCAACTCGCTCAAATTCGAACAAGAATGAAACATTCCCCTCATATTGACTACATTTTGAGTATTCCAATTATTTATAGCTAAACTAGTTAACCTTTGGCATCTATAAAACATATATTCCATTGTCGTAACGTTGCTCGTATTAAAACCACTTACATCTAAATTAGTCAAAGAAGAATTCCCCGTAATCATGTTAAACATACGCGACATATCTGTCACATTTTCTGTATTAAATTGACTTACATTTACATCTTTTAATTTTGTACATTTTTCAAACATGTGACTCATATTCGTGACATTGCTCGTATCTAATTTTTCTAAATTGATAATACTAACAAGATTTTCAAAGGCATAAAACATATAACTCGAATTTGAACTTGCTATAAAAGGAGCTTTCTTCTTCCCTATGTAGAGTTCATATAAGTTGTTTTTATTTGTATCTAATGTATAAACCATAATACTTCCATCTTGTGAATCAGATGCATCCCATGAGTCGATTGCGTTTTCGGGAACTATTACATTCTCAATAAACGTAATAGTTTCTACTTTTGTTCGATCTAATGCATGACCAAAAAAAGTATTTTCATCGAATCCAGCTTCAATTAAAGTTCCTCCTGTCTCCCCTGTTATTTCATCCATATTTAATGTATCTCTTTCTACAGCATTTCCTGTTATCTCACATGTAATTTCGGCACTCATCTCTTCTAATGGTGTCTTGATTACTCTTAAGGTAAGTGTTCCTTTTCTTGTCGTTCTTGCTGGTAGGATTTCTTCTATATCAAA
>CATKZK010000042.1 GCA_949841325.1 uncultured Bacilli bacterium
AGGTAAATGCAGTAGAAAGAGAAAGCATCATAGTAGATGAAATAGCTCCAACAGAAATACAGACATGGGAATTTGACTATACAGGAAGTGATCAAGAATTTATTGTACCAAGAAGTGGTGAATATAAGATAGAACTATGGGGTGCAAGCTACCTTCATAAGGGAGGTTATGCTTCGGGTGTTATAAATTTAGAAAAAAATATCATTTTATATGTTTATGTAGGAGAAAAGAGTTTCGACTGTAGTCCATATACCTCTTGTGATCGTTTAGCCTTTAATGGAGGTGGAAAAGGGGGATTCTTTACACATAAGAATTGGTTGTACAGACCTTGGTCTGGAAGTGGAGCTACAGATATTCGTCTTGTAGGAGGAGAATGGAATCACTTTGATAGTTTGAAATCTCGTATAATGGTAGTTGGTGGAGATGCATATCAAGGTGCATTTTCTGGAGGACTCATTGGATATCAAGGTTCTTCTTATGCCAATGGTACAGGTGGAACTCAGATAAGTGGAGGAAAAGCATCAGGAAGTGGCGCTACAGATGGCCGTTTTGGTATCGGTGGAAATGGGTATGTCTCTGATCCTACTCATCCAGATACTAATGATGGTTATGGAGCAGGAGGAGGCTACTACGGTGGTGGCGGTGGAAGAGGAGCCACAGCAGATAAAACCAATCACTCCAATCGTCGTGGTTCTGGAGGTAGTGGATCCTCTTTCATTTCAGGCCATAATGGCTGTGATGCGATAGAAGAAGCATCAACTGAAGAAAATATTATTCATACAGGACAAGCAAATCATTATTCAGGACTTGTATTTACAGATACCCTCATGATTGATGGTGCAGGATACAAGTGGAGTGATAAAAAGGAAGAACAAGTACAAATGCCTAAACCTGATGGAACTCTTTATGACATAGGAGTAGGACATTCAGGAAATGGTTATGCCAAGATTACATATTTAGGAAAGTGAAACTTTTCTTTTTTTGCCTTAAAGGCCTTGCTATTTTTTGTTTTCTAACATAGAATAAGATAAGCAGGAGGTTTCAATATGTTTGAAAGAATAAAAAAATATAAGAAGTTAAAAGAATATTGTCTTTATATTGTTCCTCTTATCGGGAATATGGAAGTTCGTAAAGAGGTAGATGATGGTTTCTTAGTGAAAGCGAATATGAATGAATTGTTTCATATTATGCTTGCTGAGAATGGAATTCACGTTCACTATATAGATGATCTTTGGATACGAAAAATTAATGTAAAACAGCATTCCGAAAAGACAGTTGTGGTGAGTGAAGTAACGAAAGAAAGATGCAAAGAGGGATGCCTTTTTGAAAAAAAGAAATATCATTATCGAGTAGAGAAAAGAGAAGAACCGATACTTCTTTCTTTATATAGAATGACCCTTGTTTTTGATCGACCTGTAACTTTTGAGGAAGCAGAAGATGAAGAAAATGAAATGAAACTACTGGAAAAAGCTAATATGGTAACAAAGTTAGCTATTTATGCCAATGGAAAAGTTTTGTTAAATGGAAATGATATTTCGCCTTTATATCGAAATGTGAGAAAGCGTCATTTTGTACAAAAAGTAGATGATTTGTTTCATGGTATAATCAGTAAAGAAAGCTATGGAGAACTTTATAATATTCATTTAGGAACGCTTCCTCGTGATTGCTTTCAATATAAAGATTTATTAGGCCTTTCTTTAGAAGAAGAAAAGTATATTACACATCATGAAGATCTAACACGTCAATTTGACAGTGAATCTTTCTATGACTTTTTATTATTAATTGAAGCTATAGAAGGTGTCTTTACAGAAGAAGATAAGAAACAACTAATTAAAGGGTAAGAAAAAGAAATTGACTTCCTAGAAATTTAGTTATAAAATAAGCATAAGTGATGCAGAGATTGTATTCATAGTAGTTATTTAAAATATTTTAAGAGAATGAATATTATAAGCTGAGAGTATTCTAAATGAATTTAAATAATGAATTTCAAATACAGGAGTATCAATCGTTTTCTCGCGTTAAGAGTAATAAGTGCATGAGTGTCATGAACTAAGGTGGTACCACGGGTTATCTCGTCCTTAGATTTGTGGCTTTTTTTATTTTAGAAAGAAGGGTTTATATGGAAAAATTAGCAGAAAGTATAATGCAAGACTTAATGGCAGAATTAAAATTGGTTACAAAAACACAAGAATTAGTAGAGCTTAAGGCAAAATATATTGGGAAATCGGGAAGAGTAACAGAATTAACGAAAAACATGCGTGATTTGTCGCCAGAGGAGAGAAAAAGTGTTGGTCAAATTGCCAATAAGTTAAAAACAGAAGCAACAGATTTGATTGAAGGAAGAGAAAAGGAAATGAATAATGCTCTTTTGAATGAAAAGTTGCAAAATGAAGTGATTGATATTAGTTTGCCATCGACTAAAATTCCGATGGGCTCACCTAATATTTTAGAAAAAGTTATAGAAGAGGTAGAAGAATTATTTATGTCGATGGGCTATGATGTTGTCGATGGTCCCGAGGTAGAAGAAGATCATTTCAATTTTGAATTATTAAATATTCCAAAAGGGCATGCCGCTAGAGATGCACAAGATACTTTCTATATTGAAGGAGAAGAAATATTGCTTAGAAGTCAAACATCTCCTGTACAAGCAAGAACCATGTTAAAAGGTGAAGGAAAAGTTCCTATTCGGATGATTTGCCCTGGAAAAACATATAGAAGAGATGATGATGATGCAACACATTCTCATCAATTTATGCAAATTGAGGGCTTACTAGTTGATAAAGATATCAGTCTATGTGATTTAAAGGGAACCTTTGATGTTTTAGCTAAAAAACTATTTGGTGAATCTTGTAAAACACGTTTTCGCCCTTCTTATTATCAATTCACTGAGCCAAGTGTAGAAACAGATATATCTTGTTTTGTATGTCAAGGAAAGGGTTGCTCTTTATGTAAAAATACAGGATGGATTACAATAAGTGGTGCAGGAATGGTACATCCAAATGTATTAAGAAATTGTGGATATGATCCAGATGTATGGACGGGATTTGCTTTTGGTTTTGGAGCAGAAAGATGTGCCATGCTTAAGTATGGGGTAAATGATTTAAGAGTTTTTTATAATACGGATTTAAGAGAGATGAAGAATTTTGATCGAAAGGAAGGTGAGTAGTCATGATAAGTATGAATTGGGTTAAGGATTATGTAGATTTAACGGGAGAAGATTTAAAAGAACTTGCGGTAAAAGTGACAAGAGGTGGACTTAATGTAGAAGATGTCATTACACATCATATTGATCATCTCGTTGTAGGAGAAGTTCTTACATGTACTCCTCATCCTGACTCAGACCATTTAAATGTTTGTGAAGTAAATGTTGGAGAAGAGATACTACAAATAGTATGTGGTGCAAGTAATGTAAGAGAAGGAATTAAAGTGATTGTTGCTTTGCCCGGAGCTATATTACCTGGTGATTTTGAAATTAAGAAGGGACGTATTCGCGGGGTTGAATCTAATGGTATGATTTGTGCAAAATTTGAATTAGGTCTAGAAGAAAAAACAGAAGAAACATATGCTGCAGGAATTACGGAACTTGGAAGTGATGCTGTTATTGGTACAGATCCACTTCTCTATTTAGGATTAGATGATACCATCTATGATTTAGATTATCATAAACGTCGTAATAATGATGTTTATTATCATATTGGTTTTGCTTATGAGGTGGCAACAGTATTAAATAAACGCGTTACTCTACCAGATAGCCAGTATAAGGAAAGTGATGATATTAAAGATTATTTTTCATTGTCTGTTGAAACGGAGAAATGTCCATTTTATATGGCCAAGATGGTACGTGATGTGGAAATTGGAGAATCACCTGATTTTATTAAACAACGTTTAACAAGTGCAGGAATGAGACCTATCAATAATGTTGTTGATATTTCAAATTATGTGATGTTGGAATATGGGCAACCGATGCATTTTTTTGACTATGATAAACTTGGGAAACAAGTTTTAGTAAGAGATGCTTTAGATGGCGAATCTATTGTAACTCTTGATGGAAAGAGTCGTGATTTAACAAGTAAAGATATCGTGATTACTGATGGAGAAAAACCAGTTTGTATAGCTGGTGTAATGGGCGGAGAAAATACAGAAGTAGACGAGCATACAAAGACAATTCTAATTGAAGCTGCTATATTTAATCCAGTCTCTATTCGTACAACGGCTCAAAGACTTGATTTACGAAGTGAAGCATCTATTCGATATGGAAAAGGTTTAAACTATGAATACACAATAGAGGCGATGAATCGTGCATGCCATTTGTTAGAAAAATATGCTAATGGAAAAGTAGTAGGAAATCATCTCTTACATGATAAAGTGGATAAAAAGGAGAAAATAGTTGATTTTGAAGCAAAGGAAATTAATAAGTTATTAGGTATTGTAATCAGTGATGATGAAATGAAACGTGAACTTGAAAGACTAGATTTTGCTTATACATATGATGCAGGGAAATTTCATGTTACTATTCCAAATAGACGTTTAGATGTTGATCCTAATATTCATGATATAGCAGAAGAAATTGGAAGATTTTATGGATATGAGAATTTGGTATCAACATTACCAAGAGTTCCCATTAGAAAAGGAGAATATGCTCCAGATGTAAAAGTACGCAAAGAAATTTCTAAGAGATTAAGAAGTCTTGGCATTAATGAGTGTAAAAGTTATACCTTAACAAGTCCAGAAATGGCAGAAACATTTAAATATGATTCCATGGAAAGTATTGTATTACCTAATCCAATGAGTATAGATAAATCGGTTATACGTACGAGTATTTTACCTTCTTTACTTAATACTTATGAATACAATAAAGCGAGAAAAGTATCAGATATTTGCATTTATGAAATCGCGAAAACTTATCATAAAGATTATACTGAAACTCAAAAAGTTGCCATTTTAATGAAGGGAAATTACATAACTAATAGTTGGAATCAAACAAGTGTAAAAGCAGACTTTTATGTATTAAGGGGAATCGTTGAAAATGTACTTGATTATTTAGGGTTTAAAAATCGTTATGCTTTTGAAGTTGATAAAGAAATTAAAGAACTTCATCCAGGAGTCTCTGCAAGGATTCTTCTTGATCGTAAACCAATTGGAATTATTGGTCGCATTCATCCATCATTAAAAAAAGATGAAATCTATGTATGTGAAATCGCAATAAATCCATTGATGAGCCCAGTAAAACCAATTAAATATAAAGAAGCGAGTAAGTATCCAGAGATGATAAAAGACGTTGCATTTGTTGTGGAAAATGAAATAACAAATGCACAATTACTTGAAGTCATTAAAAAAAGTGGAGGAAGATTGTTATCTGAAATTGAAATCTTCGATATCTATCGTGATATAGAAGCAGGAAAGAAATCGATGGCTTATAAACTTACTTTTAAAGACGATACAAGAACTTTATCCGATGACGAAGTCATGACCGTATTTAATAAAATTATAGAAGATGTCACAAGTAAAATGAATGCTAAATTAAGAGGATAATACTTATTCTCTTTTTGTTTGACTAAATAAAGAATTTTGGTATAATACTTTGGAATTGGGGAAATGACTATGGAAATAAATCATATAGAAAGTATGACCGATATAGAAATTTTAAGCAATAAAGCAGAAGAAATGATAAAAATTCTGAAGACAAAAGGATTATTTTTTTTGCTTGGTTTTAAGATTCAAGATGCATATGATGAATATTTAAAACGAATGCTTTTTAGTTTTTTTGACCTCAATATGATGGTAAAAAGAGCAAACATAAATCGGAATGAATTCATTAGAATAAAGGCTGAACTAATCTGTTTTGGAGTGCTGTCTGAAGATTCAATTCGTATGTTATTAAAGAAACGAAAAGAAAGAAAATATTTGCTAAATTTAATAAATGGAGCACTTTCTTCTTTTGTCGATATTCCCAAAACTTCTTTTCCTTTATTTACTGCTTGTCTAGAGATACAAAGGCAATTTGGCCTATTTAATGGAACAATAGGAAAGTATGATGAAACAAGTATTACTTTGCCTAATGGAGAAAAGCTAATATCACCAGAGGTAGATTGCATTGAAAGTCTTTTTGAACTTTATCAAAAAAAATATGAAGAATCCTATAAAAATGACAGTGATCAATTCTTTATTGTGAAAAGTGTTGAAATTTTTTCTTCTATTTTAATTAATCAAATGTTTCGTAAAGGAAATAAAAGAACGTCAAAGGCTTTAATGTATAAAATGTTGTTATCGAGGGGAATCGTTCCTCCAATTGCTGATTTTACAGAAAACTATTTTGAATTATTTGATGAGATTGTTTTGAGTCAAGATGAAAATTTTGCCTATGTAGGGTATAAACTATTTTTACAAACGATAGATGTTCATTATCAATTGAGTCATGGTTCTTTTAAAGAAGTTTATCAGCTTGAAATCGATAAGAGTATTAGAGAAAGAAGATATGTAATTCGTTAAAATAGACTCATTTTTATTGAGTTTTTTTTATTTACGTTTTACAATAAAGAAAAGAAGGAATGAAACATGAAAAATTTAGACGAAGTAGTTGAAAAATTAAAAGATATTAAAAGAAATATTGTAAGCCCAAAAGAAATTTATGAGTTGGGCATAACAAGATATTTTATGGAAAGATTAATTAAAGAAGGGTATTTGCAAAATCGAAAGAAAATAGTTATGCGTATTTTTATGAATTTGAAAAGGCCATAGTAAATAAAGAGTATGTAAAAGCATATGATTTTTTGATAAAGAATTATAAAATGCGTGTAAATCATGATTTTGATTCCCATCTTTATATTTATTTTACTCTTTTAAAAGAAATTATAGGAGACGAATATGATTTCTCTATGCTGGATGAACTATATCTATTTACTTTTGAGAAAAGAGGAAATGATTTTGATTATTTTATCTATTTTATGGAAAAGGTGATGAGTGGTCATTTTGAGGAGGCCGAAAGATATCTTGATTTATATAAGGAAAGAGAGCAAAAAAAACGAAGTAGTACACGACTATTTACTATATTAATTACTGAGGGCAATGAAAGGAACTTGTCGAGAAAAAAGGAAGAAGCCCAATATAATCGGGAATTATATCTTTTTAATGATTTACTTTATCATGGGAAATACGATGAAGCGATGTTATCTTTAGAAAGAATGCTTTCTTATAAAGTAGGATCTAAAGTTAGACAAGAAAATTTACAGTATAAAAAAATCTTAGAAAAGATTATTGAGATGGATAAAGAGGGCATTGCTTTGAAGACAGGTTATTTGAAGTTTTCAAAGGAAGATTGTTTTACAGCATTATCTAAGGCTTTGGAGGCAGAAGATTATTTAACTGCAGCAGCTTTTACAGGAGCTTGTGCTAAAGAAAATAAAGCTTCCTATTATCGTATAATTAAGATGCTTATTCATCATGTGGATTGTTTAAACAGAAGAAATGCTAAGGGAAATGCCACAGTTAATTTCTTAAATGTTGTTGAGAAATGGTTACAAGAGGGAAATGATGAAGAAACTCTAAGTTGTTTAAAAGAATGCGTTAAAAGTCCTTCCTATAAAAGATATCAGGGAAATATTAAAAATTGTATTTCAATGATAGAAAAAATAATAAGAATGAAGCAAAAAAGAGAACTTTTAAATGAGTACACATTTAATTATTCTATGTGCAGTAATCATTTGAGCTATTTTTTACAAGCCTTACATTATGCGGATTATAAAAGCGCTTTAAAATGGATTGGCCCTATAACTTTTGAGTCTAAGTCTAAAACATTTGATGTGATGAAAAAACTTTTATATATGATGAAGGAATTGGATGCAAGGAATCGAAAACTTGAAAGGTTAGAAAAAGAAAAAGCACGACTACTAGAAGCGAAAAAACAAGAAGAAGCGCCAAAGCCAATAGAAATAGAAGTAGAACCAAAACTTAAATCATTAGAAGTTATAGAAAAAGAAGGAGTAAAACAAGAATCAATAGTAACTGTTTATTTATCAGAAACTATAGAAAAAGAAAAAGAAGAACAAGAAGAAGCCTTTGATGAAGCTATTTTATACGATTTAATCTATAACTGTGAATATGAAAAAGCTAGACAATTATTAGAAAAAGAATCTCAAAAGCCAGATCGCATGAAAAAAGTATTTACGGTTACTTTAGCTTTACTAAGACAATGGAAAAAGATGAATGAAAAAATATCGATTTTTGACTCATGTCATGAATATGAATATCAAGATGGTTTTCCTATGTTTTTTGAAGCTTTGCGTGTCAAAGATTATGAAGTTGCTTATTCGTTAGTTATTCAACTACAAGAGTTCGCTCAAGACAAAAGAGAGTTTGAAATGTATAGAATTATTTTAGAAGATATGATGCCTTTTGTGAAGGGAGCTAAAAGAATAAATGAGCTAACAGAATGCATTCAGCATGCTTTCTCAGAATTAAATGAAGAGAACTTAGAAGGATTATATAATTTAATAGAAGAGAAAATCGAAATTTTAAAGTCTTTAGGTTATATGTATAGTAAAGATGAGTTATTGTCTCATATCATAGAAAATATTCTTTTATGTCAAAGAGATCGTCTTACTTCAGCTTGTTTTGAAACTCTTAAAAATGAAGATGTTTCTATTTCAAAGCAATTTGAAAATTGTATTTATAATGGAGATTATGTGACATCAAAACGAATACTTGAGGAAACAAATTGGGAGGAGCTTACAAGTGAAGGAAAATTCACTTTTGCCACTTTAAAAAACATTAAAAAATTATTTTTCTTATTAGATTATATTTTATATAAGAATGAAGTGAAAAAGAACGTCGAATGTGTAAGTGATATTCCGCAAATTGATGCTCCATTAAAAGAACTAACATCTTTAGTAAAGCATCGTAAATATCATGAGGCCTTAAAGCAGATTCTTGATAGAAAATGCCAAGTAGAAGATGGTAGCATTATTACTTCTCTTATTGAGGCAGAATTCATTTGCCAATTTCTAAGCAGAGTATATGAAGAGGCGTTTTCAAAATTTGTGAGTGATGGAGATGCGTTTGAAGCTTTAAAAACTTTGAATGCTTATGAAAGTTATCTTGAAGCGTATCATTTATCGAAAGATTTAAGTCAAGAAAGAATGATTGTAAAGGATTTAAAGAACTAGAAAGAGGAAATTCCCTCTTTTTTTCTTGTCGTACGAATGTATGTATGATACAATAGATAGTGTAGTTAGGATGGTAGTAATGGATTATAAAAGTACGCTTAATGAACAACAACTAGAAGCTGTCAATCATATTGATGGTCCTTGTTTAGTTATGGCAGGAGCCGGTTCAGGAAAAACGAAAGTATTGACGAATCGTATTGTTAATTTAATTGAAAGCGGGATTATGGATTACCATATTCTTGCTATTACTTTTACCAATAAGGCAGCAAAAGAGATGAAAGAACGCGTTGAAAATTTGTATGGTGATGTTCGTTCATTTATTGGAACTTTCCACTCTTTTGGTTTAAAGATTATAAGAGAAAACTATCGTGAATGTGGTCTTGAAAGGAATTTTACCATTATTGACAGTAATGATTCACTTTCTATCATTAAAAAAATATTGAAAAACAATAATATTGATCCGAAAAAGTTTAGTCCATATGCTGTTCGTAATAAGATCTCTCTTATTAAAAATGAAATGTTGAGTGAAGCTGAAATGGATCGTGTATTCAATACTTATTTTGACACCACTTGTGTAGAGATTTATAAAAAGTACCAAAGTATTTTAAAAGAATCAAATATATTAGATTTTGATGATTTACTTGTAAAGCCAGTGGAGTTATTTAGAAACTATGAAGCTATTTTAGAAGATTATCAAAATCACTATCCTTATATTTTGGTAGATGAATATCAAGATACGAATCCAGTACAATATGAGCTTTGCAAAATTCTTGCAAGCAAGTATCGCAATTTATTTGTCGTAGGAGATATGAATCAAAGTATTTATGCTTTTAGACAAGCCGATTATAAGAATATCATGTATTTTGAACGAGATTATAAAGAATGTAAGGTGATAAAGTTAGAAGAAAACTATCGCAGTACAAATAATATTTTAAATGCGGCAAATTGTGTCATAAAG
This sequence comes from uncultured Bacilli bacterium, assembly GCA_949841325.1. GTDB lineage: Bacteria > Bacillota_I > Bacilli_A > RF39 > UBA660 > CAG-582. The sequence goes on from CATKZK010000042.1 coordinate 10,120, forward strand.
AATAATAAACAGCGTAAAGATATGAAACTTTGGAGTGAAAAGGGCGATGGAGAAAAGATTAAATATATGCGCAGTTATGATGAAAAGCATGAAGTGACATTGGTCATCAGTGAAATTGAGCGTCTTTTAAAGGAAGGATATAATCGAAGTGATATTGCTGTTCTTTATCGTACAAATGGACAAAGTCGTGTCTTTGAAGAAGGTTTGTTAACAAAGGGAATTCCTTGTAAAGTAGTAGGAGGATATTATTTCTATAACCGTGCAGAGATTAAAGATTTGATAGCTTATTTAAGGCTTATCTATAATCCACAGGACTCCGTTAGTTTGACGAGAATTATCAATGTACCTAAAAGGGGAATTGGAGCAAAAGCTATTAGCAATTTAGAGAATTTGGCGACTATTAATGGAAATAGTATGTATGATAATTTGAGTACAAAAAAAGAAGTAGAGTTTAAAGAATTAATTGATGACTTAATTGCTGAAGCTCGTGAGTGTAGTTTAACGGACTTAATTGACAAGATTCTTGAAAGAACTGGATTAAAAGCAGAACTTGAAGAGGATAAGACATTAGAAAATGATTTGCGTCTAGAAAACTTGTTGGAGTTTAAATCAATTACAGCTAATTTTGAAAGTGAACAAGGAATTGTTGATTTAGGAGAATTCTTATCTGAAATTAGTTTAGTAGCTGATGTAAAAGAACATCAAAAAAGTGGAGATGAAGTAACTCTTATGACACTTCATTCTGCAAAGGGACTAGAATTTACGATTGTCTTCTTAGTGGGGATGGAAGATGGTATATTCCCTCATAATAATTCATTTAATGAGCCTGATGGAATAGAAGAAGAAAGACGACTTTGTTATGTAGGTATAACTCGTGCTAAAGAAATTCTTTATATCACCAATGCTAAACGAAGAATGCTTTATGGACAAGATAGTATGAATCCTCCTTCAAGATTTATCGATGAAGTAGATGGAAGTTATATCGAACGACTCGACTCAATGAAAGAAGAACATAAAATTGATAAGCCATCTATGTATATTGAAGGTGCTGGAGATGATATTAAACAAGGAGATACGATAGAGCATGATACCTTGGGGTTAGGTGTTGTCATACGTGTTGATGGAACCTTTATTGATGTTGCTTTTAAAACAGGTGTAAAAAAACTAATGAAGAATCATAAGAGTGTAAAAAAGATTTAGGGGGATATATGAAGTT
>CATKZK010000043.1 GCA_949841325.1 uncultured Bacilli bacterium
CTACCATATCCTGATAAATATAGGGGAAAATAGATTTTTTAAATGGGTGAAAAACAACCAAATGAGTATTACCGCTTTTATTGTAGGAATAGCTCTTGGAGTGTTTGTTATGGGACTTTTATGGCCTGAGAGAATTGTTCAGTTATCAGATGGAGGTGAAGTCATCGCAACACTAAAGGGTAGGAACTTTACGGCGGATGATATTTATCAGGATATGGTAGATGCCAATGGTTTAAATACTTTACTTGATCAAGTAGATTTGGCGATTTTAAAAGAAAAATATGACTTGGAAGAAGAAGCAATGGAGAGCGCTAAAAGTCAAGCAGAAGAAATCTATCAAAGTTATGAGGAGACGTATCAGTATACAAAAGATCAGTTTTTAGAGATGAATGGTTTTGGTACAGAAAACGCTTTCTTGGAGTATTTAAAAAATGATTACTACTTTAAAAAGTATTTTGAAGATTTTTTGGTTTCTAAAATAAGTGATAAAGAGGCTAAAAAATATTATGACAATACAGTAAAAGGAACAAAAAAGGTGCAATTATTTATCTCTACAACGGATGATGCCGATTTGAAAAAAATAAAGAAGGCATTAGACAAAGAGCAATCTCTTACTTCTGTTAGTAAAAAGTATAGCAATGTAACTTTAACAGATTTAGGAAGTGTATCATTTGATAGTTATGGGGACTATTCAGAAACTTTAATTAAGCAATTAGGAGATTTAAAAAAAGGTGAGACATCAGACGTTTTTGAAGATTCCACTTATGGATATGCTTTACTTTATGTGGAAGATGCAGATAAAAAACGTGATTTTGATGATATTAAAGAGGATATAAAAAAGATTTTAGGAACAGAACTTGCAAATAAGGATGAAAACCTCTATTTTAATGCTTTCTTTCAATTGAGAGATGCTTATGATTTTGAAATAAAAGATTCTAAACTGGCTAGTCTTTATAGTGACTATAAGAAGAGCCATAAATAAATTCGTAATATTGCGGATTTTTTTATTTGCTAATAAAGCTTGATAATTGAATGTCTTTATAAAAAAAGAATGACGTGGTATAATATCGATAGAAAGTGAATGATATCATATGAAGATTAGAGATATAAAAGCTCGAGAAGTACTTGATTCTAGGGGGAATCCTACAGTGGAAGTGGATTGTATATTGGAAAATGGTATTCTTGGAAGAGCTATTGTGCCTAGTGGAGCTTCTACGGGAGAAAAAGAAGCTTTAGAATTGCGCGATAATGATTCAAGATATGGAGGAAAAGGGGTCTTAAATGCCGTTAGTCATGTGAATGGGCCTCTTAGAGATTTAATTGTCGGAAAAAGTGTAGAAAATCAAAAAGAGATCGATGAAGCTATGATTCAACTTGATGGTACTGAGGGAAAGACAAAACTAGGTGCAAATGCGATTTTAGGTGTTTCCATGGCTGTTATGAAAGCTGCTTCTTTAAATGCTAAAGAGCCTCTTTATCGTTATGCGGGAAGTGGAAAAAACTTACCAGTTCCTATGATGAATATCTTAAATGGGGGAGCTCATGCTGATAATAAAGTAGATTTCCAAGAATTTATGATTCTTCCCAATAAAGAAAGCTTTAAAGAAAGAATTCGCATAGGAGCAGAAATATTTCACAGTTTAAAAAAAGTATTAAATGAACGTGGTCTATCTACTGGCGTTGGAGATGAAGGTGGATTTGCGCCTAATTTAAAGACTAATGAAGAGGGATTTGAGCTTATTATCGAAGCGATAAAAAAGGCAGGATATCATCCAGGAAGCGATGTCTTTTTAGGAATTGATGTTGCAGCCTCTGAATTCTTTGATAAAGAGAAGAAAAAATATTGTTTTAAGTGGTCTACAGGTGAAGAGTTTACGACTAATGAACTTCTCCAATATTATGAAGAATTGGTGAGGAAATATCCCATTATATCCATTGAAGATCCTTTTGATGAAAATGATTGGGATGGTTTTGTAAAGATAACGGCCGCTATAGGAGAAAAAGTACAAATCGTTGGAGATGATCTATTTGTAACTAATAAAAAGTACTTACAAAAGGGAATTGATTTAAAGGCAGGAAATGCGATTCTTTTAAAAGTAAACCAAATAGGAACGATTACAGAAACTTTAGAGACAATTACATTAGCAAAAGAAAATGGGTTTAAAACAGTGATTTCTCATCGAAGTGGGGAAACAGAAGATACAACGATTGCCGATTTAGCAGTTGGACTTGATTTAGGTCAAATAAAAACAGGATCTATGTCACGTACAGATAGAATATGTAAATATAATCAACTAATGCGAATTGAAGAAGAATTAGAGAGTAAATAGTTCTCTTTTTTATGTAAATTAATTGTATAAATTTCATAAACCGACAAAAGAAGTATCGAATATATGTACAAAAAAATGGTATAATCAGGCTAGAGAATAAAAATTTTTTCTCTTTAGGAAGAAGGAATTCTATGAAAAGAAAAAGTATCTTATTACTAGCAATTATCTTTATGTCTATAGGATTTGCGAGTGTTTCAACAGTATTATATTTAAATGGTCAAACCGATATAGCTAGTAATATAAGTGATTTTGATGTGTACTTTAGTAAATCTTATGAAAATGGAGTAGAGAACAATGCTTTAATTAAAGATAAGACGCATATAGCGTTTTCAACAGAACTTAAGAAAATTGATGAAACCTATATACTCGATTATGAAGTAACAAATGCAAGCAAACAATATGATACAAACGTTACTATGAATTGTACAGGAGGAAATGAATATATAAGAGTAACGAATGAATTTGAAACAAATGAAGTCTTACCAGCAAGAACCATAAGACCAGGAAAGCTGACCTTAACTGTTCTCCAAGGAGTAACGAAAGAGGTAAGAGTAGAAATTTCCTGCGAGATACAAGGAAATGCACAAGAAAGAACTGAAGCAGGAGGAGAAAGTTTTGATAAAGAGATGCAGCTCTTAGTAGGTGGTGCAAAAGTTTTAAAAGAAAAGATGAATTTGAAAAACAGTACTTACCAAGATGGGAATATTCATGAAATGTTTGAATTCACTCATGGAGAGACTGTACAGATTCCAAAAGTTCAGAAAGATTATCGATATATTGGAGATGATCCGTATAATTATATTTATTTTAATTGTAGCGATTATGCAAATCAAAATGAGAATACTTGTGAATTATGGAGAATTATTGGTTTAATACCTGATGAAGATGATGTTTATCGGATCAAGTTAATAAAAGATGAAGCTTCAATATCGAGTGCATGGGGAACTAGTTCAAATGCATGGAATACATCTATTATAAAAAATGTGGCTTATCAACAGGTCAATGAGGATACCCAAAATCATTACATGGATTCTGTGAAATATTATTTAGGAGGATATACTTATTATAATGGTTCAGCGGACTTTTACTATAGTTTTGAACGAGGAAATAGCAAATATAATAAACCCTATTTAAATAGTATGGAAACGGTTGGTTTAATGTATCCAAGTGACTATGGTTATACTTATGGAAAAGGAGTTAGTAAAGCTTGTTATGATAACCTACATGCTTGTAATGGAGTAGGTGGTTGGTTATATAATAAAGAATATCAATGGACAATATCACCTCTTTTCTATATAGGGAATAATATATTTGTAATTTACACCAATGGAAATATGGATAGAACAGCTCAACCAAGTGATTCTTTTATGGGTCGCCCTGTGGTCTATCTAAAACCAGAAATTGAATTTAAAAAAGGAGATTATGATGGTTCTGCAAGTAAACCATATGAATTAGTTGAAATGAAGTAAATTTATATTGGATGAATAAATCATCCTTTTTTTTATATATTTAAATAGGTGATTAAACTATGAAACAAGTCGCGATTAATTCAAGCGGTGGAGGCTCAGACTCAGGAGCAACAGGAAATGGAATCATAGAAAAGGAGTTAACACTAAAGATTTCTAACATTATTAAAAAAAAGTTAGAAGATAAAGGAGTAGAAGTCTTAATGCTTCGTTCAGGAGATGAGACGTCTTCTTATGATGACCGAATTGCTAAATTAAAAGAGACCTTTCCAAATGCTAATAATGTTATTGTTTTATCAAACACTTTAAATAGTGGTGGAGGCTCAGGTATTGAAGTAATTTATCCCTTAAATAAAAGAAATACATTGGCTTCAAGTATAAATGACAATTTGGAATATTTTAATGATAGTCGTTTTTTTCAATATCGTTGGCCAACAGATACTGCAAAGGATTACTATTATTTGACACGAAATACTCCAAACTATGAAACTATTATTGTTCGATACGGCTATGTTGATAGTAGTAAAGATGCCACAATTATAAAGGATAATTATGAAAAAATGGCAGAGGCTGTTGCAGATGCAATTCTTGACTATATTGGAATTCCAGAAGAAGGGGGATATATCGTAAAAGCAGGGGATACCCTTTACGCAATTGCTAGTAAATTTAATACGACTGTCGATGAAATAAAGAAGTTAAACAATTTGACTTCAAATAATTTAACCATAGGGAAGTCGTTAAAAATACCTACATCTACGCCTTCTATTGAGGAACCAAAAGAAAATAATGTGTATACGGTAAAATCAGGAGATACGCTTTATGCTATTGCAAACAAATTTGGGACAACTGTTGATAAGTTAAAAGAAATGAACAATTTAAAAAGCACAGCATTGAGTATTGGTCAAAAGTTAACAGTGCCAAGTAATCAGACTTCAAGCAATGTCTATGTCGTAAAAGCAGGAGATACTCTATACAGTATTGCCAAAAAGTTTAATATAAGCGTAGATGAATTAAAAAAGCTGAATAATAAAACGAATAATGCCATTAGTGTTGGGGAAGAGTTAAACACAGGAGCGCCTAATACGATAACAATTCAATCAGGAGATACTCTTTACAGTTTAGCCAAAAAGTATAATACAACTGTAGATGAATTGAAAAAGCTCAATAACTTAAGCTCAAATACTTTAACCGTTGGGAAATCCCTTTTAATTCCGTAAAGTTCTATTTTTACTTTCAGTAAAGCAAAGTAAAATAGAGCTTTTTTTATGGACAATTTTATGAAATTTTGTTAATGTAGAATTAGTTAGAAAGAAAGATGTGAAAATGGATTCTAAGCGAAAAGAAGTAATCGAAGAAAAACGAAGTACAACAATCGAAAATCCTGATTTTTCCATCGTATGGGAAGGTCAACCAAGTGGATTGACAGGGAAAGTTTTAAGCGCACTTCATCTCAATTTTACTTGGTATAAGATTAGTAAAGACGAGTTGCTCATTAGTAAAGGCTTTTTTAACCGTCATACAGATTCTGTGGAATTATACTTGCTAAAAGATCCCGATTTAAGTGAATCGTTATGGCAAAGAATGTGGGGAGTTGGGACAATTTCTGTACTCGTTGATAGTCATTGTACTTCTATTCGTGCAGGAACAGTTTTGACCTTAAAAAACATTACAAAAGCTCATGAAGTGCGCAAGCTATTGAGAGATTATATAGAAGCAGATGTAATGGAACGAGGGATTAGTTATTATGACAAGGTATAATAAAAAGAGAAAATTATGATCTTCTCTTCTTCTCTTTTTTGTATTCCTTAGTATCACGGTCTAGTTTTTGTTTTAAGATAGCCAAGCGATTTTGAATTTTCATATTGGGAAATGATTTAATAATACGACGATAAAAGAAATTCTTTTCTGTCATAATTTCACGTACTTTTTTCGTAATCAGTTCGGTTGAGTCACTTCTTATATTATTTGAAATATTCTTCAAATTGAGGATGACATTAAAGGAAACCGCTAAATCAATTATAAAGATAAAGATAAGGGCTAAAGCAAGTGTCATAGAAATTTGAAGGGGACATGAGTGAAGAAGTCTCACAATAGGAGGATTGATACCATAAAAGACGATAATTCCACCAACACCAAAGGGAATCGCACATTCTAAACAAATACGACCATTAATATTAAATTTCATCTTAGAATAATCCCACCAACGATTTTTAAATATTTTCTCTAGTACATAGGAAGTAACATATTCTAATACGGAACACATCACAATTGTCATAATAAACAAAACCAAAGGATCATCGGCATATTGTCCAAGACCTAAGTAAAGGATAATACATCCAACTCCATATATAGGACAGTATGGGCCTAGAAGAAACCCTCGATTGACAAAATGATGATATTGATAAAAGCTTAAAAGCACTTCCATAAGCCAACCAATAAAAGAATAAGTAAAAAACATTAAGATTAACATTATGATTTCGTGCATATGATCACCACATTCATTATAACAGATTATTGAAAAAAGCGATAGGGAAAAAATTGTATAAATAAATTTGCATTTTATGTCATTTTGTGGTATTATATGCAGCAATTAACAAGGGAGAGTTAGTGAGAAAGGAGCAATATTATGATGCAAGAAGGTACTATGGTGGCAACATCATATTCAGTAAGTAAGTTAGTCTATTCACATATTAAACGTCTATTTGATATTATCATAAGCATTATGGCATTACTTATTTTATCGCCAGTCTTTTTAATCGTCATAATTGCAATCAAACTAGAAAGTAAAGGGCATGCTATTTTTACTCAAGAGAGAATTGGTTTAAATGGGGAATTATTTAAACTCTATAAATTTAGATCGATGATTGAAAATGCAGATCAAGTATTATTTGACTTGTTAGAAAGTAATGAAGATCTTGCCTTAGAATATAAGATTAATAAAAAGTTAAAACATGATCCACGTATTACTAAAATAGGAGCTTTAATTCGTAAGACATCTATTGATGAACTTCCTCAATTGTTAAACGTATTAAAAGGGGAAATGTCATTAATCGGTAATAGACCTTACTTACCAAGAGAAAAGGAAGACATGGGAGTCTATTATGATGAAATCATAAAGAGTAAACCTGGTATTACAGGGTTATGGCAAACAAGTGGAAGAAATAAGACGACTTTTAAAGCTAGATGTAAATGTGAAGCAGACTATTCTAAGAATGCTTCTTTAAGACGAGATATAAAGATCTTCTTTAAAACATTTGCTGTTTTGTTTAAAGGGTTATAGAAATAGGCTAGGAGAAATATTCTTCTAGTTTTTTATTGGTTAAAATTAGAAAAGAAAAAAAACATTTACCTTTTTTAGGAGGTTTACATATTTTTCTAAAAAAGACTGCTTTTATATAGAGAATTTGCTATAATAAAGAAAAGACAAGATAGAAATTATAGGAGGTGGTATGTATGAAAAAGATTCAAGAAGAAGCCATTTTAGGTGTCCATATTGCGATTACGAATATGGAAGAGGTTCTTTCTTTTCTTGATGAAAATAAAGAGAGCATAAGTGGAAAATATATTTGTGTTTCTAATGTACATACTACTGTTATGAGTTATGAAGATGAAGCGTATAAAAATGTGCAAAATACAGCCTGTTTACGAATTCCTGATGGAAAACCTTTAAGTATTGTTTTAAAGAAGCGAGGATATAAAAAGGCAGAGCGTGTAACGGGTCCTGATTTAATGGAAGAGTGTTTTAAGAATGGTAAACTGCGTCATTATTTTTATGGAAGTACAGAAGAGACTTTGAGAACACTTGAGAGTAAACTAAAAGAAAAGTATAAGGATATACAAATTGTAGGCATGTATTCTCCGCCTTTTAGACAGTTATCAATTGAAGAAGATAGGGAGATTGTCGCGAACATTAAAAGTGCTAACCCTGATATTATTTGGGTGGGATTAGGTGCTCCTAAGCAAGAAAATTGGATGTACGAGCACCAAAATCAAATGCCTGGAGTTATGATTGGCGTAGGAGCTGGTTTTGATTATCATGCAGGAAATATAAAAAGAGCTCCAAAATGGATGCAAAAGCTAGCCTTAGAGTGGTTTTATCGTTTGTTTCAAGATCCAAAAAGGCTATTTAAACGATATATGAAAACGAACTATAAGTTTATAAAATTAGTAAATAAGGAAAATAAAAGGTGATTTCATGGAACAAAGTTTATTGAGAGAGTTACAACTATGCGAACTTAATATTCTCAAAGAATTTATAAAAATTTGTGATGAGCATGGCTTGAAATACTATTTAGGTGGAGGAACTTTATTAGGCGCAATTCGCCATAAAGGCTTTATCCCATGGGATGATGATGTTGACATGTATATGTTAAGAGAAGACTATGAAAAATTTATGGAAATTGCCAATGAATGTTTACCAAGTCATTTGAGAATGCATAATTTTAGAAATGATAATGAGTATATTAGCTATCAAGCAGTTATTATGGATTCAAAGTTTAAATTAAAGTTAAACCACACGAAAGATGGTATTGACCGGAATGCTTGGATTGATGTTTGGCCAATTGACAAAATGCCTGGAAACAAAATCGCTTTTACTTTAAGAAAATATAGAATACTATATAGAAGATTTAGATATCAAGCTTCTGTATTTGACACAATGGTTGATATCAAAAAGAAAAGGCCTTTTAAAGAAAAAGTATTAATGTTTTTCGTTAGCAATTTAGGAGTAGGTAGACATAGCAATCCTAAAAAAATGCTCGAAAAATTAGATAAGGTTTTAAAACAGCCGATTAAAAATTCTAGATATTACTTAAATGGAATGAGTGTTTATAAGTTTAAAAATATGATGCCAGTTGAAGTATATGGTGAAGGAAAAAAGTATCCTTTTGAAGATATATTAGTCAATGGTCCAGAAGATTACAATTATTTCTTAGAAAAACTATATGGAGATTATATGACCCCTCCTTCGGATAAAGAGAAGAATCGTCATAATTTAGAAATTACGAAAGAAAGTGATAATGATGAAAAAATATAAAATTGGCTATACACAAGGAACATATGATTTATTTCATATTGGTCATTTAAATTTACTTGAAAATGCGAAAAAACAGTGTGATTATCTTATTGTAGGAGTAAATTCAGATGACCTTGTATATCACTATAAAAAGAAAGTGACGGCTTCAAATCAAAATGAAAGAGCCAAAATATTATCTTATATGAGAATGGTAGATAAAGTAATTATTACGAATACACTTGATAAAGAAAAAGTATATGAGAAAATAAAATTTGATGCTATTTTTATAGGAGATGATTGGAAAGGAAATGACCGTTGGAAAGAAACGGAACAACAATTAAGTAAATATGGAGTACCAGTGGTATACCTTCCTCATACAGATGGTATATCAAGTACTATGCTTCGTTCTGATTATACCAGTAAAATGGAGGCCGAAAAAATAGATGAATAGGAAGGTTAAAGTATTACAAATTAATGCCTCTTCTAAATATGGTGGAGTATCTGCTATGATTCTTAATTATAGTAGATATGCTGATTTGACTAAATTTTCCTTTGATTTTTTATCTCCTGATGAAACAAGTTATACTTCATTTATAGATGAAATAGTCCAAAAACTAGATGGAAATGTTTATGAACTAGGTGTAAAATTTAAGGGGATAAATAAATATAGGTTGTTATATAAAAAATTTAATTTGTTTTTAAAAGATCATTCTTATGATGTCGTGCATATTAATTCAGGTATTTTATTTTACAATTTAGAAATGGCTTATATTGCTAAGAAAAATGGTGTAAATAAAATAATTGTTCATTCTCACAACGCTATTCAATATAAAGGAATAAAAAAAGTGGTGTTTGCATTTTTAAAAAAATTTATTCCTTGTGTTGCTACTGATTATTTAGCTTGTTCAAAAAAAGCGGCTGAAAGTATGTTTCCAGCACACATTATAGAAACTAAAAAATATGAAATGATTAACAATGCTATTGATACTTCAAAGTTTAAATATAATGTGGAAGTCAGAAAAAGATTAAGAGAAGAGTTGCAGTTAGACGGGAAATTTGTGGTAGGTCATATAGGACGATTTGTAACAACTAAAAATCATAAATTTTTATTAGAAATATTCTATGAAATATTAAAAATAAAGAGCAACAGTGTTCTCTTACTTCTTGGAGAAGGAGAATTATATGAGACAATTAAGAATTTAGCAAAAGAAATGGGAATTTACGAAAATATACGATTTGTTGGGCAGATTCAAGATACAAGCCCATATTATCAAGTGTTCGACGCTTTTGTTTTACCATCATTTTATGAAGGATTGCCTGTTGTAAGTGTAGAAGCTCAAGCATCGGGACTTCCCTGTTTTTTATCGGATTCGATAACAAATGAATGTGCTATAACTCAAAATGTGCATTTTTTATCTTTAAAAGATTCTTCAACTTTTTGGGCGAAAAAAATAATAAGTATTTCTGAACATTTTGATAGAAAAGATACAAGTGAGGATGTAGCGAAAAGTGGATATGACATTTCACATGAAGCGAAAAAAATGGAGAATATTTATTTAAGAAAAGGATAATACATATGAAGAGTAAAATAAGTATAATCATACCTACTTATAACAATGGAAATTTCATTGAAAGATGTCTAGATTCGCTTTTGAATCAAACCTACACTAATTTGGAAATTATTGTAGTAAATGACGGGTCTAAAGACGAAACGGATCGTATTATAAAGGAAAAATATTTGAATCTATCCAATATAAAATATTTTAATAACGAAAACTATGGAGTTTCTTATAGTAGAAATTTTGGAATGACACATTCATCAGGAGAATATGTTATGTTTATTGATGGCGATGATTGGATTGAAAGTGAGTATATTG
>CATKZK010000044.1 GCA_949841325.1 uncultured Bacilli bacterium
ATACTTTCCTACTATCATTGTATCATTTTTTTACATACGTTTTTGTCGTTTCTATATAGAATACATCAATTTGTACAGTTTGTTGACATCAAAAAAGAATCACTTTTAAGTGACTCTTAATTAATCTTATTTCCACATTGGCTACAGAAATTTCCTGTAACAGGTGCTCCACATTGACTACAAAATTTAGCATTTGTTCCTGTAACTCCAACACCCTTTGCCGCTTCCATAGCAGAACCACCTGCAGCAGATGCAATATTCATTCCAGCAAATCCCATCATAGCTCCATTTTCATTAGAAGAAGCATTTTCCATAGCTGAAGCCGTTGCCGCAGCCATTAACCCACTCGAATTTTCGGCATAAAGATCTCCTCTACGTTTTTCTCGAGCAATTTCTGAATCTACGTTGCGAATAATCTCTTTTGATTCTTCAGTAGCATTGACATTAATTACAACATCTTGAATTTCCAAACCATATTGACTTTTCCATGATTCATCTAATAGACCATTCATTTTTTCTGTAATCTTTTCTTTTTCTCTTTGAATGACATTAAATGATAAATTTTCTAAAATCATTAAGTCACTAATGCATGTAGATACTTTATTTGAAAATTGTAGTTTTAATTGCCCTCCAACTACATCTTCACATGTCACTGTATCTTTTGGCATCGAACCTAATAAGTTGGCAACTAAAGTTGTTGGTTCAATAACCCTAAAGGAATATTCTCCAAAGAATGTAATTTCAACAGACCCATATACTGGATCAACAACTACTTCTGAATTAGGAGAACCAAATTTATTCCCTGTCATTGTTAAAAGATTTACATAGTACACTCTTTGATCTCTTGCGGCTTGTCCACCATATGTTATACGGTTTCCAACTCTTTTAATCGATTCTCCTATTCCTTTAAAAAATCCTCCTTCAAAGACACTTGGTTCCGTTGATGAATCCCATATAAATTCTCCTGGTTCTGCACTAAACTCTTTTATTGCCCCATTATCAACAATCATCATCGCATATCCTTGAGGTACGACAATTTTACTGCCATTTGAAATAATGCCCTCTGTTGGATTATTATTTCCCTTTCCATGTTCTACAACTCCTCTTTGCACTAAAACATGATTTCCCGTTTCAGGTAATGTAACATATTCTTTAAATTGATCTCCCATTACAGAAGATGTAGAACCTACTACTGCTTTAATTAAGCCCATTTTTTCACTTCTTTCTAAAATAATTAATTCTATTCAAATTATATCATAGCTTTTTATAATTCGTTTCTTTTTTCCCAGTCCTTTACATTGAATCAAAATGATTTTCTTTTTTCCTTTTTCACTCTTATTTCCTCTTTTAATTCCCTCAAAGCAATTTGAAAATTTGGATAGGCGTCTTTAATACGCTTGTAAAGATAAGAATGATGATTTAGCCATAGAAGAACTCTTTCGCGTATAATCTCCGTATTATCTTTGTTTTCAAACTGAATTTCTTTCTTTATTTTATTCAAGACAAAATAAGTTAAAACATTATCAAGAAAATAAAGAACTAGAAAGAATATCGCTATTATAAGTTGAATCTTTGGAGAAATATATCCTATTAAGCGCATTACTAGCGGATGCAAAAAATAGATAACAAATGTTCCTAAAATCCCAAAGGGAATCATTGTCTCTAAACAAATTCTGCCATTGATATTATACTTTCTCCTAGAATAATCCCACCAACGTGCATGGAATATTTTTTCCATAAAGTAAGATGTTGCATATTCAAGTATAGAACAAATTAAAATTGATTTTAAAAAGACAGTTAAAACATCTTTAGAATCTTGTCCAATTAGAAAAACAATTCCCAAAACACCATACCCATAAATCGGACAAATAGGTCCAAGAAGAAAACCACGGTTAATAAATCGCTTTGTCTCAATCAATTTACAGATAACTTCCATACTCCATCCCATAAAAGCATAAATAAAAAAAGAAAGAATCACTTTTATCATATAATCTCACCTATCATTAAGTATACTAAAAAAATATGAACAAAACGAGTCCATTTTCCTTCTTTTTGTATAAATTTTAGAAAATATAGCATAATAAAAGTACAGGGTATTCCCTGTATACTTTCTCTACTTCTTTCATAAGTGCAAAAAAAGGATGATCTCTTCATCCTTTTTTGATTATTAATTAATCTCTTCTTTAAATTTGCTTCCTGGCTTAAATGAAACAACATTTTTAGCAGGAATACTCATAGGTTTTTGAGTTAATGGGTTGATTCCATTTCTTCCTTCTCTTCTCTTTGAAGTGTAAGTTCCGAAACCAACTAAAGTAACCTTACCACTTTCTTTAACACCTTTGATAACTCCTTTTTGGAATGCATCTACAGCTTTAGCTGCATCAGCTTTAGTTAACCCAGCCTCTTGTGCAATAAAGTCTACTAATTCACTTTTACTCATAATAATTTTACCTCCTATAAAATTTTCTTTTGTAGGCATGTACCCTACATATAAAATGTACCAAATAAACATGGCAATTGCAAGAAATTTCGCAAAAAAACGACTATTTTTCGTACGTTTTCTGCCATTTTTGATAAGTTATTCAGCCAACCAGTGAATTCTATTCGACGAAATAGGGTTCTTCTCTTGTTCCTTTTCCATTCGTTATTCTAGCTTTCGCATTTAAAACAATGGATGGTCGAATATATGCGGAAGCACCAAATGTTCCATTGATAGAATTGACATACGCTCCATTAAGAGAAGATGAACTAATCGAAATGCTAGCGCCATAAGTGCCATAGACATGGGGCGTTAGATGCCAAATATACTCTTTTGTATATAGATAATAATCACTATTTTGATAAACCTTTTTTTCAGAACCATTTACCATCTTTGCACTAGTTAGGCCCGCATATACCATTTCATCAGAAGTAAGTAATGCAATCGGATATGTTAACTTTCCATTTCCGTTTTCTAAAAAGACAGTAAAGCGGTCATTTTCTGCTGGACAAACCAAGCTTGGTGAGACATTATTTGTCCAATAGGAGGATCTCGCAAGACCTCCATAAGCTGTATAATTTTGGCCATATCCAAGTGTTCCTATATTTCCCCAGGGATGCGTATAATTTGCATTATTAATCGTTGTTCTATCGTTACACCAAACTGCATCTTCTAAAAGAGATTCATACGAGGTGTCTTTTAAATGAATTTCATACCACGCATCTATAGCCATCTTTATATCACTGTCATTTATATTTTCATGTGTATCTTTATGATTGTTAGAGCCTACAATGCCATACATATAACCTACATACGCATTGTCGTTTGCATTTTTATTCCACATACTTTTTCCAATAGAGAGATCAACTGTATCTTTATTTTGACAAGTTCCATCTTTAGGAATTCCACTATAAATGATTTTGGTTCCTCCCTTTTCCGTAGTTCTTACTATCTGCCAACAATTATTTGCAAATATGATATGATTATTTTCAATATTTCCTCGATAAAAATAAACAACTTCATCATTTTCTCCTAAAGTAGAATAAACACCTTCTCCATTTGTAGAAGAAGAGATGGCATTATAATCAATCCCCAATGCTTTGTCTTCTCCTAAGGAAGAAGATTTCAAAAGATTATAAAGTGGTCCTCTAAAAAAGATTTCCTCTTTTAAGATCTTTTCATCACCTAAGATAGTTCTCTCAACAGCATTTACTGTTATCGTTATCTCAATTGGAATTTGTATTTCTTCTGTAACCCCTTTAATCACTTTAAGTGTTAAGTTCCCTATTCGTGTACTTCTTGCAAGTAAGTTACTTGTATCAAAGTCATTGGTAACTTGGAGGTATTCATTTCCATTTGGTACATGGATACTTACACTTACATCATAGTTCTTGCTCGCATTTGTTACTTCATATCTGAGTTCATATACTTCGTCTATTTCTTTTAAATTTGCTTCAAAAGCGATATGGGTCTTATCTACAATAAGATTAGTGTTTTCAATCCCATTTTCGATTACCTTACTAAAGTACACATCAAAGTCTGCTTGATTTGTAGCAACGTTCGTATTTCCATTTAGAAATAATGTTGTTGATACTGCGGCAAATCCTACTGCCATTAAGATAATAGCTACATACATTAAAAATCTTCGTTTTTTCATTTCATCACCTATTTACTTCATCATACTTCAAATTATTTTCTTCTTAAAGGCTTTCGACAAAGTTTTTCCTTATTTGCATTATAAAAGAAAGAAACTCATATTACAACAGATGAGTTTTATTTTACATTACAGTTGACATATCATTTCATAAAAAAAGAGCCTCATAGCTCTTAATCATTGAAATAATAACGATTATCTAATTTGGAATCATTTTCTCTTTCATTTTCTTCAAATCGTTTTTCTAACTTTTCCATTTCTCGTCTAAATTCATCTATTCTTAATTCTTTTTCTTTTCTTTGTTTTTCTTCTTCCTCTTTGGTCTTTTCTTTTTCTGATTCTTTAGAGTCTTCTTGTTTTTCAACATCTTCTAAAGACTCTTCCTTTTCATCTATTTTTGAATCTTCTTCTTTGCTTTCAGTTTCAGCTTTTTTAACCTCTTCAATAATATCTAAGACTTCTGTTTTTTCCATTGAAGATTCTTCACTCATCTCTTCTTTATCTTCTTCGTTCTTTATTTTTTTATCTATCTTTTCATCTATTTCAATTTTCTTGATATCAGAATCATTCTTTTTTTCTTTTTCTGTTCTATCTTCTACAACAGATGCTTTTTCTACATGTTTTACTGGTTCTGTATCTATTTTAAGAGGTTGTATTTCTCTCTCTAGTGAAATATGTCTTTTTGCAGTTTCTCGGTAATATAGACGATGTTGACTTTGTTTAATCTTCTCTCTACTTAGTGGAATAATTCCAATAACAGGCAATCCCGTTACACTTTCAATATCTTCTTCATTCTTAATCGTAGTATCAAAATAGAATAAGACAAATACGACAGCAATCGCAATGAAAGCCCCTGCTACACTAGAAAGACCTACAACTTTTAAAGCAGATGCAGATGACGCAATCTCACTTACTTCAGCTTCGTCAATAATACTTATATTTTCCAATTTATAAATTTCAACAATCTCTTTTGTAAAGATGTTCGCAATACTATTTGCGATATCAGCCGCTAAATCATTATTCTTATCAGTTACGCTTATGCGTATTATAGAGGTATCAGTCACTTCACTTACAGAAATTTTTGAATACAATTCAACATATGCAATTTCCAAATCCATAAGTTCTATTACTTGATTTAAAACACGCTTACTTTTGATGATTTCACTATAAGTCGTTACAAGAGATTTATTCAAATTGATATCGTTTGTATTGATAGCTACTGTTGAATTTGCTTGATTTAAAAGTATCGTTGTAGAACTTGTAAACAAAGGAATACGAAAACGGTTAATATAAATACTTGAAAGACAAAAAGCAAGAGCTGTTGCAAAAAGAATATAGATTACTTTCGATTTAAAATAGTTAAATAGTTGTACTAGATTAATCTCTTCCATCACACTCACCCCTTTTTTCTATCCACTATAGTAACTGTCATAATAGCGATTATAATATCCATTACTTGCCGTTGGAACTTTATTAAAAATGACCCCCGATATTTTTGCATTTACTCCCTCTAATGCCTTTACTGTTTTTTTAAGTAATTCTTTTGGCGTTACTTTATACGTAGCTACAATTACAGTAGAATCCACATATTTTGTTACGATAAGTGCATCAGAAAGACCAATAACAGGAGGACAGTCAAAAAGTAACACATCATATTCATCTTCTAACATATGAATGACTTCTGTCATCTTTTGACTTTCTAAAAGCTCACTAGGGTTTGGTGGAATTGTTCCTCCAGGCAAAAGAAAGACATTTTTCAATTTCGTCTTGATGGTCTCAATCCTAGCTCCCTCTAAATCAGAAATTAAGATATTTGATAGTCCACGATTATTAGATACTCCAAAAATTTCATATTGTCGTCCACGACGCATGTCACAGTCAATAATCAAAACTTTCTTCCCTGACATTGCATAAGATTGAGCAAGGGACGCTGTCACAAAGCTTTTTCCCTCTGCTGGAGAAGTAGAAGTAATCATAATTTTTTTCTGTATTTCATCGACTGCACTAAATTCTAGATTTGTACGAATGGTTTTTACTGCTTCAGCTACGCGCGATTTTGGATTAGAGAGCAGTTCTAATTCTTTTATCATAAAAAAATCCCTTTCTTATTCTTTATCTTTTGTTCTTCAGTATGTCTATTATAACATACTTTTTAACGAAAAGAAAACACTCTTATATCTCTTGATTGTAAATGACACGTAAAAAATTATTTTCCATAATCTCTTTCGCATTTACTTCCCCTACAATTTTGACAATGATATTCTTAGCCTTTTCCATCTTTTCATATTTTTCATCACGATTAGAATGCAAGTCACTTCCAACAAATGAAATCAAATTATATTTTAAAAGCATTTTTGCCATTTTTTCTGCTTGGCGTCCGTAAAATCCTACAAGTGAAGGAAAATTCAACTGCATTAGGACACCCATTTTTCTAAGATCATAGAAAAAGTTATAATCCTCATAATAAGCCGTGTATCGCTCAGGATGCGCTAGGATTGGAACAATCCCATGACTTAAGAGTTCAAAGAAAATTTCCTTTACATTGTGCATCTTTGTATTCATAGGAATCTCTATTAACATATAACGACTATTGTTTAAAGTCGCGATTTTTCCCTCTTTATAAAGAGATAGAATTTCTGCAGAACAGTAAACTTCATTCCCATAATAAACATTAATTCCCATGAATTTAGCAACATTCTTCATTTTTTCAAAGATAGCACGATTTTCTTCTTTTGTCTTTTCAAAGCGACTATCAACTATATAGTGAGGCGTAAATAAAATATCTGTCACCCCATGATCTAAAGCGCTTTTAAGCATTAAAAGGGTCATCTCTTCTGATTTTGCCCCATCATCTACATTTGGTAAAAAATGACTATGTAAATCTTTCATAAGATTCTCCCTTCTATCTAGCAGTGGTCGTACTTTCTTTCCTTTTTGTTGTAAAATGAGTCGACACTTGAGTTCCTGTAGTTCCTCCACTATTTCCAGGTTTCACATGTGAAGGGTATACAGTATGTGTGGCTTGTGTTTTTACAGTTGTTTTAGAACTATAATGAATTTGCTGTGTCGTTGTCGTCGTTGGAGCAAGTGTGTTTGCTCTAGTCGTCGTTGTCGTCTGACTTTGTTCATACTCTTTCCATTCTTTTTTTATAAACAAGAATAAAAGCGCAATACAAATTAAAATAACCAACACCATAAGAAAAGTAATAATACTTCCCTTTATATTGGCTTTGGGTTTATGACTTCCCAAATTTTCTTGCATATGTTCTTCAATTGTCTGACTTACTGTATTTTCTTGTGTTTCATTCTTTTCATTAGAATCAAGTCTATTCATAACTTTCCCCTCATCCTCAATACCATTTTATAGTATATTGAAAAACTTTTCAATCTTTAATCTACAATTCTTTCCAAAACTTCTCTTTAAAAATGAAAAATGATAGAACATTTCTGCCCTATCCATTTTTTACTCGTCTTCCTCCACTTTGGGAAAACAATCATAATCATGACGATAATGACTACACTCGCAATTATCTGAAGTTTTTACAACACCAAATTCATCCACTTCCGTTTTGCATACAGGATCATTTTGAAGTTCAATGCAATCGTAATATCCCTCTTTATTAATATGGCAATAAGCATCTACACCAACATAATCATCAGGCAAAATATAATATCCATCTATCGTTTTTCTTAAATCATAATACATTTTCTTACTTAAATTTTTAATCATGTTTTGAATATTCTTTTCATTTGCTGTAATTTTAATGGCATATTCCGTTTCTAATGAACTTCCGCTGTAGTCTCTAATAATATTCTTTTTTAAGTCTGTTAAAACACGATTAATTATTCGATTCACATTATAATCTTTGTAGTCATACTCTACATAATAAATGCCTTGACGTTCCACTACATCTATACTAAAGAAATCTTCTTCATAAACCGTTGAAACCAAAATATCATCTCTTTTTTCATCAATCTCAAAATAAAGGCCATGATCTGATAGAAATGTCACATTTTCATCATATTTTATCTTTTGTGTTTTTATCTTCGCTTGATCATTTTTTAAGAATTGAAAATCTTTAAGTTTTATTACACTGGCACCAATTCCTAAACTGAAAATCACAATGGCACTTAAGAATAAAAGAGTCATTCTCTTAATCGCAAATTTTTTATTTAATATAAAATCATACACAAATTCTAAAACTTCAAAATTTACAATTAGCAAACCAAGAAGACAAAGATTGAGAAATAAGAAAATAATATTTATTGGTATCATAAACAGACATATGAAAAATCCAATACACAAAAATACGAGACTTAAAACAAACCAAAAAGCAAAGAAACCTACAATACACTTAACTATAAATACAATCATTTTAGAGATCAATGAAAGAAATAGAAAAGGTTGATGTTTTGGATCTCGAATAATAATATGATTCTTTTCTTCTTTTTTTAAAACAGCAGATTCCTCTTTACTCTTTTTCAAGTGTTCACTGAAATCTTTACGCTGATCATATTCATAAACCGCCTTTTCATAGTAATCCAAATAACGGATTTTATAGAATTGAATAAAAATAATAAAAGCAGTAGACAAGCAAACGGCAAAAATAAGCCCATCAAATAAAGTTACTAAGAAAACAAAGAATGCATTGGAGAAGGAAACAGAATCTGTAATCCCTAAAACAATACTGAAAATAATTGCTAAAATACAAAATAAAACACATCCCAATAAAAAGAGTTCAAAAAAGCATTTTATCGCGCTTGTTAATTTCATCGAGCAAAACATATTAACAGACTTTGTAATGAAGGAAAGAAAACTATCTAAATAATTTTCAGATTTTTTGTTATTCTTTTTCATAATGGTTTTATCTGTAGCCTCATCATTTACTAAGTCATCCAAACTACATTTAAATATCTTGCACATGGCAAGTAGTTTATCCATTTCTGGATAGGTACTTCCTGACTCCCATTTGGAGACAGATTGTCTTGACACACCTAATTTATCAGCAAGCTGTTCTTGTGACAAAGAAGATGCTTTTCTTAAGTTTTGAAGTTTCTCCTCGAACTTCATAATTATCACCTCACACCTAAAATTTTATCTTTATTCTAGGTTGCATTCTACCAATTTTGGGTTGTTTTGATGTATATTATTGGTTGCATTTATCTTATTTTTAAAATATTTACTTCATTTGCAGTTGCTTTTGTATTTAGATGTCTTCTACTTGTAACCGTTTCGCCATGAAAATCACTTCCTGCACTTACAAGTAAATTATGCTTTTTGGCATAATCCATGTAATAAGGAGTCTTTTCTTTTGCAATCGACGGATGAAAGCATTCAATGGCATCAATTTTTGTTTCGTTGACTAAGGCATCTAAAAATTCCTGTTTTCTTTCGATTGCACAATATTCTTCTATATGAGCTAAGCTTGTAATTCCCCCACACTCTTTTGCTTGCAGAATAAAGTCTTTGATATTTGGAAATGCTTGTTTATTATCAATAAAGAAAGTACTATTAGGATTTTGAAATTCACTACGATAAAAATAGATACAGTCAGTTAAACATTTTTCGTCCATTCTTTTTTTATTTTCTTCATAACAACTGGCAATCGCCTCGTGAAATTTCATATTGGCATAATATCCATTTTGCAATTCTTTTTGAGGTTCTACATAGGAAATTCCCAATGAGTTTGCAATGGAAAGAAGTTTCTGATAAGCACTATTATGAAAATTCCAAAACTGCTTTCTTGTCAAATTTACCACTTGTTCAAATTCTCTTACCCTATAATAGTATACCAAAACTTCGACAACATAATCATGAAAAAGAACTTGAATTTCCGTTCCAGGAATCATCTCTCCATGAAATAAACGATGATAATCATTTTCTTGATATTCAACAAAAGCTCCAATATGATTATGATCTGTAATCGATGCATATTTGATTTTCTCTTTATTTAATAATTCGATTAATCCACGAACATTATGTTGTCCATCCGAATAAGTTGTATGTAAATGTAGGTCAATCATTTTATCATCTCTTTCACATCGTGTACCGAGGAAAATAAACTATTCTTCATCTTTAAAATCCTCAATTATTTTTTTTACTTCCTCTATGATAGATTAACTACTTTCGCAATCTTTTCTAAAGAATCCCCTACAGAATACAAGTTTAAAATCATTTCCTTTTTAGTTTGTTCTATTCCTTTTTCTATGCACTCTTCAATTCCTAATTCTCTTTCCGTGTTCATCTTTTTTCTGAGGTCTTCTTCTACTGTTATAAATGCTCGGAATTCTCCACTTTGGTTGATCTCTTCTATCTTGTCTTTATACTCCATAGCTAGTTCATCCCCCTTTAACTT
>CATKZK010000045.1 GCA_949841325.1 uncultured Bacilli bacterium
TTAATGATAAATCTATTATTAACAAATTCTATAAACTACAAGACAATGTGAATTCTATTTAAATTATTCTTTTGTTGCACTTGACTTTTTAATTAATAAATTTTAACGCAAGAAAAAACACCATAATAGCATTACAGTGTTTTTCGCTTTTTATCTCTTATTTTCTTCAATGATTTTTTTTACTTGTTTGGTTGTCATATTCATACTTTTAGAGATTAATTCTAAAGGCGTCATTTTCATACAAATTTACAATGGACTGTTTAATAGCATCATTGAAACCTTCTTCAAGTCCTTGTGCATGACCTTCTTCAAGTCCTTGCTCAAAGCCTAAAGCCTTATATTCTTCTCTTAAGCCTTTATCATACAATTCGCCATCATAAGAAGCTGCAAAAACAGGATCATTTAATATTTTCTCTAATTCTTTCATAACAGCTGTACGCTCTTCATTTCCATTTGCTAATTCTTTCATCTCATCCCAACTTTCACAAGTAAACATTCGTATATCTTTTTCTTCTTCTGTAAGTTTAGTATACTCTATTTCTTTGTATTTGGGAAGATATAAATCATAACTTCTTACGACATTCTTATTCACATCTTCCAAACTATTTTGGATACTTCTGTACTAATATCTCTCACAAGGGACATACAATTTTGACAGTTAGGATTCGAGTAATTATTAAAATTAAACTGCTGTACATTGATATTTTTTCGATACAAATTCGTGTAAAAATTACCAGCTAACTTTAATAGATACGTTAAATTCTTATTTTCAATATATTCTAAATAGCATTCATTACTATTTGCTTCAATATTGATAATAATACTTACATCACGCAGATTTTCATCGCCATAATTAGGTTTATCATATAAAAGAATATCTACACGATTCTGAATAGAAAAACGGTTGTCTATCATCAACTCTTCAGGCGCTAAAACAAAATTTCGAATATCAATGCCTAGGCGCTTTCCAATAACGCGGTTATAGAAATCTTGTACTTTAGGATTTCCACATTTCCATAAATATTTAAAGGACGTATCTTTTAATATAGAATAAAATTTCATGATTCCTCCTTTCTAGAAAGAATTTAATCCTTTCACTTATTATGTTCACGAAAAAAATCGAAATTGCTCATTTTTTTATGAAATTTCTAATAAAAATTGCTTATTCACAAAAAAAAGAGAGATTTTTTCTCTCTTTCAGGTATTTTATTCTATATTTTTTTTGATTTTAATTATCCTTGGACAGCTAGACTTACACCGCCCATTTGATCAAACAAATCATTATTTGACCAATTGAATACTGATCCAGGACCAGCTCCACTAAATGTAAAGTTTTTTGCAGTTGCTAAACTAATACTTTTAACAGAATGTTGATATGATGCAAATACTGTTCCTGAGCCTTTTTTTACGTGAGTTACTTGCTGAGCGTATTCTACATCACCAGTTGTTAATTTTACAACACTTCCAATTCCATTGCTAGCTGTTACTTTTGCCTCGTAACTATATACTTTTCCACCACTTTTTAAAGCTGTTCCTGCAGTTGTATCATAAAATTGACATCCAAGAATTCTAACACCGATTACATCATAACTACGAACCTTTGGATTTGTTTTCCAATTTAAATGTGTAGTTAATGCGCAATATGAACTATTACAAACACTGCTTAAAGTGAGCTTTTTAGAAGCCGTCTCATGAGCAGCTCCATAAGTCGTAATACCCGATGCTGAATCTTCTATTTTATTGTCTTCAAGAATCGTATAAGTTGTATTCTCTTCTGTCATATTTCCAATTTCCATTTGATCAAATTCAGCTTGTGTATATGTTTTCACATTTTCTTCGCCAATAAATTCGCTTAATGTCTCATATTGAAATTGAGTAAATTCAACACCATTATCATTTACATAATAAATCTCTTCTGCTGATACCATTGTTGTAAAACCAAATACACATAATAATAAAATACCCTTTAAAATGTCTCTTGTTTTCATGTTTTTCCTACCTTTCCACGACTTAGATTATGGAAATTTAAGCCGACAAAAAAGGGACTTGGTGGCCCCTTCTTTTATTTAGTTTTATCTAGTAACTGTTTACTAAATGCATCAATAAATTTTGTGTATTTTTCACACTCTTTTTGACCAGAAAGACATTTTTTCTTTCCATACAGATAATTATCTTATCATCAACATTCAACAATATTTCATTTCGTACAAAATCATAAGATCCATTTATTGTAAAATCTGTGCTAGAAAATACTATTGCATTAGATTCCTTATCATACTCACACTGATATGTTGTTTTCTTATCAACCTTCAATTCATAGATATATTTATCATCTTTTAATTTAAAGTGATTTTTTACTATATCTGGGATATCTATATTGTTTCCTTCTTCATATGCTTTGTAAGCCTTTTCACCTTTTAACAAGGTTGGAAGAATATCATCATTGGAATAAGTTAACACATTATCTAGTTGCAATGTTGAAACTTCATTTTTCTTATTAGTAATATCGATATATAGATTTTTCATCACCTTCTTAAGATTATTTTTCTTAATAAAACGATTATATTCTATTAAATCTAAATAAACATTATTCATTCTTGTAGCTTCTAAGAATACTTTTGTCTGCTTCTTATCATCAAAATAGAATTTTATGCTTTCAATATCTTCATCATTTATAAGTGTATTATCAGATGCATCATATAAATTACCCAGTTGAATAAACGATCTCTGCTTAGATGTAACAATCATTCCTTGAGATAGATAATAGTCATCATTAGCTGCATAAGTTCTATATACTTTCAAAGAATTATAATTATAGATAAAGTAAATAAGACCACAAATTGCTAGTATGAAAAAGATTAAAGTCATAAATCTGAATTTCATCTTCTTACGTTTCTTTCTCTCAGAAAGTAGAATTCTCATTGCAACTGCATTAATTTTGTCACGATTCGCATCAGTAATCATTTCACCTGCCAAAATTTCATTAATGGATAAATTATACAATTGTGACAAACCAAGCATAGTCGTATAATCAGGTAGATTAATAGCTCTTTCCCATTTACTGACTGCTTCTCTAGATACAAAAAGTAATTCTCCCACATTTTGTTGCGTCAAACCTCTTTCTTTTCTCTGCATTTTCAAAAATTCTGCAACTTTTTGCTGATTCATTTTTTACACCTCCTTTATTTCCATAAATTTATTGTAACAAATTATATGAAGAAAAGGAAACAAATAGTTCAAATTTATCATAAAAAACTTCAGTAAAGAGATGAAATTGACTTATTTTTTCTGTAGTATGTTTTTCTTTAATTTTTCATGAAATTCATCATTTGGGATATTTTGATGAGTTAAACTTTCAAGAATGCCAAAAAATGGATACTGTTTTGCCAATTCTTGCATTTCATGTGCAGCATCGACAATTCCTCGTTTTCTTAATTCTCGCCAATACGCGGTAAGACCATAGGAATTGACAATATACATCTGCTCCGTTTTTACCTGAAATTGGAAATTATACCCATCTTTTGTCATAATCGATGTATGTAATCCTTGATACATATTAGCTTTAGGATTGGCGATATAATCTTTACTCTTTCTTTCAATAACAGGATACATCCTTTTAAGATATTCATTACACTCATAACAATATCTTTCTTTAGGTGTTACAATTTTTATCGCATATAAATCATGAATTTCTTTTATATCATCATGATGAGACTTATATTTTCGATATAATTCATAAGGTGTTTTAATCTTTGTTTTAATACTAAAAGGAATTCCTCTAGAATTTAGTTCTTTTGCTGTTGCTAAAACAAGTTCTTCTTTTTTCGATTGATATTCTTTTTCAATCTCTTGTATAAGTGCTTGCATCATCACATACTCATTTGGCTGTTTATAATAAAAACAATAATCTTCTAACTCTAACATAATGGTATAAGCACCTATCATCTTCGCGAAAGGAACATGAATTTCCATCGTTTCATCTGAATGCTCTCTTTGTTTCTTAGGAGGTTGAAATTCTTCTGTTCGCATATTATGTAAACGATCAGCAAGGCGAATAATCATTACACGGATATCGCGAATAATACTTACCATAAGTTTATAGAGATTTGCCTCATCCGTTTTCTTTTCATCATTATCAAAGACAATCTTTTTAATTTTTGTTACGCCATCTACAAGTTCAGCAACATTTTCGTTAAAAAGATTTTTTAACGTTTCTTTTGATATATTACCATCTTCCATTACATCATGTAATATTCCTGCACAAATCGTATCAGCATCTGCTTTCATTGTAGCCAGAATATATCCCACCCAAAGAGGATGAATAATATAATCTTCTCCACTTTTCCTCTTAACGCCTTTATGAATTTGACTAGCATATTCGTAAGCTTTAATAATTCTATTCTTTTCATAAGGTGCATATTCTTTGATACAATCTAAAAGTGTTTCAATTCCCACAAAGACCACCATCCTTTTAATTATGTTTTAATATACACTTTCAAACTTTTCTTGTCAATAGATATCAAACAGTAAGAATTTGCATTTTCCATATTTTTATGATACAATCGAGTCATTTAAAAAAAGGGGATTATTATGAAAAGATTAAAATTAATAGGGTTATTTTTAATCAGTTTGCTTCTTTTTATACCAAATATAGAAGCCCAAACTGATAGTTATCGCTTATCACTTGAAGTAGATAAAACAGAAGTACAAATCAATGATACCTTACGAGTAAAAATAAACATACACGATTTAAAAACAACAGGTATTACTCAATATAAAATAAAACTTGCCTATGACGAGTCAGCACTTGAACTTATAACAGTTGAAGATTCTGATGATTGGGAAGCTCCCATGATTGAAGAATCTTACTTAGTAGGAACGACAAAAAACAATAGACCAATTACAAGAGATGGTCGTATTACTGTTTTTAATTTCAAAGTAAAAAATAAAATAGGAGACTCTTTACTTCGCATAGGTTACTTTTCTTTAGTAGATGGAGAAAAAGAAATAAAACCTGTACAATATCCATTACAAAGAATTAAAATTCAAACAAAGACAACTATGACAACAACAACGACTTCGACGACTACAACGACTTCTAAAAAGACAACAACAAAGAAAACAAGTAAAAAGACAACGACTTCAAAGTCAAGTATGACGACAACAACTTTAAAAGAGCAATCAAGTACTACAACAAAAGAAAGTACAACATCTAAAGAAACCGAAACAACAACGACTTCGACAAATGAAAATCAAACAGTTATTGAAAAAGGAGAGAAAAAAAGATCTATTTTTTGGAGCATTATCTCTATCCTATTATTTCTTACATTAGCAATTTACTTTGCTTATGAAAAAAAGGAAGAATAAAAAAGTCACATTCAAACTGAATGTGATTTTTTTATCTGTCTTTTAAACTATTGAGTAATTCTTCTTCTTTTGCCA
Source organism: uncultured Bacilli bacterium (assembly GCA_949841325.1). Taxonomy (GTDB): domain Bacteria; phylum Bacillota_I; class Bacilli_A; order RF39; family UBA660; genus CAG-582. Next base: position 5,443 of record CATKZK010000045.1, read on the forward strand.
AAGTTTCTCTTTCTTTTTGAACTAAAGCCTCTGGAGCTTTTGCTACATAAGATTCATTCGCAAGTAAGTTTTTTCTTCGAGCAATTGATGCTTCTAAATCTTTTATTTGTTTTTCTTTTAATTTTAATTCTTCCTCTGTTACTTGCTTTTCAAAATAAATGGTAGCTTCATATTCGTTAGCCTTAACATTATAAGAATGAATATCCATAGGTTCAGTAATCATTACATCTTGTAGTTTTAACATTTTGATAATGATTTCATCATCTGTGCTAATCATGACTTTAGCATCTTTACTTATATTATTTTCATTTTTAACATTACGGAAAGATTTAATAAATTCAATTTTATTATCTACTACTCTTTCTTCTTCCTCGAATATTTTTGTCTCATCAACCTTAGGATAATCACTGATCATAATTGATTCATGCGTCTTAATTGGAAGCATTCCGTAGATTTCTTCTGTAACAAATGGCATAAATGGATGAAGCATTTTTAAGATGCCCGAAAGAACAATATACAATACAGATTTTGTAGTAGGAGAACTACTATTAAACTTAGCAAACTCAATATAATGACTACAAAAGTCATCATAGATAAAATTATACGTTTCCATTCCAACTAAATTAAACTCATATTTATCCATATGTTTAATCGTAGAATCAAGTATTTTTTCATACTTCGTTAAAATCCATTTGTCTTCATCCGTTAAATCATCTAACTTGATAGAATCTAAATCTTCAATATTTAATAAAACAAATCTTGAGGCATTCCAAATTTTATTAATATAATTCCAAGTACTCGTTAGTTTTTCTTCATCAAAACGAAGGTCAGTACCTGGTGCAACATCAGTAGCTAAGTAATATCTCAAAGCATCAACACCATACTTTTCAATCATATCCATCGGATCAACACCATTACCTAAAGACTTTGACATCTTTCTTCCCTGTTTATCACGAATAAGTCCATGAATAACACAATCCTTGAATGGACGTGTACCCGTAATATGTTCTGCTTGGAAGACCATTCTTGCTACCCAAAAGAAAATAATATCATAGGCTGTAACTAAACAATCATTTGGAAAATATCTTTCCATATCTTCTGTTTTTTCTGGCCAACCCAAAGTTGAAAATGGCCATAAAGCACTCGAAAACCATGTATCTAACACATCTTCATCTTGAATCCATCCATCACCTTCTGGTGCAGTCTCTCCAACATATACTTCTTCGCCTTTATACCAAGCAGGTATTCGATGCCCCCACCATAATTGACGAGAAATACACCAATCATAACAATTTTCCATCCAATGAGTTAAAGTTTTTTCAAATTTTTCAGGAACAAAATTCACTTTTTCTTCATTATTTTCTTGAGTCTTTAATACTCTTTCAGCAAGTGTTCCCATTTTTACAAACCATTGTTTTGATAAGTATGGTTCAACCATTACACCTGTTCTTTCAGAATGCCCAACTGAATGAGTCATAGGTTCAACTTTGATAAGTAACCCTTGTTCTTCTAAATCTTTAAGTAAAGCTTCACGACATTCTTCACGAGTCATACCAACATATTTTCCTGCATCCTCATTCATCGTTGCATCAGGATTCATGACGACAACTCTCTCTAAGTTATGACGATTTCCCACTTCAAAGTCATTTGGATCATGAGCAGGAGTGATCTTAACAACACCTGTTCCAAATTCTGGATCTGCATGCAAATCAGCTACTACAGGAATCAACTTCCCAACAATTGGTAAAGAGACATTCTTTCCTATATACTTTTTATATCGTTCGTCTTCAGGATTAACAGCTACTGCTGTATCTCCAAATAGGGTTTCTGGACGAGTTGTTGCAACATCTAAATATTCATCAGTACCTTCAATATAATACTTTAAATGGTAGAAAGCTCCCTCTATTTCTTTATAGAGTACTTCTTCATTAGAAAGAGCTGTCTGTGCTTCAGGATCCCAATTGATAATTCTCTCCCCACGATAGATAATTCCTTCATTATAATAATCAACAAACACTTTAGTAACCGCTTTATTAAGTCCTTCATCTAAAGTAAATCTTTCACGTGAATAATCAACAGAGATTCCCATCTTTGCCCATTGATCACGAATATTTCCTCCAAATTCATGTGTCCAATCCCAACAAGCACTTAGAAATTTTTCTCTTCCATATTCGTATTTATCAATACCTTGATCTTTTAAGCGTTTTACTACTTTGGCTTCTGTTGCAATCGCTGCATGATCCATTCCTGGTAACCAAAGTGTATCAAAACCTTGCATGCGCTTATAACGAATAATAATATCTTGAATAGATACATTCATAGCATGCCCTAAGTGTAATTTACCTGTAACATTTGGAGGTGGAATAACAATACTATATGGATTTTTACTCTTATTCCCACATTTAAAATAGCCACTTTCTTTCCAATAGTCATACTTATTTTCTTCAACACTTTTAGCATCATATTTTGTCTCTAACATTTTATATTCTCCTTCATTTTATATTTCAATTCTTTTGTCGCTTCTATTATTCCTGGATCTTTATTGTAGTTTTCGTTCGATTCTTTTTCACTTTCTTCTATCATTTGTGGAAGCATATCAACGGGGACAAAAGAAAGAACAAAACCAAATCGATCGCCAATTTCGTTCAATTGACAAAGTACATCTTCTTTTAAATCTTCTAAAACAAAGTAATATCTCTTCTTCTTTTGTCTTCTTTTTTCTTCTAGTTTTCCATTAATACACTCACACCTAGTATACTCTTTCTCTACTTCAAATAGAAGTTCTGTATTATCCTTGCGAATAACTCCTGCATTTAGTAAAACTTTGTAAAAACTTTTTGATCGTGTCTTTTTTCTCAAATACTTTTTTGTAGGAAAAGCGACTCGCATACGCTCATCCTCTTGTTTAAGAAAGACTAATACTTGATTTTGATTATTTATAACAAAAAATTTATCAATACTCATCAATCATCATCTCCTAAAAAAAACACGACTCTTCAAAGGACGAAGAATCGTGGTACCACCTTACTTTATACTCTTTTCTCTTAACGCGAGATAAACGTTTATTCTTACGCTTATGTTCAGAATAACAACTCCCAAGCTACCTTCAAATAGTTCTATTAAGAAAGATTCGCAGTCTATGATCTTTCATCCCTTTTAACTTTCCTACTCTACTCCTCTTGTTCCCTGTCTTTTTTTGTTAACTTGATTATACTGAAAAGTGATCAAAATATCAAGTCCTTTATTTATTTTTATATTATAATCATGCCTTTAAAACTTTTACACTACTTCCATTTTCTTCTACTACAAAGCCACTTTCTTTTAAATAATCAATATAATCCTTCGTAATATCCGAATGGATAAGTGCTTCTCCATCGGTAAATAACACTTCTAATAATGCCATACATTCTCCCATCATAATCTTTTCTTTAGCCTCTTTAGAAATATCCATATGATTTACTGAATAATATGTTATTGCTCTTAACGTTTTATAAAAATCAGGAGTTTTTAGAAAAAAATCATCACTATTTCCAATAGAACTTAACGACATTACTTCTTCAAAAACAGCAGCCTTAATAGTTGCAATTAATTTCATATGACTTGTCAATTCTTTATCCGCATTTTCTAACACTTCATAATGTATATCTCTTACTCTTGTAAATACAGTTCTATCAAAACCATAAGTATATCGTTCTATCTGTATCCCATTTATACGAAAAAAATCATCAAATATTTTTGGGAATGTGCGATTCAATGTTCTTTCGTCCCCTATATTTTTTAATTCTTCTAAAATACTTCCATACATCCATTTTGTATAAGCAAGTTCTTCTTCATAAGGTAACATCAGATATTCATCTTGAGTTAATCTATAATTTTTAATAAAATCTTCACGATTATAAATCATCTTTGTTGCCATTTTTATCCTCCTACTATTTTATTATTTTACGAGCTCATTATAAAGATGTCAATCGCTTTTTATAGAAACCTCATTTAAATGAAAAAAATACTTCCCAATGAAGTATTTAAATCCATCATTCTTCTCCCTAAGCAACCACACTTCCCTTGGTAACATTAGAAGTAGTCGATTTAGTCGCGATCATTTTATCGACTAACTCACTTGCATCACTGGTGTAATGAACTTTTATACTGCCTATTCCTATAGCTGTATTTGTAAATATCGCCCAATATCCTGATTCTCCTGCATAATTTGTACAGTTGGTTCCTCTTACCGTAAACTCTGTAACTAAATTATGACATCCTGCTACAAAAGAATTCAAATTAGTTACATTTGTTAAATCAAAAGAACTTAAGTCTGCTTCTTTTAGTATATTACATTCCACAAACATCGCTTTCATTGTCTCTACATTTGATGTATTCCAATTCCCCACA
>CATKZK010000046.1 GCA_949841325.1 uncultured Bacilli bacterium
GATATTGAGGATTTAATTCTATTGGGAATTTAGGGAAAAAGAGTACAATTTGTACTTTTTTTCGTATTATGAAAAAAAATACTTAACAAACTCGTAAAAATTTGCTAAACTATCTTTAGTTGTTTTATGGCCTGTTGGTGAAGCGGTTTAACACATAACCCTCTCAAGGTTACATACACGGGTCCGAATCCCGTACAGGTCACCAAATGTTATAATGTGCACATATAGTGCTTTTTTTATTCGAAAAATGTAAGTATAACTTCAATAATAAACAATAGAAAAAGTCACATTGTGTGACTTTCCTATTACTAAACATATTACTACGGTTTAGTAAATTTTACCATTTCTGGTGTTTTTTAAACATAATGAACGAATCTTTGAACTTCAAAGGGATTCATTATGTAGTATTATTGTATCCAGGATAAGAAATAATATACCTAAATAAATCAAAAAAATGAAATTCGTTTAATTTAACTTCTCTTAAGATGTTCATCATCTTACTATTTTAAATTTTATTATCTTTGTGTATAATAAAAGTAGGAGGAAAACTTTTTATGAATTTAGAATTATATGTAGGTGGCTATAATATTTTCTTAATTGTTCTTATTCCACTTTTATCCTCTGTGATATTAACACCTATAGCAAAGAGGATCGCCCTTTATATTGGTGCGATAGATAAACCTGATTATAAGAGAAAGGTACACAAACACGATATGCCAAGAATGGGAGGAGTTGCTATTTTCTTTTCATTTCTTATTGGTTATATGATTTTTGCTCCTAAAACAACACAGATGCTATCCGTTCTAATTGGAGGATTTGTTATTGTTTTGACAGGTATTTTTGATGATATTAAACCCTTAAAAGCAAAACATAAGTTGATTGCACAGATAATTGCTGCTAGTATTGTTGTCTTTTATGGAAATATCGTATTTAGTGATATGAAGATATTTGGTGTTCAATTTGAGTTTCAAATGATTGCTTATCCGTTAACTCTTTTCTTTATTATCGCGATTATCAATGCGATTAATTTGGCAGATGGCTTAGACGGATTGGCCGCGGGGAATTCGAGCATCTATTTCTTTACAATTGCCTTTATCGGTTATATTATGAATAAACTAGGAGGGCTAGATGTTATTCTTTGTCTAATTATGGGAGGAGCTTGTTTAGGATTTTTATTCTATAATTTCGCTCCAGCTTCTATTTATATGGGAGATTCAGGAAGTATGTTCTTAGGATTTATTATCTCGATTATTGCCTTATTAGGGTTTAAAACAGCCACGATTACTTCTCTCATTATTCCTTTACTGGTATTATTTGTTCCGATATTGGATACAATATTTGCGATGATGAGACGAGTTATAAAAGGAAAAGGAATTAGTGATGCTGATGCTGAACATTTGCATCATCAATTATTAAAGACGACTCATTCGACAAGAAAGTCAGTCATTTTGATGTATATTATCAATGTCTTATTTGCAGCAGTATCCGTTTTTTATACGTTAGGAGATAAACATATTAGTATCTTTCTGTATGTCGTTTTGCTTTTATTAGTTGTTGGTTTAGTTTTTAAAACAGATATTCTTTTTGAACATACGCATAAAAAAAGAAAGAAGTGAATATCATGAAAGTGAATTTATATGATTTTGACAAGACGATTTATCAGGGAGATTCATCTACTGACTTTTTCTTTTTTGCATTAATGAAATATCCACGTATTGTAAAGCGAATTCCTCGTATTATTGGAAGTGCCATTTTATATAAACTAGGAAAGAAAAGTAAGACTGAAATGAAAGAAGTAAATTTTTCTTTTCTTCAAGATATTCCAGATGTAAATCAATTCGTTTTGAACTTTTGGGAAAGCCATGCTTGCTATATGAAAGATTTTTATTTAGAAAAAGATCATAAACAGGATATTATTATCTCTGCTTCTCCAGAGTTTTTATTAGAGCCTATGACAAAAGATTTAAAAGTAATGGATTTGATTGGCTCTAAAGTAGATAAAAAAACGGGAAAGTTTAAGGGGCTTAATTGTCATGGTGAAGAGAAGATAAAAAGACTTTATAAAAAGCATAAGGCAGTGACTGTAATAGAAGCGTACTCTGATAGTCACTCAGATGATCCGATGTTAAAATTAGCCAAAAAAGCTTATTATGTAAAAGGGAAAAAGTGTATCCCTCTAGATTTTCATAAAAACATGTAAAAAGACTTGAAATCACCTTGTTCGTATGCTATATTATGTTTGTACACGGAAGGTGTTTTTTTTATAAAATAAAATTAGATAATGAGGTGTTTTCATGGCAAAAGAAAAAATGACAGAAGAAATTGTTAAAGATACTTCTAAGAAGCCAGATAAGAAAGAGATAAAGAAAGCAAAGAAACTAGAAAAAGAAGCCATTTTAACTGAAAAGAAAAAAATGGAAGATAAAATTGATGAACTTCAAAAAAGGAAAAAAGAAACAAAAGATAAACAAGAAAAAAAGAATTTAAATAGTGAAATAAAAACAGTCAAAAAACAAAGAAGTAAAGTAGGAAAAAAGGATACTTTCTTTGGAGATGTGATGGCAGAAATGCGTTTGGTTCGTTGGCCAAATAAAAAAGAAATATTTAAATATTCTATTGCTTGTTTAGGATTTGTACTCTTCTTTGCGTTATTCTTCTTTGGAATTGATGCATTATTTGCTCTAGTAAAGGATTTGATTAATTAATGGAAAAGTTATGGTATGTTGTTAATACTTATAGTGGACATGAATCAAAAGTAAAAGAAAAGTTGGAGATGCGTGTTGAAACCATGGGATTTTCTGATTATATTTTTCGTATCATTGTTCCTGAAGAAACTGTTATAGAGACAATGAAAGATGGCTCGACTAAGGAAAAGAAAAATAAAATGTTCCCAGGATATATTTTGGTAGAAATGATTATGACAGATGAAGCTTGGTATATTGTTCGTAATACTCCTGGTGTAACGGGATTTATCGGTTCGTCAGGAAAAGGAGCTAAACCAACTGCCCTTTTACCACATGAAATTGATAAAGTATTAATCAATATGGGTATTTCTAGAGTAGATGTTGATAAAGAATTAGCTGTAGGTACTAAAGTGTCAATTGTAGATGGACCATTTAAAGGAATGGAAGGTGTCATTGATTCTATTGATACAGAAAGTGCACACTTAACTGTACTTATTGACTTATTTGGACAGGAAACACCTGTTGAAGTTGAATTATTCCAAGTTGCTATACTTGATTAAGAGAAATGATATTTCTCTTTTTTATTGGAAGAACTAATGATATAATTTAAATAGTAAAGGTGTATAAAGTATGAGTAAAAAAGTATTAGATAATCAATGTCCAGCTTGCAAAGCCCCTCTTAAATTTAATGCAAAATTAGGTAAATTTAAATGTGAATATTGTGAAAGTGAATTTACAATGGAGGAGTTGAAGGAAAAAACGGCTGCAAGTAAGGAGATTTCACATCAAGAGGAAAAAACAAGGAAAGGGTCTAATAAATATGACCAATATCATTGCTCTGATTGTGGAGCTTTAATTGTTACTGATGAACATACCTCGGCAACTTTCTGTGTTTATTGTGGTAATACGTCCATTATAAAGGAAAGGGTTACGGGAAAGTTTGCTCCTAGTCGCATCATTCCTTTTAAGTGTGAAAAGAATGATGCGATTGAAGCATTTAAAAAAATCAATAAAGGAAGACCTTTTATGCCTAAATTCTTTAATGATGAAAAGAATATTGAAAAGATTCGAGGTGTATATATTCCTTTTTGGTTATATTCTTTTGAAGTGAGTGGAAGTATTAAAATGGAAGCTAAGAATATAAGATCCTGGACAAGTGGTAATACGCATTATACTAAGACGGATATCTATCATGTGATTCGTGGAGGAAATATGGAATATGCAATGGTTCCCGTTGATGGATCTACGCATTTTGCAAATGATATGATGAATTCACTTGAACCCTTTCATTTTAATGAATTTAAAGAGTATAATCATGCGTATCTTTCGGGCTTTTTAGCAGAAAAATATGATGTTTCGAGTGAAGAGGCTTTTTCTGATGCTAAGAATCGCGCTTTAAATTCGGCAACGAATTATTTGTCTAGTCAAGTAAATTATACAAATAAGAGAGTGTTAGAAAACCATTTGCAGGAAAAAAATGTGCGAAGTGAATATGTACTTTTACCTGTCTATATGGTTAATATTAAGTATAAAGATAAAATGTATCTTTTCGCGATGAATGGTCAAACAGGGGAGTTTATAGGGGATATTCCTTTAGATAAAAAGAAAGTATTGATAAGTGCTATTTTACTTTTTCTAATTCTTTTCCTTTGTATTCTTCTTGGCAGTTATCTTCTTTATTTAGTAGGAGGTAATGTATGAAAAAAAATATATTTATACTATGTAGTTTCTTTCTTTTTTGTCTCCCTGTTTTTGCTTTAGAAGAAAGAGTAGAGAGTAATCGTTATGGCGTAAATAAAAAATGGGAATTAACAGATGAGCGGATAGAAGCTGCAAAAAAAGTACCTCTTGTAGATGCAAATGATAAAGTTTACGATTATGCAGATATTTTAACAGAGGAAGAAGAGGAAGAGTTTTGCAAGTATTTTCAAGAATTAACGGAGAAGATAAAAATGGAAGTTGTCTTTGTCAGTATAAATATGCCTTATTCAAGAGATAAAGATAATGAAAATTTTGCTGCAGATTTTTATGATTATAATGATTTTGGTTTAAATTATAAAGGGTATAGTGGTATTTTACTTCTACGTAATGCTTATGAAGTAGATCCTTATTTTGATATTTATACTTTTGGAGATGCACAATTGCTCTATGACTATAATCGTTTGCAAGTTATATTAGATGCTATCTACTCTTCTTTTAAGAGTAAAAATTATGTAGGGGGACTAAATATTTATAGGAGATATATACGAAACTATTTTGAACAAGGATTATCTAAAGAAGCGTTAGATTATTACGTTGATGATATGGGATATCTTCATAAAAGATATAAAGCACCTTTATTCTTTGCACTTATTTTTAGTACAGGAGTAACTTTTGCAATTATATGGGTGTTTATATCAAAAAATAAAATGATAAAAAAAGCAACAGAAGCTAATGATTATTTGAATAGACAAACCGTTCAGTTAACTGAAAAAGAGGATAAATTCATTACGACGCATACTACCTCGTATGTGGTAAGTTCATCAAGTTCTGGCGGAGGAGGCGGTGGATTTTCAAGTTCTAGCGGATCATCTGGTGGCGGGCACTCTAGCGGTGGGGGAAGACATGGATAAAATTTAAGCTGCAGTTATTGATGATATTCTTAAAAAGAATCGACTTATATTAGCCGATTCTTTTATATTTTAATTCCATCATCTATCTCATTAAATATCTCTTTTGCTTCATAATAAGGTCTTATTTTTATTCCATGAATGAGAGAAATTATATTCGATGGAAATGTTTTAATTTTTTTTATCAATACTGCATTATGGGTGTTGTAAAATGATTTTGCTGCATCAAGTTTAGAGTCAGACTCTTCTAATTTGCGTATAATTTCTTTAAACTCTTTTTTCTCTAACAATTTTGGGTAATCGTGCTGAATGACATAAAATGTTGATATAGCTTCGGTTATCTTTTTTTCTAAATCATAAGAAGAAATATTTCCCTTTTTTACTTTTTCAAGTTCTGAAAAAATATTTAAATCCATCTTTGTATTCTTTTCAATAGGTTTTTTTCCTTTTTGAATTAAGTCATAACGGTTTTGTAGTTCTTCTACTATTACTCGTTCTGCTTCTTCGATTCTTATAACAGAATATTGTATTTTATTGTATAATACTAAGTATAGAGCCACTAAGATAGATATAAAAATAATAAGTGTTAATAGTACAATTATGAATGTGTTCATTTTATCACCTATTCTTATTTTATCATAAAGTGGGGATTAAGAAAAGGTGATTATTATGAATATTAAGACAGTTATTGTAGGGGCATTAGCAACAAATTGCTACCTATTAGAAAAAGAAGATAAGTGCATTATTATTGATCCTGGAGATGATGCTCGTGAGATTATAAAAAGTATTGATAAAGAGGTAGTAGGCATCTTTATCACCCATAGTCATTTTGATCATATTGGTGCTAAAGAAGAGTTAAAAAGATATTATCATACAAAAGTATATGACCATAGTAATTTAAAAGAAGGACTTTTTGAAATAGGACCGTTTTCTTTTCATGTACTTTTTACACCAGGACATTTAGATGATTCCATAACACTTTATTTTATACAAGAAAAAAAGATGTTTGTCGGAGACTTCATCTTTAAACATAGTATTGGTCGTATTGATTTAGAAGGAGCAAATCCTGATGATATGAAGAAAAGTATTGAAACTATTTTAACCTATCCTAAAGATATTATTTTGTATCCAGGACATGGCGAAAAAACAACTTTAGAAGAAGAAACCGCTACTTTAGAATTTTATGCTAGTAGATTTTTGTAAAGTTTATTTTTTCTTCTGATTCTACCCAGTTAACATAGATTAAAGGAATTAAATACCAATCTCCTGTAGAGGGACTACTCATAATTAAATGATCTTTTCCTGCATCTTCAATAATTCCATCAAACATACGATCACGCCAATCATTACTGTCAGGGAAAGCCGCAAATACTTTTACTTGTTTTCCTCTGTTTAATCTTAGAATGTTTTCAATATAGCTTTGTTCCATTGGTAATGGAAGAGAAGTATTTACATCATTTCCTGTTTCAGGATAATTTCCCATATTCGTTGGAAAAGTTGGGTTTGGATAATATGTTCCGTTCATTTGCATCAGCCTTTCTAATTAAGCTTATGAATCTCTATTTAAAATATGAGTTGTTTTTTTCATTATCTATGTTAAAATAATTCTTAATAAGGAAGGAAAGACGTTTATGGAAATGAAAAGAATAAAAGAAGAAAGTTATGAAAGTATAGTGCCTTATTTGGATGTTCTATATCCTCTTATGGAAAATTTACAAGATTTGTATTTTGTATATGATGAGGGAAAAAAGTATGTTGTTGCAAAAGAGGGAGACTATTATTTTATTGTTGAACCTAATTCTCACGAATTAGAGTCTTATGTAGTTAAGATGGAAGATGAGCAAATCATTTCTTATAGTTCAGAAGAATATGCGTATGAATATATGAAAGAAGAGAAACAGTCTCAGGTAATCCGTACTAGAACAATTGATGGAAAAGTTGATGATTTATTAAATGTCATTAATGCTTATGGAGAACATGTAATTGCTTATTCTCAATATTCTTTAAACGATAGAAGCACTTGTGTATTAACTTACGATTTTAAAAATAATGAACCTTTTGAAAACAAGATTATTTATATAAATGGAAGAAAACCAACTAAAGTATTTTTTAAAAACAGTCATCCTTTTGGGCCTTTTTCCCTTAATGAACGATTATACTATATTTTAAATAAGGATATGGATGCCTATTATCGTACAAGATTTCATATAAAGAACTATTTAATTCCAAACAGATTTCTTACTTATGATATCGAAGAGGTGATAGGGTCTATTGGATTAAATGGCTATTCATCAAAGATTCCAACAGATTTAATTAATCATTTTATGGGATATGATGGAGAAACAAAAAAATTGAGGAAAGTGATTGATTTTTATAAAAGTTCCAGTCAAAAATAGACTGGATTTTCTATATTTCGTTAAAAAAAGTGCTTTAACTTTTAAAGACACGTGGTATAATTGTCTTAAGGAGGTAAAGAAATGAAGAAAATTTTTGAAAAGCATGATTTATTTAAAATTGTTTTGCTATTTATGCTTATTCCTGTTATCTTTTCATGGGTAATGACTTCAGGAGCATTTAGTGCAGGAACTTTTACAGCGAGTGATATGACGAGAATCGGTCTATTTGATTTTTCATCATATACATTGCTTGGATTCTACTATTTTACAGTTAATTTAGTATTTGTACTAGTTGTTGCTGGTTTTTATAAGTTCTTAGGATCCCTAGAAGCATATCAGAGTTTAACCAGTAAATTAGCAAATGCATGGAAAGGGAAAGAAAAAATAGTTGTTGCTATTTCTATTCTACTATTTGCTTGTTTAGCAGGATTACTTACAGAACATTTTGCACTTTTAGTCATTGTTCCGTTTGTCATTACTGTATTAAGTAAGATGGAAGTGGATAAAGTGACAGGTGTATCTGCAACTTTTGGAGGTATTTTAGTTGGTTTACTAGGAGCAACTTATGCGGGTAAAGTCGTAGGAGCAATGGTAGACGCTAATTATGGAATTGGTGTTAGCTATGGATTTGAAATGATGGGAACTATTGTCTTATTTGCAATAAGTTACCTTTTACTTACTTATTTTACTCTTGTTCGTATGAGCAAAATAAGTGGTAAGAAAGTGGAAGCAGAAGTACTTGTTGATCCATTTGCTAGCAGTATAGTAGAAGATAAGAAGTCAAAGAAGAAAACGACAGCAAAAAAGGTAAGTGTATTACCACTTGTTATCATTTTAGTTCTTGTTCTTCTTAATACAGTACTTGCGTATATTCCATGGGTAGATGCCTTTAAAATTGAAATTTTTGATAAGGCCTTAACTTGGATTCAAGAAGCAACCATTTTTGGAAAAGAATATTTTGCTTATCTATTAGGTGGCGAAACAGTTGTCAAAGCTTTTGGACAATGGGATTTGTTAAATATATGTGGTATTATGTTATTTGCTATTTTAGTAATTAAAATCATTTATCATGTATCATTTGACCAAGTCATTGAAGAATTTGGTTCAGGAATGAAAGGTATTTCAAAGACAGTTGTGATTATGTTAATGATCTATTCAATTATCTTGTTTACTCTATTCTATCCTACATTGCCAGTGCTTATAGATTTAATTCAATCGCTAGGTAATAATGTGTTTACTTTATTTGCTAGTGGTGTTTTAGGAAGTATTTTCACAGTTGAATTGCAATATACAATCACTCAATTGGGTTCATTATTTGCAAACTTCCAAAATGTATCTATAAGTGCACTTGCATTACAATCTGCTGCTGGATTAGTTTCCTTTATTGCTCCAACAAGTTTAATTCTTATGATTGGACTTTCAATGCTTGATGTTAAATTTAAAGATTGGGTTAAGCATATTTGGAAATTTGTCTTAGCATTACTTATTATTATTCTTGTCATTTTGGCAATTTTAATGTATGTTTAAATGAACTTAATTTGATATGAACTTCATTTCTTGAATAAAAGAAATGGAGTTTTTTTATGTCAAAGTACTGTACAACTTCGACTAAAAGAAAATAAGCGAACATATGAACAAAAAAAAAAAAAAAAAATGGTATAATTACAGTAGGAAAGTGTGTCCTATTGGAGGTTTATTTATGAAAAGAAAAGGTATTTTAATGTTAACCATTATCTTGATGACCATAGGATTTGCAGCAGTAAGTACTACATTATTTCTAAATGGAAATACAAATATAGGAACAAAGGAAGAAGACTTTGATGTGTATTTTTCAGATGTGTATATAGATGATGTGCAAATACTTAAAACTATCAGTAAAGATAGAAAGACGATTACTTATGAGACAAATGAGTTAAA
>CATKZK010000047.1 GCA_949841325.1 uncultured Bacilli bacterium
ATAGAAGAAATCCTACCAGCAAGAACGACAAGAAAAGGAACACTTACCTTAAGAGTAATCAAGACACCATTAGAAGAGATGAGTGCCGAAATCACATGTGAGATAACAGGGAATGCGGTAGAAAGAGAAGAAGTAGGAAGTGAAGAAATAAAAAATGAAGTAAAAGGAGAGAATTTTGTAAATAATTTGCTTCAAAAAGTTAATGATATAAATGTCACTGATTACTTGGATGGAAATATTCATGAAATGTATTCTTTTCATCACGAGACAACGGTACAATTGCCTGAAAATATAGACTATCGATATATTGGAAGTGATCCATATAACTATGTGAAGTTTAATGGAGATGAAATATGGAGAATTATTGGTGTATTTCCCGATAAAGAAGGAGTAAATCATATTAAATTAATTAGAAATGATTTTATTGGTTTTAGAAGTTGGGACTATCGTACAAATTTGGGGATTAATCTGTGGAGTATGGCTCAATTAAAAAGCTATTTAAACGCCGAAAATTCAGATGATAATTATACGCTGACAGAACAAGCTCAAAATCAAATAGTAGAAACCACATGGTTTGTAGGCGGAGTCACTACATCGAAACAAAGTGTTACTGTTTACTACAATAAAGAACGTGGGAATGATACTTATGTAAATAATGGCGTCAAGTATCAAAATGAATGGGTAGGAAAAATAGGATTGATGTATCCTAGCGATTACGGTTATACTTATGCAAATGGAGTCTCTAATACTTGTTATAATAATTTATATAATTGTTCTGAAACAAACTCTACTGGTTGGCTAGCCAATGCTCTGAATAAAGATGAATGGACAATAACTCCATGGTCTAGTCGGAATGATTACGTAGAGATTATCAATAAACACTCTAATGCAGCTAGTGCTTATCATAGTTATGGTGTACGACCTGTTGTCTATTTAAAATCTGATATTGAGTTTAAAGTGGGAAATTATGATGGATCAATAGATAAACCATACGAGCTCGTTACCTCAGAACTATAAAATATTTTGAAGGAATCTTTCATCAATCTTAGAGGAAATATCCTCTTTTTTCTTTACAAACACTTGTTCTTATAGTAAAATGAATTTATGAGAAAGATAGAAAGAAGTTAGCTTTATGAATGAAGAAGAAGTGAAGTATTATTCTGTTAGCCAATATAATCAGGCTATCAAGAATTTTTTAGACTCTAAGGAAGAATGTCAAGTTGTTCATATGCGTGGAGAGGTGTCTAACTTTAAGGGTCATACAAGAGGTCATTTATACTTTACCTTAAAAGATGAAGAGTCTCGTATTAATGCTGTCATGTTTTCTGGAAGTGCATCTAAGCTTGCCTTTACTCCAAAAGATGGAGATGAAGTCTTAGTAGATGGACGCATCAGTGTTTATGTTCCTAATGGTGGTTATCAAGTTTACGTTGATAAAATGAGTTTAGCAGGAAATGGAGATTTACTTCGCAAGTTTGAAGAATTAAAGAAAAAATTAATGGAAGAAGGACTTTTTGCTGAAGATCATAAAAAGACTATTCCTAAATATCCAAATCGTATAGGAATTGTTACGGCACCAACAGGAGCCGCCATTAGGGACATTTTAAGTACGATTAAGCGAAGATATCCCTTGTGTGAAACAATTTTATTTCCAGCATTAGTACAGGGAGAAGAGGCTAAGTTTGATGTTGTTCGTCAAATAAAGAAAGCACAAGAATATGATTTAGATGTTTTAATTGTTGGACGTGGTGGAGGATCTATTGAAGATTTATGGGCTTTCAATGAAGAAATTGTTGCACGAGCAGTTTACGAATCTGAAATACCTATTATCTCAGCTGTAGGACATGAACCAGACTTTACGATTATCGATTTTGTGGCAGACTTAAGAGCACCTACACCAACAGGAGCAGCAGAAATGGCAGTACCGAATATGATGGATTTAATTAATTATCTTCATCATATTGCGATAAGGGCAAATGCTAGTGTGACAAATAAAATGGAATTGTTAAAACGAAATTTAAATGCATTAAGCAGTAGCTATGTTTTGTCGAATCCACTTGCTTCTTTTGAAATAAGAGAACAAAAATTGGATACGCTTTATCAGAGATTAAATCAAATGATTACATATCGTTTAGAAAAAGAAACAAAAAGATTGGACAACTTAAAACAGAAACATGTTTTAACACATCCCCTCGAGCTTTTTATAGCTCCTCAAAATACGCTTGAACTTATGATTAATAAGTTAGAATTATTAAATCCTTTGAGTGTTTTATCAAAAGGGTATTCGATTACGAAAGTAGGAGATACAGTTTTAACTTCAAGTAAAAAGATAAAAGTAAAAGATAAAGTTAATATTAAATTATTAGATGGCGAAATTGACGCCGTTGTAGAAGGAGTAAAATAACAATGGAAAAAATAACAGAGAAGAAGTTTGAGGAATTAATTACCGACTTAGAAGTAATTATCAAAGAGTTAGAACAGGGAACGACAGATTTAGAGAAGACGATTGAAAAATATACAGAGGCTATGAAAATTGTCAATGTATGTAATGATAAATTAAAAAATGCCACGAATGCTGTTAACCAAATCTTAAAAGAAAATGGAGAATTAGAGGAATTTGATATCAACGAATAAACCTTTAATTGGAATTGTTGCAAAAACAAGCATTGAAGATGAAATGTGGCACTATTTAGAGATTGTAGAAGATATTCGTCTACGTCTTATCGAACAAAATGCTCAGGTAATAGGTATTTTGCCTCCAAATAAAGTTCTTGACTTTAATAAGAGAAAAAACGTGTTGACAGAAGAAGAGAAAAAAGAGTTAGAAGAGACGATATTGCTTTGTGATGGTATTGTTTTAGAAGGCGGACTTGCAAGTCATCTATATGAAGAAGAAGCGGCTAGAATATGTATCAAACATGATATTCCCGTCTTAGGAATTTGTGCTGGTTTTAACAATTTAGTTAGAGCATTAGGGGGAGTTGTGCATAAAGATGAAAGTAAATTTCATAAAAAATTTGCTGTTTCGTATGCACATGAAGTCTCAATTGAAGAGGATTCAAAACTCTTTTCTATCCTAAAAAGAAATCAAATAATGGTTAATAGTATCCACGAAAATGTATGTTTAGAAAAGGAAATAAAGGAATATGATGTAGTAGCAAGGTGTGATGGAGATCATACTGTGGAGGCAATTGAACTTAAAAATAAAAGATTTGTGCTAGGGATTAAATGGCATCCTGAATTAATGGAAGAAATGACTCCTATATTTGAAGCTTTTGTAACATCCTGTACAAAAAGGGAAGAGTTATAGTAAAAGTCTACTATAACTCTTTTTCCATGTAAAAAAGGAACTTAATTTGTTCCTTTTTCGCCTTCTTCTAACATTGTTGTAATGAATACACCATATCCAGTTTTTACATTTTCTACAACAACATGGGTTACTGCACCAAATATTTTTCCGTCTTGTAAAATAGGAGATCCACTCATTCCTTGGACGATACCTCCACAAGTATTTAGTAATTCTTTGTCCGTAATTTCAAAGTAGATATTCTTAATTTCACTATTTTTATCAATCTTCGTTATATTGATGCTATATTCTTTAACTTCACTTCCACTTAATACAGTACGTATAACGGCAGGACCTAATTTTAAATCTTCACCTTTTCCTACACTTACAAGTTCATCATCTCTTGTTTCTGTATAGTTACCATATATACCATGGATTGTATTTTTATCGATATTTCCATATTGTTCTTTTTGATCAAATTTTGCATTCTTTGTTCCTGGATTTCCATTTATAGAACGGTCAATGCTAGAAACAACACTTTTAAAGATTGATCCATCTTTCACTTCGATTTTTTTACTCGAATTGCTTTCTATAATCTCATGTCCTAATGCTCCATAAATTTTTGTTTCAGGGTCAATATACGTCAGAGTACCAATTCCTTGAATGGAATCTTTTACATAAAGACCTGTTTTATAGATATCATTACTCTTTATTAGATGAAAATCGATTTCTTTTTCCTTATCATTATGCATAATAGTAAGTTTTACAACTCCATCTTTGTGATTTTTATCAATTGTAGAAACGAGTTCGTCAATTGTTTTGACTTCTTTTCCTGCAACTTTTAGTATCGTATCTCCAATAGAAAGACTATTCTTATTCAACTTTCCATCAATTTTATAGAATCCTACAACTAAAATTCCTTTTGATTGTACTTCAATTCCGATATTTTCTCCACTGGCGATGATGTAGTCTGAATAGGCAAGCGCTGGTTGTGGACTTAATAATATAAGGCCTAGTAAGGCGAATTTCCATTTTTTCATTTTTACCACCATTTGTAGTATGCCCCGAATAAAAAAAAATATGAATAGATAGACAAAGAACTAGATTTTTGATATCATAAATGTATGATGAGGAGGGATTCATTTGTTAAAAATACTTTCAAGGGATGACTACAGTTTATTAAAAGCCTTCTTTCCAAAAGAATATCCGCTTGATGAACTGTTAAATCCTGTAAATGGATCTCGTATCCTTTGTGCAATGATTGAGAAGAAAATCACATCACTCATTATCGTTAATTTAATTAAAAATCAATATTATATGACAATACATAAAAAAGAGGCGAAGAAAGAAGAGATATCTTTGTTGCTCCAATTTACTTTAAAAGTCTTAAAGCAGGATGAAGCGGGGCTTTATGTTCTTTATGACAATTGTCCATTTGATAAAGAAATGGATGAAGTTTTAAAAGAAAATGGCTTTTTATATGATTTTTTGAATTATGAGTATACACCAAATCCTAATCAAGTATATAGTATTTCTTCCAAAATCTTGATTAATGATAGAAGTGAAGATGTAACCAACTATATGAAAGAAAAAATCTTAGGAGAAGAATTTTCTATAGAACATGCAAATATAGCTGTAGCAAGAGATTCCTCAGGCACTGTCTTAGGTGTTGCAAGATTTGCCCTCATTACAGATAAGATTTTCGTCAGTATGCTTTATGGGGAGCAGGATGAAGTAATCATTGATTTATTACATTTAATTATTAATTTAACAAATCGTCCAATTGAAATTGGTATTACACCTAGGCGTATTAAATTGGGTAGACTGCTAGAAACTGCTGGATTTACAATGAGTCAGGCAGATTATATATTAAATCTTAGAGGTTAAAGAGGAAAATGGTCATGGAAAAAATAAAAAAATTGGAAATTAGTGTCATTCTTGTTTTAGTCTTTGTCTTAACAGGAACATGTATTGTTTCGATCAAACATATTTGGAAACATGAAAACTATGAGTATTCTATTCATCATCGTACTTATATGACAGAAAAAAGAGTAAATTATGATACGTCAAATAAAGTCTTTCATGATGTTATGGTAGGAGAAGAAGCGGTAAGTCTTTACGATTATAAAGAGGGAAGCAATGTACGCATTCATTATGGAAGACAAAACATTGAATTTATTATAGAAAAATACAAAGATAATTATTATGTGAATGTGGTATGCAATCATGTTATTATGTATACAAATATGAAACTTGGTTCTTCTCTAGATAAAGCTTACTTTAGACTCTATAAGGGGGATTTGATGTTTTATAATGAAGTAAAAGATGTTGATTCTATTTATGATTTAGCAATTTTTGTGAATGAAAAGAATGAAGTAGATGAAGTGATAAATTTAGGAAGCGAAGAAATAGAATTTTCTGAGGAAGGTGTTATCTATTCTTTTGACACATGCGAATCAAAGGGAGTGGGAGCTCATCATAAAATGATAAAACTACCATTTAGTGAACCAAGAGAAATTGAAAGTTCCAGTCAAACGTTAACTTGGTGTGACTAATTGTCAAGTAAGAAACTTTTTTCATCTAGAAATAGATTTTCTTGATATAATAAATATAGGTAAAGGAGGCTAAAATATGGATACAACAATATTAACGAATAATGGAGTTGATATTAATAAAGGATTGGAATTACTTGGAGATATGGAGACTTACAATGAAACTTTGCACGACTTTTTAGAAGAATCAAAGACAAGAATTCCACAGATTGTTTCAACCTTTAATGCAGGAGATATGCCAAATTATGCCATTTTAGTGCATGCAATGAAGAGTGACTCAAAATATTTAGGATTTGATGCTTTAGCAGCCAAATCATATGATCATGAAATGGCTAGTAAAGCGAACAATATCGAATTTGTCTCACAAAATATCAATGATTTACTTGTAGAAGCCAATCGTATTATTGGCCTTGTAAAGCAATATTTAGGGGAGGTATAAAGATGGACATAAAATCAGTATCCTCTTTGATACCAGAAAAAATTGCTTCTTTATATTCTCATATTTTTCTTATCGATGAAAAAAACAATGAATATTATCAAATTCGATATACAGGAGAAAAATTGAGTGTCTCTGTTCCTTTAAAATTAAGTGAATTAGAAGAGATTTTAAGTGATATTAAAAACTTTCAATTGAGAGAAGTCCTAAAACATAAGGGCGTTCAAATTTTTAAAAAAGAGAAAGAAGAAGTCATCGTGGTAGTTGAAAAGGTAGATGCTATTGATTTACTTTTAATTGAACCTATTCATAAACAAGAGCGAATGGATAATAAAGAGAAGGATGTTATCCTTATTGCGGATGATTCTCCAGTTATTACGAATTTCTTTAAAAAAGTATTAGAGGATGAGTATGAGATTCTTGTTGCCACAAATGGGGATGAAGTGATTGAAGCTGTTTTAGATGACTCATCCTCTATAAAGGGAATATTTTTGGATTTGAATATGCCTGTAAAAAGCGGATTTGAAGTGCTAGATTATTTTAATGAGCACAATTTGTTTGTAAAATATCCAGTTTCTGTTATTACAGGAGAAGATAGTAAAGACAGCATTAGCAAAGTAACGAAATATGCGATTGTAGACGTACTTCAAAAGCCATTTTCTAAAGAAGCAGCAAAAACAATTGTCAGTAAAACGTTACAGGCAAATGAAAAATAAAGGGATTATTCCCTTTTTTGTTTGAAAAGGATTGCTGTAAGAACACTTGTATGCTAGAATGAAGTTGCGTTATGGAGTGATGTTATGAAAAAGATACTCATGATAAAATATGGAGAGTTAACAACAAAAAAGGAAAATATTAACTTCTTTATTAGTACGTTAAAAGAAAATATTAAAAGCACTTTAAGTGGAATGGGAGCGAATATTACCTATGACAAGGGGCGTATGTTTGTTACAAGTGAAGAAGAAAAATATGAAGAAATAGAAGAAAAATTACTTCACATTTTTGGAATTCATGAAATTACGATTGGATATGAGTTAAAAAGTTGTAATTTAGAGGAAATAAAGGAAGCTTTAATTACCTTAGTTCAATCAAGAGATTTCAAAACTTTTAAAGTAGAAACAAAGAGAAGTGATAAGAGTTATCCTTATACTTCCTTAGAGGTAAGTAAAATCTTAGGTGGAGTTGTTTTAAAAAATAAAGAGAATATTCGTGTTGATGTCCATCATCCTGAAGTGACCATTTATATAGAAATAAGAACAAGTCACGGCTATATTTATTTTGACAGAATAAAGGGGCTTGGAGGATATCCAGTAGGTTCTTTAGGAAAAGGTCTTTTAATGTTAAGTGGAGGAATTGATTCTCCAGTGGCAGGATATCTTGCTTTAAAAAGAGGAGTAAGAATAGAAGCTTTATATTTTGATTCACCTCCTCATACAAGTGAGGCTGCTAAAAATAAAGTAATCGAGCTTGCAAAGAAGTTATCTACATATTCGGGATATGTAAAGCTACATGTCATTTATTTTACAGAGATTCAAGAGGCTATTTTAAAGAATTGCCCCCATGAATATTTAATAACGATTATGCGAAGAATGATGTATCGTATCGCTGAGCAAATTGCTAACAGAAATAATGCCAAAGTGATTGTAAATGGGGAATCCATTGGTCAAGTGGCCAGTCAAACTTTGACGAGTATGGCAGCTATTAATGCTGTTGTACGAATTCCTGTGATTCGTCCAGTAGCTTGTTTAGATAAAATAGATATTATCGAACTTGCCAAAAAAATAGAGACTTATGAAACTTCTATCCTTCCATTTGAGGATTGCTGTACTATTTTTGTACCAGATCACCCAGTGATTAATCCCATTGTTTCAAAATGTGAAGAATATGAAACCGCTTTTGATTTTGAATCATTAGTAAAAAAAGCGGTAAAAGAAGAAGTTGTTATAAAAATTGAAAAAGGAATAAAAGAAGAGCATCAGTTTATCTTGTAAAATTTTATATTTTTTACTATAATGAAAATAGGTGATAGAATGAATGCTAAGGTGGTTGTCGTGTGGATATTCGCGATTGTTGTATGTACTGGAATTGGTATTTTTGGTTTTTTTAATCGAGATTTATTAGTAGAGCCTACAGTGAAGGAAGAATACAGACCGATTGAATCAGAGACGAATATAAAACCTCTTATCTGTCGAAATCAAAATGGGAGTTTATATCAGTTTGCAGTGGATACGTCAATAAATCAAATAAAGAATGTTACTATTCAATATACGAATAAAGAGGCGGATATAGATACTTTTACAGCAGCTTCTAATTTAAATAACTTAAGTATTGAAGGGATGACAACTAGTTTAAGTGGAACTTCTACGGATATTACGTTAAATATTATGCTCGATTTAAGTCTCTTTAACGCTGCATCTGTTGCCTCTTCTGAGGCAGATACTGCGAAGTTAAATTTAGCATTAGAATCGATTTTAGTCCCTGAAGAGTATCAAAATCGACTAAATCAAACAGGAACTCTTTATACTTGTGATTAATTCTTTTCTTTTTTGCCCATAATAGTAATGGGTGATAAGATGAAAAACAGATGTGCTAGTTTAGAAGAAAAAGACGAATATGGAAAAATACAAAGTGAATATAATAATTTGTATGGCTTTGATATTGGAAATGAACATTTAAGTACAATGATGAAAAGTAGCAAAAGATTAAGATGTAAGAGAAAGTAAATTTCTCTTTTTTTGTCAATGAAATGTACAAATTGATGTAATCTATATAGAAACTACTAAAACATATGTACAAAAAAAATGGTAAAATTACAGTAGGAAAGTAACGTCCTATTGGAGGTTTATCATATGAAAAGAAGAAGGTTTTTAATGTATGTAGCTATAATCTTAATGTCAATCGGATTTGCAGCCGTAAGTACGACAT
>CATKZK010000048.1 GCA_949841325.1 uncultured Bacilli bacterium
TAGGAACTATGCAAGAAATTTAGGAGATGACTTTGGACAGTTAGACTGGAGATACTTTATATTACAACTTCTATACTTAGTAGAATATGCCGATTATAATAGTCAAGACGTCTTAGGATTAGGAAATGTCAACAATTCAGGAGCAGTGACAAGTGGAGGATGTAACTCCCTTGGAATGAAGTCGGGTACATTAACAAATGATGGAAAACATTCAATGATTTACCGAGGAATAGAAGACATCTATGGCAATATATGGCAGTTTGTAGATGGAATCAATATTAAAGATAATCAAGCTTATATCAATTATAATCCAGCTACATATGCCGTGGATACTTTTGCTGGAGATTATAAGGCCTTGGGTTATGTAAATGCATCAGTAGATGGCTATATTGGAGCATTAGGTTATGATGGTAATCACCCTTTAGTTGCTTTCCCAACATTAGTAGGTGGAACTGCATCAACTCATATGAGTGATTATTATTGGCAAGAAGCAGGAAATCGTATTGCTTTTGTTGGTGGAAATTGGGATGGAACTACATTGTGTGGTTTGTGGTTCTTGCGCATGACAGGAACATCATCTATGCCTTTACATAGTGTAGGTGCTCGACTTCTTAGAAATAAATAAAGCCTGTAAAGAAAAATAGAAAAGACATTTCAACTAAGAAGTGTTTTTCTTTTGTCTATTTCTACAATAAATACAAATGTATGTTTTTATTGTTGCTATTTCGCTTTATTGTTGATAAACTAAAAAAGGTGATGCTTTTTGGAATTCATAAAAGGAAAATATCGTAGTTCTATTTTTTCAAGTGAAACAGGGTATAAGATAGGCCTTTTTCGTGTAAAAGAGACCAGTGAAGCTTTAGTGGATTTAAAAAATAAAACCATTACTTTCACAGGATATTTTCATGAATTAAATGCAGATGATCTTTATTTATTTTATGGAGAATATGTTTATCATGAGCGATATGGGTATCAATTTCAAGTGAGTAGTTATGAACGTATTGAGCCTGAAGGGAAAGATGCGATTGTCGACTTTTTAACTTCTAAATTTGTCAAAGGGTGTGGTGAAAAAACAGCTAAAAAGATAGTTGAAGTTTTAGGAGATAATGCCATTCAAATGATTAAAGAAGATAAAAATGTCTTGCTTTCTTGTGGACTTACCGTTTTACAGGCAGAAAAAATACATACTTCTATCATGAGTTATTATGATTCAGATGAAGTCATTATCTATTTAAAATCACTTGATTTTTCAGTGAAAGAAATTACAAAGATGTTGAGTCTTTATGGGAATGTGAAAGTGAAGAATATTGTTCAAAATGATTTGTATTCACTAGTAGAATTTATTGACTTTTCAAAACTTGATAAAATCTATTTTAAAATATATGAAGAGACAAATGAAATGAGAATTCTTGCTTGTCTTATTGAAGTGATGAAACGTCTTACTTTTAATGCTGGAGATACTTATCTATATCGAGAAGAACTTATCACTTCGATGTGGGAATTTTTTCAAATTGATGTAACCGAATCTTTTGATGCCTATATAGAAGATTTAGAAAACAAAAGGCAAGTTGTAAAAAAGGAATCAAGATATTATTTATTTCAAATGTATGAAGATGAACAATATATTTGTAATGCCATGTGTGATATCATGAATCATGATACAAAGATGTCTTATAAGATAGAGGATTATTTAATCTCGATAGAAAAAGAGTTTGGTCTTTCCTATAATGATGAACAAAAGAAAGCAATGAAAGAGGCTCTTACACATTCCATCTGTTTAATCACTGGAGGGCCAGGAACAGGAAAGACGACCATTATAAATGGGCTTTTAAGATTATATCAGCACATGAATGGACTTACTGATTTACAGATGAATCATGCAGTTGCTTTGCTTGCTCCTACTGGACGCGCAAGTAAGCGTATGAGTGAAACGACAAATTATGGAGCAAGTACAATTCATCGTTATTTAAAGTGGAACCATGAAACTCGCGAATTTGGTGTAAATGAGTATAATCCAAATGAACATTCTCTCATAATTATTGACGAAATTAGTATGGTTGATAACGAATTGATGGCTAATCTTTTAAGGGGAATAAAACATGATTGTAAGCTTGTTATAGTAGGAGATGAACATCAGCTTCCTTCTGTAGGACCAGGAAATATTTTAAAAGATTTGATTTCCTCTGATATGTTTTCTCATGTTCATTTAGAAAATATTTATCGTCAAAGTGATAATTCATTTATTCCTATTTTAGCAAGTGAGATAAAGAATGTAGAAATTACAAGTGATATTAGAGAGAAAAAGGATGATTATAACTTTTTAGAATGTGAAAAATCCAAGGTAAAGATTATGCTTAAAGAAATCATTCATCGCTCTGTACAAAAGGGGATAAAAGAGAAAGATATTCAAGTGCTAGCTCCTATGTATAAAGGAGAAAACGGAATAGATAATTTAAACATTATTTTACAAGAAATTTTTAATCCATATCAGGATCATTTAGAAGAAGTACATATTGGACCTACGATTTTTCGAGTGGGAGATAAAGTGATTAATTTGGTTAATGATATTGAACAGAATATATTTAATGGAGATATAGGTTATATAAAGGAAATCAATGTAAAAAAGGCAAGTGAATTTATGAAAATTGATTTTTATGGAAATCCAGTTGTTATAAAAAGAGAGCAAGTAAGCCAAATTAGACATGCCTATGCAATGAGCATACATAAGAGTCAAGGAAGTGAATTTAACCATGTAATTATTCCAATGACAAGAGAGTATCAGAGAATGCTTTACAACCGTCTTTTATATACGGGTATTTCTAGAGCTAAAAAGTCTTTAGTATTAATAGGAGATGCAAATTCTTTCTTGTATGCGGTTCATAATTCTTATAGTGTAGAGCGAAAGACGACTTTGAAAGAATTTATTATGCATAAATATGATTAAATGAGACATACTATAAATGGAGTTGATAAGATGAAAAAGATGATGAGTGTAATAACCCCTGCAATTACAATTGGTTGTCTAGCAGCAACAGGTTATATGGTAATGAAAAATAAAAAGACCATGTTAGATGTCATTATTGAAGAAATCGAAACAATGAAGTAAGAAAGGGTGTTTCTTTCTTGTTATAAATAAAAAGAGATTTGTAATCTCTTTTTTGCATTTCCATTCTATTAGACAAAAGAGTATTCTTTTGATACAATGATAGTGTGATGATTATGGATAAAAGAATAACAAAAAGATTTTTAATCAATGTATTGATGTTTTGTTCCTTTTTTATTTTGGCTGTTTATATGCATTTATTTACCCATTCTTTGCTTGATTTGAAGGCCTATCATTTTGAAAATATGCGCTATAATGCTTTATGGTTTTGCTTTTCTATTTCATGGATTTGTCTTTTCTTAGGTGTTATAAATTTATTTTCAAAAAAAGCGAAAATGATTGCCTATACGGTACTTCAATTTTTTTGGACTTGTCTTTTTATCGCACAAATCTGCTATGTACAGCAAATGGGAAAATTTATGGTTGTTTCTGATTTGTTTGTAGCAGGAGAGGGGCTTCAATATATAAAGGTAGTCTTTTTGCAATTAAATATTACTATGGTTTTAACAGCATTGATTGCCTTGGGAATGATGATATCTGTTATTCTTTTAGAAAAAAGAAGAGTAGAAGAGTCTACGAATTCTAAAAAAAATGTCGTTTTCTTTTTTGCTTTTTGTCTTTGCATGCGTCTTTTTTGTATGTTTTTATTAGGAGCTCCAAGTGAAGAAAATACATGGAAGGAAAATTATACAGCAAAAAATATTTATATGAATTTTACAAATCCAAATACGAGTATGTATATTACAGGACTTTATGAGTATAACATTCGCAGTGTGTATAAGTACTTTCATAATTTAGTGACTCTTGATAAAACAAAATTAAAAAAAGAAATTGATGAATACAATAATATTTATGGGATGAATACGAGTGAAAATGATTATACAGGATTATTTAAAGGGAAAAATGTCATTTATGTGATGATGGAAAGTATTGACTCATGGATCATTGATGATGAAACGATGCCTACGTTAAAGTATTTAAGTGAAACGGGAATGAACTTTACAAATCGATATTCTCCATTTTTTAATGGGGGGCAGACCATTAATTCAGAATTTGCTCTGAATGCAGGTATGTATGCAATTAGTAATAAAGAGACCATTTATGATATTGATGATGTTCTGTATCCCTATAGTCTTGCGAATATGCTTAAGAAGAATGGCTATGAAGTCAATAGTTTTCATGCAAATTCTGGAAATTTTTATAATCGAAGTCAATTTCATAAGCGCTTAGGTTATACGCACCATTATTCAGCTTATGATATGCAAAAAGCAGGAATTCTAGATGAAAGAAAAAATTATTATGCGGACTCTGTTTTCTTAGAGGAAGATATTCTTACAAATTTGATGTTTCAAAATACACCGTTCTTAGCTTTTTATACGACATATTCTGCACATTTAGAGTATACTGCATCAAATAAGGTCTATAAGACGATTAAACATCCTTTTACATCAGATAAATATACTGAGGAAGAATTGATTTATCGTACCCTTGCTCATGATACAGATGAGGCATTGAGAATTCTTATTAAAACATTAGAAGAAAAATCACTACTTGATAATACTATTCTTGTTTTGGTAAGTGATCACTATGTTTATGGTTATTCTGATTCTGATTATGTAGCAGCGAAGAAAAATGTTTTTAATGATCGAAAAGAGTTACAAAATACGCCATTCATTCTATGGGGAAAAAATTTGAAGCCTAAGACCTTTGATATGATTGCCGATACGGCAGACATCTTACCAACTGTGCTTAATTTACTTGGCATCGAGTATAATCCAAATTATTATATGGGAACAGATATTTTCTCGGAAAATCATGATGATTTTGTTTGGTTTTCAGATGGATCTTATATTAAAAGTAAAGCGTGTACTTTATCAGATGAAGCGATTTTAACAAAGAGCAATTATAGTATAAAGAAAAATAAAGATATTTTATTAACAAATTACTATGGAAAGTGATCACCACTTTCTTTTTTTCTGTGATATAATGAATTAAGAAAAGGTGATTGTATGATTCTTGTCGTATGTGGTCCAACGGGAATAGGAAAGACCAAATTAAGTGTTGAATTAGCTAAGATTTATAATGGAGAGATTATCAATGCTGATTCTATGCAAATTTATAAGGGATTAGATATAGGAACAGCAAAAGTGACAAAAGAAGAGATGCAACATATTCCTCATCATTTGCTTGATATTAAAGAAGTAGAGGAGGATTATTCCGTCTTTGATTATCAGATAGATGCAAGAAATAAAATCGAAGAGATAAAGAAAAAAGGAAAAGTACCTATTTTTGTTGGAGGAACAGGATATTATCTGAAAGCTGTCTTTTATGATTATGACTTTATAGAAGAAAAGGAAAAAGCTTCTCCATTTACAAATCTTACAAATGAAGAATTGCTTGAAAATATTGAAAAATATGAATGTTGTATACCCATTGATCCAACGAATCATAAAAGGCTTGCTCGTTTACTTGAAAAACTATCATCAGGATGGAAACCTACTAATCAAGAATACAAGCTTTTATATGATGATGTTTACTTTATTGGCTTGACAACAAAAAGAGAAATCCTTTATGAACGTTTAGATAAGCGTTTTGATGAAATGATTGTTCCATTAATTGATGAAGTAAAGCCGTATATGGAAAAAAATATTCGATCAAAAGCATTACTAACAGGCATTGGTTATAAAGAATTTTATTCTTTCTTCGAAAATAAAAAGACTCTTGTAGAAGTAGTAGAGGAGTGTAAAAAAAATACACGAAATTATGCCAAAAGACAATATACATGGTTCCAAAATCAAATGGATGTAGAATGGTTTTCTGTTGATTTTGAAAATTTTTCTAATACAGTAAATGAAGTTGTAACTTTTATTGAAGAAAAGCAAGGATAGTTCTAGACTTACAGGTAAAACTTTTATATAATGGAATTAGAGTAGTTAGAGGTGATTAGTATGAATAAATGGAATACAATCAGAACGTTGCTTGTTTTTTCCATTTTATTGATAGGACTTGCTTTTGTGACCATTAATATGTCCTTTGCAATGCCTAAAGAGGAAATTGTGAAAAAGTGGGATATTGGATATGGAGATATCGTCTATAAAGAAAGTGAAGTAGCATCGATGAGTATCAATCGAGAACAGATAGATTTTACAGTACTTTTATCAAAAGAACAGAGTCATTATCAGTTTTCTTTGCCTATAGAAAATAGAGGAGACTATGATGCTGTTTTAAAATCCATAGAAAAAACGGATTTAGGAGATTATTTTTTTCAACTAGGTGATTATAAATATGCGATGAGTGAATTTGTCGACTATCAAGTAACTTATGCTAAAAATAATGAATTAAACAATATCAAACGAGATACTGAAATTAAAATGGGTGATACATTGATTCATCATTCCATCAATGAAATGATGGTAACTATTACCTTAAAAGATGAAAAAAAAGAAAGTATTCATACTCATTACCCGAACGGTCTTGAGTTACAATTGTCACTGAGAACAAATTATCAAGAAAAAGAATAAAAAAGTGGGAGGATAGTGTATGAAAAAGAGTAAAAATGTCCTACGAATTATCGCGATTATATTTTTATTAATCTTAATTGGGGTGTCATCTTTTTTTGGTTATTATTTTTATAATATGAAAGGCATTGACTTAAAAGCAGGTGCTCTTACAATGAATGAAAAGAGTGCTTTAACCTATAATGTAAAATTAAAAAATCGTGATTATTATAAGCAGGATAGTAATGCATATCTTACAAATTTTATCGATGAGATTAATGCTTCATTTAACTATTCAACTACTTTTTCAAATAAAGTAAAAGGGGAATATAGTTATTATGTTGAAGGCTTGTTAAAGACGAGTGTTGAAAATGAGAACCAAAGTATACTAAATCGTGATATTTATAAATCAGAAGTAAAAAAAGAATCGATTGATGGGAATATTTTAAATCTTTCTGATGACTTTTTGATTGATGTCGAAGAGTATAAAAAGATGTATGATGAACTCCTATCAAATTATCGTTTGAATTTAAATGGCGAGTTATTTTTTCATGTAGTAATTACGTATAATGTATTTGATGAAGTTATCGAAAAGTCAATTAATCAAAAAGCTGAGTTAACTTTACAATTTCCAATTGATCAAGAGACAACGACTATTAAGACTTCTCCTGATAAAGAGAATGTCTTTAGGGAGTATAAGGAAACGCCTAGTGAACATGAATCTATTTATTTTGTCATCTGTTTAGAATTCTTTGGAGCAGGTTTTTTGTTTTCCTTAATTATCTTACTTCTTGTAATTGAAGTGGCTAATAGTGATACAGAGTATGAGCGAACGATTCATCATTATTTAAAAAAATATGACTCTTTAATTGTAGAATTAAAGAGATTGCCCAATTTAGCCGATATGGATGTTTTATTTGTTAAAAGTTTTAAAGATTTAGTGGATGCATCAAATCAATTAAGTATGCCCATTAATTATGTGGAAATTGCAAAAAAACGTGAATCTATCTTCTTAGTCATCTTAGATGAAAAATGTTATGCTTATAAAGTAAAAGAAAAGTGATCACTCTCTAGGCAATCATCTCATATACTATATTGAGGTGAAACAAATGGAGATAAATGATGAATTATTTAGTAAAGTTGAAAAAAAGACGAAAGTGAGTAAAGAGTCGATTATCAATATTGCAAGCAAATTAAATGAAGGGAATATGAAGGATAAAGATACTTTAAGCGGGATTATCCAAGAACTTGCTCATCTAGCTGGGAAAAATGTAAGTCAAGAAAAAGAAAACAAAATCATTGATTTAATTTTGAATGATAAAGTACCAACGAATGTTGATAAAATGTTTTAACTTTGTTATAATAGCTTCCTTGAAAAGGAAGCTTCTTTATGACCGATATAGAAAAAATATATACTTTTAGAAATAACGTTAGAATTTTATTTGGAGACTATATGAAATTTTATTATGCTTATCCATATATTTTAAGTGCGATAATTAATGAGCCTCTATCTACACCTTTTCCTCAAGAATCGCGTATATCTGATTTATCACTGTTAATGACGTACCTTCTTCATTATGCAGAAGTTTATCGTTACTTAAATTATTTGCTCTATGTAAAAGAAACAAACGATTCATTCGCAGAGGGATTATTGAATAGACTAGCGAAATGTTCTAAGCTTGAAGATTTATCTTTCATGTTCATGACTCCTGAGGCCTTTCCATATCTAGAAGAAGCGATGAACTTTAAAGATTTATCTGCTTTTGAAAAAGTTTTATTTACAAAAGCATTGGGAAAAGAAGATATGGAAAAATTATGTCATTTTAATCCTTTTTTTCTAGAAGAATATCAACATTTTAATGTGGAGGTAGATGAACGATTCGTTTTAAGACAAATGAAAGAATGGATGAATCATACACATCATTTTGATAAGACTTTACAAGTTACAACAGATTTTCTTAACCATTATTCAAAGATTGATGAAGAGTTATCTCTTAAGTTAACTGAAAAGTATGGAGAATTAGATTATCAAAAGATTCTTACTAAGATATATGAAAAGGGAACGAAAGAACAGTAAGTGTTCTTTTTTGATGTCAACAAACTGTACAAATTGATGTATTCTATATAGAAACGACAAAAACGTATGTAAAAAAATGATACAATGATAGTAGGAAAGTATGCCC
>CATKZK010000049.1 GCA_949841325.1 uncultured Bacilli bacterium
AAGAGTAGGAATGCTTACACTTGAGTTACTAAAGGGAGTAACAGAGGAAAAATCGTTTGAATTCGAAATGACGATTGTTGTCAATGGTGTTGAAAGAACGTCTCTAGGAGAAGATTTGCCATCAATTCCATATAAAGAGGATATCTTAAACGGTACAGATCCAGTATAGGCAGAGAGAGTCTTTCCTATAACTATAGAAAATGATGGTACTGTTAAATATGCTAATCTCTATAAAAAATGGTATAGCTATGAAAATAAAGAGTGAGCCAATGCTGTTTTGTTAATAGATGAACCTAGTAAAAGATATAAGGCAGGCGATTCTATATCTGAAGTGATATAGAGTCTTACTTTGTATGGATACCAAAGTACAAATATCAAATCTTTGATATGGGAAACTATAAGGCTCAATCGGGAAGCAGTAAACCTGCAACGTCTATAGCTAAAGAAATTCAAATAGAATTTACCTTAGATGAAACTGCCGATACAGACACATCTTGTGTATCGCCAAAAACGTCAGGAGCAAGCGGTAAGTGTGCTGTAGGGAAATGGATGACACATCCAGCATTTCAAAACTTTGGAATAACAGGATTATGGGTAGGAAAATTTGAAACAGGTACATATAATACAGAAACAGGATATAAAGCATCAACCACTGGAAATATTACAGGGATATACGACATAAGTGGAGGAGCTTGGGAGCGTATGGCAAGTTTTCCAAGTGGTGCCTTCGCTGATAGTGGAAAAACCTCTGCAGATATTACAAATTATTCAAAATATTTTGATCTTTATTCTAGTAATAGTGTTCAAACTTCATGGAATAATCGCATTTTAGGAGATGCAACAGGAGATATGGGACCATTTTATTCTTATAAAGAAAACAGTGGAACGTATTATCATAACAATTGGTATGCTGATTGCTCTACTTTTGCTGATGATTATTGGTCTTGGTTTGGTCGAGGAAGTGGAAATGCAGATGGTGTTATTGCTGGGCAATTTTACTTTCAAGCAAACAGAGGGAATGCCGCCGCTTATGGAGGATCTCGTCTTATTCTTGCAGTGAAATAAAATATTTTTTAGGGTTCCCATATGAGAAAAAGTGAATAGAATATCATAGAAGAAAGGATTATGGTATTTTATGGATGTAATAATAGGAATCTTAATTCCTTTTTTGGGAACTACTCTAGGGGCTTTATTTGTCTATTTACTAAAAAATGAAATGAATAAAAAATTAGAAAAAGTGCTTTTAGGATTTGCGGCTGGGGTCATGATTGCGGCATCAGTATGGTCTTTGATAATTCCTGCGATTGAAATGGCATCAGAAAGTGGAAGTATAGCCTTTTTACCTGCTGCTATTGGATTCATTCTAGGAATCGTCTTTCTCATTTTATTAGATAAATTTACCGATCATATGAATAAAAAGAGAAAGGGAAATAAGTTGAATAAAGCGACCCTCTTGGTACTTGCAGTCACCATTCATAATTTCCCTGAAGGTATGGCAGTTGGTGTAATATTCGCTGGTTTTCTTGCAGGAACACCAGGGATTACTTATGCAGGAGCTTTAGCTTTAGCAATTGGCATTGCTTTACAAAATTTGCCTGAGGGAGCGATTGTATCCATGCCATTAAAAAGTGATAAAGTATCTAAAACAAAAGCTTTTCTGATTGGAATGCTTTCAGGAATTGTTGAACCCATTGGTGCAGGACTTACAATTTTATTGACTTCGTTTATTATTCCGATATTGCCTTATTTACTTTCCTTTGCAGCAGGCGCTATGATATATGTCGTTACAAGAGAATTAATTCCAGAAGCAGAAGAGGGAAAGAAGAGTTATCTAGGTGTTTTAGGAGTAATGATTGGATTTGTCATTATGATGGTATTAGATGTTGCATTGGGATAAGACACACGAGTGTCTTTTTTTCTTTTTAAAGGTCAAACGATTCATGATATAATGAAATAGAGGAGAGACTATGGAAGAAAAATTTTTAGAGATGAATGTGTTAGAAGAAAGGTTAATTCCTTATGGTTTTAAAAAAGAAAATAATCAATATCTCTTAAAAGAGGAAATCAATGAAAGTTTATATGCAATCATTATTTTAACGAAAGATACGTTAGAAGTAGAAGTTCGTGAAAAAGAAGATGATGAAATTTATTTACCTTATAAAATGAAAAGAGCAAATGGGGCTTATGTCTCTAAGGTGCGTGAAAAAGTAGATGAAATTCTTACATCTATATATAGTGCTTGTTGTCTTAAAAATACATACCAAGAAGATATTTTTTCCTATTGTAAAGAAGCTTATGGAACGCTTCCAGAATATCTTTTTGAAAGAATACCAGATGCGGCTGTTTTAAGAACTGAAACAAAATGGTATGGAATTCTTATGCGGATAAATAAGAATAAACTTGGTCTTTTATCAGAAGAGGCATGTACTATTTTAAATGTGAAAAATACCCCTGAAAAGATTCAAAATCTCATTGATCAAGAACATTATTTTAAAGCATATCACATGAATAAAAAGTATTGGGTTACGATTTTACTTGATAAAACAATCGATTTAAATACAGTTAAGAAACTCATTGATGAAAGTTATCAACTTGTAAGAAATAAAAAAAATAGTGTGTTATAATAGAAAGAAAAAATCAAAGAGGTACTTATGGAAAGAAAAGAGCTATCAACAAAACCGAATTTTATTGTTAATAAAGATTTGAATACTGTATTCTTTTGTCTTGTTTTTAAAGCCCCTTATCGCTTAGAAGATATAGGAAAAATTGATGTGCTTAGACAGTATCTGTTTAATTATTCAAAAGAATGCCCAGATGAATCTAAATTTCGATATGCTATGATAAAATATCTTGTTATTCATTTTACGTTGCGATATCGTGAGGCAGGGGAAAATACATATATTTATATTCGTTTTTCTTTACCCAAAGATAAAATTATAGAAGGGTATCATTTTGAGGAAAGTCTTGATTTTATTTCAAGAACTCTTTTTGACCCCTTTTTAGTAAATGGAAAGTTTGAGAGAGAGAGATTTAATCGTGAAAAAGATTTTCTTTATAGAGGAGCCATTGAGACTACACCAAGTATTTATACAGTCTCTTTTAATCGAGTCATTGAGCTTCTAGACCCAAAAGAGGAAATCTTTGTGAAAAAATCGACATATGTAGAAGCTTTAAAAAAGACAACGGAAGAAAACTGCTATACCTATTATAATACCTGGATTAAAGAAAATGAATGTGTCTCTTATGTCTATGGAAATTTTGAAGAGGAAAAAATGGAAAAATGGATGAAAACATATTTTCCTCAAAAAAAAGCATCACTTACATTTAATGGCAATTATTTTGAATGTTTGCCATCTGTAGAAACAGAGATTGTAGAAGAAGAGGGAACATTTAGACAAACAGCGCTTTATATGGTGTATGATATCCTAGATTATAAAAAAGAGGATCGGTTTTTACTTTTGCTCCTTCACGATCTTTTGAGTAGTGGAGAAAATGATTTAATCTTTAATACTCTTCGTGGGGAGAACCGTTTAGTTTATTCTTCAAGGGTAACCGTTAAGAGTTATCATGGTCTTTTTATGATTGAGACCTATCTAAATATTTGTAATAAAGATAAAGCAATTAATCTTGTGAAGGAATGTCTTGACTCTTTACAAAATGAAGACTTTTTAAAACAAGCAATGGAAAAAAACTTGAAAGGTGTAGAAGTTGATTTACTCCGAAAGAATGATACTCATCATGCTTTAATTGATGATAAGATTACAAAAGATTTTAACCACATTACGACAGAGGATGTCTATAAAGCCTATCAGCAGATTACAACAAAATCGATGAAAGCCTTTTTGAAACGTGTTCATCTTCGACTTATTTATGTTTTAAAGGAGAGTGAGCAATCATGAAAAACTATTTTTTTACACTCGATAATGGGTTACAAGTTTTAATTGTTCAAGACAAGAATAAAAAAAATGGATTTGCCGAACTCATTACAAAATTTGGTAGTAAAACAGAAGGATTTATTTACCAAGGGAAAAAGCATAGTATATCATTAGGGCTTGCTCATCTTTTAGAACATGCTATTATTGAAGAAAGTCCTTTAGGAAATGCTGCAAATTATTTTAAAGCACGCTATGTCAAGTTTAATGGGGCTACAGGCAATGATTATACTCGTTTTTATATTTCTGATATATTAGACTTTGAAAATAATCTAGTCAAATTAATACAAGTGGTGAATCAACCGTGTTTTTCTGAAGAATGTTTAAAAGAGATAAAAAAACCAGTGATAGAAGAAATTCGTTCTTATGAAGATCGATTGTTTTTAGATATTTCTAAAACTTGTTATGAGTCCCTTCATCACTTTCATCATAGATGGAATCATTGTGGAAGTATTGAGGAAGTTGAAAATATCTCTATAGAAGAATTGAACCTTGTTCATCGTATATTTTATCAGCCAAAGAATCAGTTTTTAAAAATTTCCTATGCAGGAGATCTTGATAAAATAAAACAACTTATTATAGATACCTATCAAAAGATGGAGAGAGAACCCGTTTTATATGAAGAGATTGTTTTAATGGAACCTCTTTCTGTTTATCAGAAGAAGAAAGTTATTCCTGCTAAGGGAAAAGAAGAACTTGTCTATGTCCTTTTTAAGATTCCTACAGGGGATTTTACACCGAAAGAACTTGTTCGATTAAGTTTTTATATTTCGTATTTTTTAAAAGAAAATTTTAGTGATGGATCTCATATTTATAAAGAATTTATAGAAAAAAAGTATACCATTTATAGTCTTGAAAAAAGTTTTGATTTTGAGAAACATTTTATGATACTTACGATTGGCGTTTTTTCCTCTTTCTTAGAAGAGATTAAAATAGCTATATTAAAGTGTTTTCAACAGATCCATGTAAATGAAGAAACTTTTGAACTATGGAAAAAAGAGACAATGATAGATTTATTACTGCGAGAAGAGGATCCTTTAAACTATTTGCATCCATATGCCGATAATATTTTGACCTTTCATTATGAAAAACCAGATACTCTTTTAGATGCCGAAAGTTTTTCCGTAGAAGAGTATCGTGACTTTTTAAATCGTTTAGATTTTAGTGAATATGCTGTCGTTGGTCGTATAGAAGAGGAAAAACATGAGTAAACTTGGAAATGCATTAACGATGATCGAGCTTTTGAGTTCAGGAAAAAAATATAGTATTCAAGAATTAGCAGATATTTTAGAAGTAACGCCTAGAATGGTACGTAGTTATAAAGATGATTTAGAAAAAAGTGGTATTTATATTGATACTATACGAGGACCTTATGGAGGATATGTTTTAAATCAGAGTATACACTTTCCTAGGAGAAAATTTAAAAAAAGCGATTATGAGTTTTTAAGAGACTTAGAAGTTTCAAACGAAAAAGAAAGTCGCTTGAAAGAGATAACTGATAAAGTGAGGGGAGTTTATTTAGGATCAAAAGATGAAAACTCTGAGTTAACCGAGGAGATAAAACCGATTTATAATCTGTTAGTACGAGCAATAAAAGAAAATCGCAAGGTACGAATTTCTTATTATTCCTATAGAAAGGGAGAGACTATACGCACTATTCATCCACTTGATTTGTTTCTGATATCAAAAGGATGGGGATGCGCTGCTTTCTGTGAACTAAGAGGAGATTTAAGGCATTTTGAATTACGAAGAATTAATCAATGTGAAATGTTAGATGAATTTTTTAATTAGACCATATACTTCCTAATCTCAATTTATAATGTAGATTAGGAAGGTGATGTTTATGGAGTTTATTTTAGCTCATTTATACGAAGATATTTTAATGGCGACAAATCATATTGAAAATATTCAAAAAGAATTATCGAAGATAAAGGGAAATGTTATTACTTGTGGGTCAGGAGGTTCGAGAGTTGTTGCTGAATTTCTAAATCTTGTGTTATCAAAAAAAAATCATGCAATTGTTCAAACGGTTGAACCAAGGGATTTAAATTATCTCAATTTAGGTCTATTTCAAAATCTAATTGTCGTTTCTCATAGTGGATCAAATTATGGTGTAAAATCGTCTTTAAATAAAAATATACATCGATACTTATTAAGTACAAGAAAGACAAAAGTCTATAGAGAAATATTGCTTCATTATGACATGGAAAATCGTCATAGCTTTATTTCGTTAAATGCAACTTTAGTACCTATGGCGATTCTATTGAAGTATTATGTCGGAGACTCCTTTTTAGGTCTAATTGAGGAGATGTTTTTACATATTGAAAAGAATATGTGGTTGGAAACAGATCATATAGTCAATATTTTTTCTGGTATTGATACACATACTGTAGAGACATTCTTAGAATCGACCTTTGTTGAAGCAGGAATGGGAATTCCTCTTATTCACCATAAGTATGACTATTGTCATGGAAGAAGCACCTGTAATAAAAAGCATGAGCATGCAGCCATCTATTTAGAAAACAAAGAAAGAGATTTAGATAAGACAATAAAACAAGTCTTAGAAAATTCTATGAAAGACTATATCGTGATAAAAGGATTTAGTGAGGATGAAGTGGTAAATCAATTTTATATGACTTTGCAGGCGATGTATTTATGTGTAAATATAGCAAAAGGTAAGAAAATAGATTTAGCAAATGTATCATATGATAAAGAGGTTGTCAAAACCTTGTATTATTTTAAAGGGAGTATGTAAGATGAGAATCATTAGTTTTGGAGATTTATATGCTGATTATTATTTTAAAGAAAATAAATTGGTGGGTATTTGTGGAGGGAAGAGTAATGCCAATATTCTTGCGAATCTTTCTAAATTTTATGAAACGGCCTTTATTGGTTGTGTAGGAAACGATTCTATAGGAGATGTCGCGATTAACTCTTTAGAAGTGTTAGGTATTGATTGTTCAAACGTTAGAAAAATTAAGGAACATACGAAGATTTTTTTTACTGATGAAAAAGAGTATCGCCAAGATTGCCCTTGTTGTAATAGACGACTTTCTTATCGTGGATTAAAATGTACAGAAGAAGAGGTTTTAAAAAATATACAAACAGAGGATATAATCATTGTTGATAATCTGAATAAAGTGACTTTGAATGTCCTAAAAAAGGTGGAAAATAAGGCTTTCATTGATATTGGATATTTAGGACCTTTAATGTATGCATCTTTTCAAGAGTTAAAAGAGCTTTTAGGAAGTCGTTTTGAAATCATCAATTTAAATGAACGCGTCTATAATGTATTAAAGAAAAAATTTGAAATAGATTCTATGGATTTATATGATGCATTAAAGCCCAAGATTTTGATTATTACACGGGGAAAAAGAGGAGCCGATATTCTTTTTAATGGAGATTTTTTAAAAAAAGAAGTCGATACACCTGCAGTAGAAGTTGATTCATCTGGTGCGGGCGATGCTTTTTTTTCAGTATTTATCCATGAATATTTGTCTCGTGAAGAAATGGATGAAAAAGTGATTAGTTTAGCTTATATGAAAGCAGAAAGTTTAGCAAGACAAGTAGTTCGACATATTGGTGCTAGAACGCATCTAGAGCCTCTTTATAAAATAGAGAATTATAAAGGATGTATTTGTGAAGAAATCACGATACAGGAATGAGGAAAAAATGATATGAAAGAGATCTATAAAAGTTTAGAAATAGGAAGTAACAACAGAGAGACTCATATTTGTGGAAGATGGCTTAAAAAGTAAAATGAATCATTAAACTTCACATAAAAAAATCAAAGTTACAAATATTTTTAAATCTGCAAAAAATGAGATACAGAAAAAGAAGAATGGTAAAGTTTTATGAAAAATCTGTAGGTTTGGTATACAGATTTTTTCTTTTTGCAATTTGACATTTGTTTTAATGTTTTGTT
>CATKZK010000050.1 GCA_949841325.1 uncultured Bacilli bacterium
TCGAAAAGTACACATCAAAGTCTTGTGTATTACTTGCTACATTTGTATTTCCATTTATAAATAATGTTGTTGATACTGTGGCAAATCCTATGGTCATCAGCAAAATTGCAAGTACCAATATATTCTTTCTTTTCATATGATCACCTATTTACTTCATCTTACTTCA
Source organism: uncultured Bacilli bacterium (assembly GCA_949841325.1). Classification (GTDB taxonomy): domain Bacteria; phylum Bacillota_I; class Bacilli_A; order RF39; family UBA660; genus CAG-582. The sequence goes on from CATKZK010000050.1 coordinate 167, forward strand.
ATTCTTGTTTTACATAAAGTCTTTCGACAAAATTTTTCTTTATTTTTATTATAGAAGAAAAAAGACTTACCTACAATAAGATAAGTCTCTTTTTACAATATATTTGACATAACTATTTGGTTATATAAGCTTAAGAAGAAGCTAGTAAAAACACTATTCTTTTACCCATTTTGCTACAAGCACATAATTTTGTTTAACCTTTGTATTAAAATCGAACTTCTCTCCATTATAATACCAACCAATAAATCTATATCCTTTTCTCGTAGGTTCTTTATAAGGAATTTGTTTTCCCGATTCTACTGTAATATCATTTAAATATTCTCCACCATTGGTATTAAATCCAATTTGGTATTTTTTCTTCTTTGTCGTTGTTGTTTTTGCACTTGTCACTTTTTTCGTTGTTGTATTGGTTTCCTCTGTTGGTTTAACAGTAATATTAGGTGTCTCAATTTTAATAAATGTATTGAGGTAATCACTGCTCTTTTCACATTCTAAATAGCTCTTTAATTGATATTCTGTATCTAATTTTGTTATTGAAATAAAAGACTTATCCATATTACAAGCATTTCCATCTTCATCTTTAATAACATCCATTTTTTCTTCTTTAATTAAATTCGCTAAAAATACTTTTTCCGTTTTACCAGATTCCTTTGGTTTATTCTCGTCATTAAAGTATTCTTGTGCCTTTGCATCTATTAACTTCAAATTCTCGGTCATATTTGATTCCATCTTTTTCGTTTCTTGATGACTTATTGCCATAGAAATTAACTTAATGGTTAAAGCAATCATCAAACCAGCGATAACTACCCTTAAAAAAAGTTTTACCCAATCTATTCTCTTCTTACTTTCTTGATACATATTCATTCCCCCCGAATTGTATTTTTCCTATATTCATTATATCTTTTATTAAACTAGATTGCAATACTAAAACAAACAGAAATGAATTTGAAATTGTGGTTTACAAAGCCATTTTTCTTTGTTATAATTTTAAAAGAAGAATAGAGAGGTATGTGTTATGGACTTAATTAACGAAACAAATAGTCGTATTCAAGAGATTCTCGATAATTTAGCAAAAATTAAAAGAGAATATGAGGAAAAAATTGCTCAAAACAAACAAACAATTCAAACAGAAGTACAAAAATCTCAACAATATAAGGATGAATTCTATGAAGCGAAAGCGAAAGTAGAAAAAATGAACAGTGATATTGAAGGATTTCAAAATGATTATCAGAATTTAGTCGATAAATTTAAAGATGACGAGCTTGCAAATATTTTAATTGCTGCAAATAAAGAGATCTCAGCAAAAATCGAAGAAAGAAAAAGAAAAATCTTAAAAGATCGTGAAGCAATGAATGAGCTTGTAAAAAAGGCTGAAAATGTTAAAGCAAAACTTGTTAAACTAACAGCAGAGAAAAAAGCATTAGAATTATGTTTAAGAAAAATATTAGATGCTTACTTCTATTATACCGATTCACTAAATAAGATTTTAACTTACTCAGCTGGACATTCTGATAACTTATCAAGTGGAATTGCTGATATTGACGCTATTATAGCCGATACTTTTGAATTAGATGAAAAAGAAATAAAAGATCAGAAAGTATTCGAAGAAGAGATTCAAGTTCCTGCACAAGAAAAAGTTGAAGAACCAGCTCATATAGAGGAAGAAAAAGTTGAACCAATCAAAACTGAAGAGGAAATTCCTCAAGAAAAAACGGTTGATACTGACTTTCAAAATATCTATTTAGACACTATTGTTCTTGATGAAGTAGAAGAACATACCGAAAAAGTAGATGCTAATCATAACAATAGCATTTCTGAAAACGAAGATATCGCTAATAAGAAGAACAAGAAAAATAAAAAGAACAAGAATAAAAACAACGATTTAGAAGCTATCATTAATTCTGATGATTCTCTAGATGACTAAAAACTATGATTTTCATAGTTTTTTCTTTTGTTTATAAAATCGCTTTTAAGATAGCACAAAAAAGAGGAGCTTATTTAGCTTCCTCTTGTGCTCTAGTCTCTCGAATAACTGTGATTTTAATTGTTCCAGGATATTGCATCTCAGATTCAATTTTTTCTTTTATCTTACGTGCAATTTTGAAACTTGATAAATCATCAACTTCTTCAGGTTTTACAATAACACGGATTTCGCGTCCTGCCTGCATTGCATAGGATTTATCGACTCCATCAAAAGAATTTCCAATATTCTCAAGATTCTCTAATCGTTTAATATAGTTTTCCATCGAATCATTTCTTGCTCCTGGTCTAGCAGCAGATAATGTATCGGCAATTTGAACTAAACACGAAATGACACTTGTCTGTTCCGTATCTCCATGATGAGAAGCAATTGAATTGATAACAACTTCATCTTCTTTAAACTTTTTAGCGATATCTACACCAATTTCTACATGACTTCCTTCTACTTCAAAATCAATCGATTTTCCGATGTCATGTAATAAACCTGCTCTTTTAGCAAGAGAAACATTTTCCCCCACTTCTGCAGCAAGTAATCCAGAGAGATTTGCAACTTCAATCGAATGTTGAAGAGCATTTTGCCCATAACTTGTTCTAAAGTTTAATTTTCCAATATAGTTTACAAGTTCTGGATCAATCTTTGAAAGACCTAATTCATATACTGCATTTCTTCCAATCTCCATCACTCTAGAATTCATATCTTTACAAGTTTTGTCATAGATTTCTTCAATTCTTGTAGGATGGATTCTACCATCTTTAATTAACGTTTCAATCGTCTGCTTGGCAATCTCACGTCTATAAGGATCAAACGAAGAAATAACTATAGCCTCAGGTGTATCATCTATAATTAAATCAACACCTGTAACTGCTTCTATTGTTCGAATATTTCTTCCTTCACGACCAATAAGGCGTCCTTTCATTTCATCATTTGGTAAAGAAATCGTAGATACAGTTTGAATACTCGTGACATCGTTTGAATACCGCTCCATTGCATTTACCAAATAACTCTTTGCCTTATTATCAACTTCCAATTTAGCTTCTGCTTCTTTTTCTTTAATAAATTCAGCTATTTCTACTTCCATATCTGATTCGACACGCTTCATAATTAAATCATGTGCCTTTTCTTTTGAAAACTTTGCAATCATTTCCAATTTTTCCATTTCTTCTTTAAGAAGTTCGTCCATTTTCATTTCTTTTTCTTGGACTTGTTTAGTTAAAGCGCTTAAATTATTATCTTTTTGTTCTAGTAAATTATCGCGATTTTGTAACATTTCTTCGCGTTTATCTAAAGACTTTTCTCTTTGTAAAAGACGTTCCTCACTTGATGAAATTTCCGCCTTTTTTTCCTTTATTTCTTTTTCGGTTTCTTGTTTTAACTTAAAACTTTCTTCTTTCAATTCTAATAAACTATCTCTTTTATGTTTATCGGCTTCTTTTTTTGCATCACTTAATAATTTTTCTGCTTTTTGAGAGGCACGATTGCCAAGTAAAATAGTAATGGCAACAACAGCACCTGCTCCTATAACAAGACCTATGAGAAGAGTAATGATGGACATCATATTAAAATCCATATTTTCCTCCAAATCTTACACTTATAGAAATAATATTCTATATCTTTATTATACGAGATTTAATTCTGTTTTACAAGAATTTTCTAAAGCTTAAAAAAAAGCTATTTTCATAGCTCCTACATTTCTTTTTTCTTGCTCTTTTTTTTGGTCTTACTCTTATTTTCGTCATTTTTGGTCATTTGTTTGATTAAAAACTGATTTACTTGCCTATTTCTCAATTCTGTTGCTTTGATAATAAATATAAGACAGAAGATAAGTAAAAAACCATCAATAATAAAGATATAGATCTCTGCCTGACTATAAAAATCATAAAAGAAACTAAGAATAGAATATAATATTCCAAACATTCCAATTGCACGTACTCGTGTTAATCTTTCATATAATTTATTATGATTTTCTTCACTGCTTTTAAAATCAAGTCTTGCTTGTTTTTGTTCTTCTTTCGATAATCTTTGATATTTATTCTTCATAACTCCACTCCTTTGAATAATGAAAGCCCTTTCGATACATTCTTTCCTTAATCTTATTTTCCAAGACAGAACCAGAATATTTTTTTTCCAATTGTTTTCTGATTTTAAGATATTCCTTTTCCGCAATTTCTTCATCTATTATATCATATTTATTTAAAATAGATATAAAATCTTCCTTTTCATAGCCTAAATTCACCAAATCATTGCTTATTTTTATTTTTAGCATTCTTGCAGAAGAACGGTGATTGGTTTCAATTTTTTTCTGAATGTATCTTTCCGCTTTATCCTGCCACAAATGATTCGATACTTTCTCTAAAGCTTCGTCAATCAATTCCTCCTTAATTCCTAACTTAAGTAACTCTGATCGTATTTTCTTAGGACCATGATTCGTCAAATTGATTTTATCATTTATAAAAGCCTTTAAATAGTTTTCATCATTTAAAAAATGATTATCTTGCAATCTTTTGATGGTCTTTTTAATGGTAGTATCACCATAACACCACTTCTCTAGGACTTCTTCCATTTCTCTTATGCTTCGCATTTTTTTCGTGATATATTTTATCGACCGATAGTAACTTTCAAGTTCATCGTTTGCAAGCATTATTTCCTCTAATTCTTTTTTCGTTAGTTCTTTTTTCATTAGAAGCCCATACTGAATAATGATATCATCATAAAGAGTATATTCTTCATCATCTATCACTACTTTATACCGATTTGCTTTATCTTTTTTATACTTTTGTATGATCATAACATCACCTCTACTTCATCATAGCATAACAAAAAAATCAAGTCAAACAATTGTTTTGTTTTTAATTTTTTCTATTTATGGTATAGTGATGCTAAGGTGATGTAAGATGAAAAAAAGAAAAGTAAAGAAGAAAATAAAATTAGGTGGATGTCTTCTCTTACTTACTCTAATTGGACTTTTTTCATTATTTCCCTTTATAAGAAGTGAGAAAAAAACTAACCAAACATCAAAGCCTTCAAAAACAGAAAAAAAGCAGGAAACAGAAGAAACGAACATACAAAGTGCAAAACTCACATTGGTTGGCGATTTTCTCTTTGAACAACCTTTCTATGATGCAACAGCAGACATTGAAAACTCTGATTATTTTGATTTAGTAAAATCGTACTTTGAAGAAGATGATTTGTCTATTGGCAATATGGAAGTTGTCATTGGAAATGAATCGATCAAATCAAGTGGAACTGGTTATAACTTTTGTGCTCCTGAAAGTGTTGGAAAATTAGTTTCAAAACTCAGTTTAGAGGTTCTTTCTACAGCAAATAATCACTCTTATGATCGTGGAAATGAGGGAATCGATTCTACCCTTGACTTTTTTAATCAAAATACTAAGATTAAAACAGTAGGTACTTATAAAAATAAGGAAGATATAGAGAAAACTACAACACTTACAATTAATGGAATTACTTTTTCTTTTCTATCTTATACATTAGGCACTAATATAAGAATAGATGAAGCCAACCAGTGGAAAGTCAATCTCTATCGTGATCCATCAACTAAACAAATAACAAACACTTATAAGGAAAAAATGAAAAAGGATGTCGAAAATGCAAAAGCAGTAAGTGATGTCGTAATCGCATTAGTACATTGGGGAACAGAATTCACAAGTAGTCCCAATAAGGAGCAAACTGAACTTGCTAATTACTTAAATGAATTAGGCGTTCATCTTATTGTAGGAAATCATTCGCACTCTATCCAACCCATTGAATGGATTGGAGATAAGCATAAAACATTGGTCTATTATTCCCTTGGAAATTTTGTCTCTGCAGATGATGATATTTCAAGAACAGGAGAAAAGTATGATAACGCCTATCAATTTGGTCTACTTTCTACATTAAAAGTCATTAAAACAGAAGATACCATTACAATAAATGATATAAAAGCAGAACCTATTGTAAACTATTTTGATAAGAATATGCAGCATTTTAAACTCATACCCTTTTCACAATATACGGAAAACTATGAAAAGTCACATTACCGTTATTCTTATAACTTTACTAAAGACTTTATTAAACAAATGATGAACGATGTCATCGATAAACAATATCACTAAATGATGTTGTTTTTTTGTTTTATAAGAACAATTACAACTCTTTCTTCCTATACTTTTTTCAACTCATAAAAAAACCACCTGATTAGGCAGTTTAAAACATTCACAAAATGTATACTACTTTTTAATATTCTTACAAGGCTTATTTTGTTGCTTGTCCAATACTTAATGTTGCATCAAACTCTTTTCCAGCAGCCTCTACTTCTTGTCCATTAACATATTGAATACTTATCGTATAAGAGTGTTCAGCACCTGATGCAACAGGTCCTGCAAAATTTCCTTTTCCTAAATTAATAGCGCTTGCACCTGCAGGAATAACCACTGGGTCACTTGTCGTTGTAATAATGGTTCCATTATTAGAGACATTTTTACTTGTAATCGTATAAACAAGTTCTCCTTCAGCATAAGTATTCGTTTTTACATTCATTTTTACTTCATAATTTAAATTAGAAGACCCTGTAACTAGACCTGTTATCGTAAAATTTTTCTTCCCAAGTTCTTGATTGGCAGCTACATTTCCTGTTTGGTGAATTGTAGCATTTCCATCGTATTCTACAGAGAGTGTACCACTTGTAACTTCTATAGTTGTTGGAGAATCACTTCCATTCATTGCTGCATTAAAATAAGCAAATGTTGTTCCTGCAACTGATACCAATAATGTTGCTACAGCAATTATTGTTAATAAAATAATATTTCCTTTTCCCTCTCGCATACTTCTATTCTCCAATCTTTCTACTATCTATATAAATTCTATCATTTTTAATACATTTTAGCAAGAAGAACTATATTTTTTCCAATTTTTTTCCTTCTTTGCCAAATAAAAAGAGAATACATGAAAAAGTCTGTATCTCTAGTATGAATAGAAAAAGGAAAATATTAAAGTTTATAGTGTGAGTTTGAGTTTATATGTTTATTTTTATATAGGTTATTCTTTTTCCTTTTTCATGATTATTATAAAATACATTTGTGAATTTATAATGAAATTATTGTGAATTTTATAAAGCTTTATATATCTTTTTTTTGCTATCTATATTGGATAGTTCTATATCATGTAAAAAGCGATTTCTTTTAGCAAAGTTTAATAGTAAAAGGGCTTCTTTTCTTATAGTTGTTCTTCCAGAAGATGAATTATACCAAGAATTACTATCCGTTTTTCCATCAAAGACACGACTTCCTGTTATCTTTTCATCTGCACCTAAAATCTTCCCTAATAAACCTAAACTTCTTTTAACATGAAAATCTGAAGTAATGACGGCATAACTCAAGTCCTTTGCATTTAATCCAGAATATCTGCTTTCCACAATTTTAAGTGTATTGATCATATTTTCGCGTGTATCTCTTGATTCACTTTCTACCAATTGTTAATTTAAATCTGAAGTGCAACAAAGATGCATTGAAAAAGACACATGAATAATTTATAATATCTATTCGCTACAAATAGAAAGGAAATATTCATATGTCTATAGCAAATAATACAATAAAATCAAAGAAAAATCAATATCATCATTTAA
>CATKZK010000051.1 GCA_949841325.1 uncultured Bacilli bacterium
ATTCACAGATACCCTCATGATTGATGGGAATGGATACAAGTGGAGTAATGTAAAAGAAGACTTAGAACCCATGCCAAAACCAGACGGAACATTTTATGAGGAAGGTATAGGGCATACAGGAAATGGTTATGCTAAAATTACTTATTTAGGAAAGTGAAACTTTTCTTTTTTTTGACCTAATTTACTTCTTTAAAAAGAAATGATACAATGGGAGTAGGGAGAGTGGAAGTATGAAAAACTGTTTTCTTATTGTCAATTACAATGATTATAAGTCAACAAGTCATCTCGTTGACAATATAAAAGAGTATACTTGCATCGATGAAATTGTCATTGTAGATAATCATTCTACGCAAGAAGAAATCGAGCGTCTTCATAACCTCCAGCATGAAAAAGTAACCATTCTTTTTAGTGACCAAAATGATGGATATTCTAGCGCTATTAATATGGGAGCAAGATATCTAATTAATAAGTATGAAGTTTGTAAACTTATCATCAGTAATTCAGATGTTGTCATCGTCTGTGAAGATGATCTTATAAAACTTCTAAATTGTTTAGACGATAAAACGATTGGTTTAGTAGGCCCTCAAATACTTGAGCTTGGTGGAATCTCTAGAGGGATGAAAAGAATGAGCCCCCTTAAAGACTTATTTTCATATCGACCTTTTTCAAAAAGTATTTTTAAAAATAAAGAATACTTATACGAAGAGAGTCATTATGAAAATGAGAGAAGTGATGTAGATATTTTAAGCAGTAGCTTTTTTCTTATTACTTCGGAAAATTTGCAAAGAATAAATTATATGGATGAACAAATTTTTCTATATTATGAGGATTTTATTTTATCTCATAAAGTAAGAAATTTAAATTTGCGTATCGTGATTCAAAATGATGTGAAAATAAAACATAATTACTCAATCAGTGTTGATAAGTCTTTTAAACAAATAGAAAAGTACTGTCTGTTTAAAGAAAGTCAATATTATTATCATACGACATATAATAAGGCTCATTTTTTTGAAAAGATGATGCTAAAAATTAGTAAAAAGATAGGAATTATTATATACTTTAAATGAAATAGGAGGTCTTATGAAAAAAATTCAATTTTATATGAGAGAACTTCGCTATGGTGGGATTGAAAAACAAGTCTTACTTTTAGCCAATGCTTTAAGCGATATTTTTCAAATTGAAATTATTGTTTTAGGAAAAAAAGAGATGCTTCAATTTGATCTATTAAAAAAAGTAAAACTTATTGAACTTGGATTTTTAGATTATAAAAATAATGTCTTACAAAAGCGAAAGTTAAAAAATAAAATAAGAGAATTGCTGATGGAAGAAAGTGTGTCTACGATTGTGTCGACTGATTTCTTATTTAATGAATTCTTTAGTCATTTAAATGAAGAAGTCAATATTATCTATTGGGAGCATACTTATCAAGCAAAAGCTCTTGAAAATGTAAAAAAGGATTTGCACTCTATTAAGCGAGTTGTGGTTCCAAATGCCTATATACAAGAATTTTACTATTCTATAAATATTCCCGTATCAGTCATTCCTTTTTCAATCGAGAGTGGCGGATATGATGGTGATATTTCCAAGAATCAAGATATTGTGGCTATTGGAAAACTAGAAAAAGAGAAACACTATGATGAGATGATAGAAGTGATGGAAAAAGTCGTTCATGTTAATAACAATGCTAAACTCTACATTATAGGAGATGGTCCTGAAAGAGTGAAACTAAGTAAATTAGTAGAACAAAAAAAATTAGAAAAAAATATTATATTTTCTGGTTTCTTAGAAAGCGACGAAGTAGAAAAGGCATTAAAAAAAGCGCGCATAATGATTGGCACTCGAGATAAAGAAAGCTTTGGAGTTTCCTTTCTTGAAGCGATGCGTTTTGGTATTCCTTGTGTCTCTTTTGACTATTTTGCCCTTCATGAGATTATAAAAGATGACATCAATGGATATTTAATTAAAAATCGCGATAAAGAAGAGATGGCTAACCGCATTATCTCTTTACTTCAAAATGAAGAACTCTGTATGAATTTAGGAAGTTGTTCTAAAGAAATGAGTTTAATTTATGAAATTCAATCTGTTAAAAGTGAATGGATTAAAATTCTTTAAAAAAAGAACTTAGGCATCATACTTTGTATAATCCTGTAGTTCTTTTTTTAGTTTTTTTTCTTCTCTTTTTTCAGCTTTTTCGAGTTTTGAATAACGGTCAGTTTTAGAAGCTGGAATGATATAAGGCTTATTCATCATTGTGGCTTCGTGAGAATCTATATGGAGAATGATGTTTGACTCTTTTTTTTGAGGGTCCGTTGGATAAGTTTTTTGTTTCATGTGTATCACCTATCCTAAAGTATAGCATTAAAAGGGGATTTACTAAAGAAAAAGAGTATGGTATTCTTAAAAAGAATAGAAAGAGTGGTTTGAATGATATGTCCAGTATGTAAAAACCAAGTAAATGAGGGAAGTAGATTTTGTCCGTTTTGCCAGACAAGATTTGCGTTTAGAGAAACAATAAATACACAAATTCCTGTACAAGTAGAATATTCTGACATACAAAAAAACTCTAAAAAATCCTGGGATAAAGGAACAATTTTTTGCCTTATAGTTATTGTTTTGGGAAGTATTTTGCTCCTTATCTTAATCTTTTCTCTTTTTTCAAAAAAAGAAGGAAGAGAAGATGAGAAAACAACCACGACGACAACCGAAGTACAAATAACACAACCTAGTTCTTTAAATAAGGGAGTCCTTAGTAGTTTTCGGTACCCTTTATCTGTTTCAAATATCGGGCTTGCAACATTTGTCGATAAACAAAACAACAAAGAAACAGATGTCGATGTTTATGGAATTCGTTTTCTTAATGAAGAAGAAAAAAACTCTCTTATTGTGAATGCAAAAGAGCCGTTGAGGGAAGGATTTATATGGGAAGCCTTTGTTTACGAAGTTCGGTTTCGCGATTTAGACTATTTAAACAATCAAGCCATTCTTCCATCTTTAGATACCAAAGTCTATTTAACGACAGGATGTGATTTTGTCGTAATAGGAGAACATAATATCTTGCTAAATACACAAGTCTTTGGGGGAACGGAGCCTATTTACAATCATGGTTCTTCTACCATGCAAGTATTATATCAAATACCAGAGAATACGGTTCATTCTATCTGTATAGGAAATGAAAATAAAAAGATGGCTTGTTTTACAAAATAAAAATCGAATAAAAAAGATAATTTTCATATTTACTCGTTTTTTCTTTTGTGGTAATATTGTAAGTAGAATAGGAGTGTGGCTATATGTTGAAAAAAAATACAAAAAGGGGGTTTACATTAGTCGAGTTATTAGTAACTATTGTTTTACTTGGTATTGTGGCAGCGATTGTCATTTATAATATGACAAGTGTTTCTAAGACCTCGAAAGAAACCGAGTATGAACGTTTTGTAGCAGCTGTAAAGTCAGCAGCAGGAGTTTATGCTGATTTAAATAAAGAAGCTTTTAATGATTTATATGTCAGTAAGGCCTATATCTATATTAAAGTGGAAGATTTAGTCAAAAGTGGGACTTTGAAAGAAGATCTTAAAAATCCATATACGGAGAAAAACATTGGTTTAGACGAGTTAATTAAAGCAAATCTTGACAATGTAAGTGGAGATTTAAAATTTGAATATCCTTTAGAATCAGAAGAAAAAGAAACTTTCTTAGTTGCTCTTTCAGACTATGTTGTATGGGGTGAAGGATATGATTGTATGCAAGGAGCAGGAAGTTATCAACTTTCATTATCAAAGGAAAATGGAGATTTAATCATGCTTGACAGTGAAGAAGAACGAACAAAATACAATTTTGCATGTTCTATGCCAGAAAACTTCAATAAAGAAGAAGCAGGAAACTATGAAGTTGAGTATACTTGGCTTACAGAAAGTGGAACAAGAAAAAGAGCTACTCGTGTCTTGCGCGTATTACCTAAAGTAAAACCATCTTTTAAAGTAAAAACAAATGATGGTGCTGAGTATAACTACAATTTTGAAAGTGGTGAATGGTATACTCCAAGCTATAATGAGGCCACGAATAAATGGACATACTTAACGTATACGCCTTATATAGAAGGAGCTGATGCTGATACAACGCTTTTCTATGTGTCAAAGAAAGCAAATGAGCCAGCTGGTAGTGTTGTTGATGTTACTGCTGGATATACAAATAAATATGAGACATATCCCGTAGATGATGGAAATAAAACGTATATAATTAAAACGAAAATAAAAGGGCATCATGATACTTCATATGAATATGAAGCATCAGGAGAGGAAAATATTCGTTCAAAACTTGTTATACCAACTTCCTTTATTTCAGGAGATTCTAAAGTATGGGCAACAAATAAGACATTCTCCGTTAAAGAACCTCACTCACCAGTAGGTGTCACAAGATACGAATATAAATTAGTGAAAGATGCATCTGTTTCAATTTCGAATGATGATAAGAGAATTGATGCGAATAGAACATTTAATAAAACAGCAACTGTCACTTCAAAAAATGTCAGTATTTATGACAATGCAGCTTGTAAGATGATAGATTCTTCTTACTATACAATTTATTTTAGAGCAATTAATAGAGATGGTTATGTAGGAGATTGGACGCATTATAAAGATGCCTATATCACAAACAAAGTAAATGATTTAATTAGTAATGGTGCTAGTGCAGGAAGTGTCCATATTCGCGTTGGAAATAAAGACTTTACTTACTTAGAGAAGAATGGTCGAGGACAAATTACGGCAACTTATAATGATGTCAGTACAAACAGAGTAACACCAACAGCGACAAATCGTGAAAATTGGACAGTTGTTAACTGTGATGGAACATTCTCAGTAAATTATGATCGTACAGCTACGAATATTCGTGAAATTATTAATGAACTAAATCGCTTTGTTGCCACGATGCCAAATTATTCAGAATATCTTGTATATCAGAATTGGCCAAATATTGGAAATATGTATGCGGGAACAGTAAACCAAGCGCGCTTCAATCAATATCCTAGTCTATTAAGAGATGCTTCAGGGAAGCCATATTGGGTAACTGATACATATACAAGCGCCTTTGAAATCTATGTAGAACATCCATATCGTCATGGAGATCACCAAACGAGATATAATTCTTACTTCTATGCTATAGAAAATGGAAGCTTAACAACACGTTATGCTGGAAGCAGTGCTTATGTTAAACCACTTGTTATGTTTGACAAAATCTATGCATGTTCTGGAAACGGTACTGCAGGTAGTCCGTTTGTTATTGCAACAACCAAATAAGGAGGAATCATGAAAAAGAATAAAAAGATGACAAAAAAAACAAAGATGTATACCATAATTGCTACGACTGTAGCAGTTATGGCATTTGTTGTAATGGGTGTTCTCTTTTTTACGACTCAAGGAAAAGATGATTTAGTAATCGAAGGAACAAAAGAAAAAGTAAATGAAAACTTTACCTTTCTTTTAGAAGAAGAAAGCACTGCCATAAATAATGATGATATATTTAGTGGACAAGCGAAAATACGGGATGAATATTTAGCTCAGTATAAAAAGGGAAATTATACAGTGGAAAATCCCTATGTATTAACGAATCCGTTTCTTATCAGTCCTCAATCAGCACTTGTTATGTTTAAGACCACAAAGTCTGAGAAAGTGACTGTAACGATTAAGGGGAAACATAATAATGATATTACGAGAACATTTGAAGCAAGTAAAGATCATTTTATTCCCCTATATGGTCTTTATGGGAACTACAAAAATCAAGTGGTTATAAAGACAGACTCAGGAAAGAGTAAAACCATTGAAATTGAAGTAAAAGAAGATCCTAAACCTGCCAATGTAAAGGTAACAGAAAATAAACTGGGGAATACAAATGGAGAATTTTACTTTGCGACTTCTTCTTTAGGAATTGATAACTTGGCTTTTGATAATTATGGTGAAATTCGTTGGTATTTAACCATTGGCTATAACAAGGGGATAACCCTTTTACAAAATGGACATTTGCTTATCTCAACTGCAGATGCTGGACCTGATGTAACCAGTACTAGCGGGGTTGCTGAAGTGGATATGATGGGATTTGTTCATCGTATTTTCGAAGTAGAAGGTGGCTATCATCACGACGGCTATGAAATGGAAAATGGAAACCTACTTCTTTTAACGACTGATTTAAAACATGAAACGATTGCCGATTATATTGTAGAAGTTGATCGTCAGAGTGGAAAAGTAGTGAAAGATTGGAGTTTAAGAGAAATTGTTTCTAAGATCGATGATAAATTAATTGAACATGGAGCTTATAACTGGGGATGGATTAATTCGATTACTTATGATAAAAATAATAAAGCGTTGATTTTATCTGTCCGTAATCAAAATTCAGTTGTTTCTCTTGACTATGAAACAGGAAAAATTAATTGGATATTAGGTGAAAAAAAATATTGGTCGAATAAGTTTAATAGCTATCTATTAAAGGGAGAAGGAAATGAGTTTATCTATCCTGCTGGACAACATTCAGTACATATAACGAAGGATGGAAAATTATCAATCTTTAATAATGGATATAATGCAAATCACGAAAAGGCGACTGCTTGTAAGAATTTTCAAGAAAGCGCTTCTTATGCCATGGTATATTCTATAAATGAGGCAAATAAGACTGCTACTGTCGATTGGAAATTTGGTGGAAAAGAGTATTTCTCTTATGCTCTATCTAGTTTTACTTATACAGAGAACCAACATAAAGTGTTTAACTCTGGATGGCATTTTTCAGAAGATGTAAAATATGATGATCCTGATTGTAACCAATTTAGTAATGATAAATATGATGCTTATATTTTAGAATTTGATGAAAATAATAACATTGTACTCAATATGCATATAGAGGAATCGAAGTTTGAAGTGTTAAAGTCAGATATTTATAACTTAGCACAAAATAGTGTCACTCCTTCAAAGAAAGATATTATCGAAAACTATGAAGTTGAAACGGGAAAATATCTTTCAACAAATGAACCAGATGAATATAAAAAACTTAGTGAAGAAGAGGCACTTAGTTATAAGACAAGTGAACCGTTATTTATCAGTTATATGATGTATAATAACCGTTTTAAACTTGTAGGTGCAGTACCAGAAGAAATGGATATGAAAGTCACTTTTATTGCCTTGTCAGGGCAAGCTTATCAATATACATTAAAAGAAGAAGGAAAAACAATTAAAGATTTTCTAATATTAGATAAACTTCCGAAGGGAAGATACTATGTCTACGTCAATATGGGCAATAAAGTATATAATGCTACTGAATATATTGAAATAGGGTAAATATAAATTTATAAAATCTCATTTAAAAAAATGGGATTTTTTTGTAGAATGGTGTCGACTTTACAGTGGATGTGTAAAAATTAAGGGCAATCGTATTAATCACACAATCTTCTCTTGCTAAGGCGGGGAAAAGAAGTTATACTTATAACATGAATAAGAAATAGAGTGGATGAATGCTCGTTAGAAAGTTGTGAGGAAATGAAGAAGAGGAAAATGTTGATTGTTGCAGCAATCATGTTGATGGCGATTGGTTTTGCCGCTGTCTCAACCGTTTTGTAT
>CATKZK010000052.1 GCA_949841325.1 uncultured Bacilli bacterium
CTATTAGAATATGATTGGAATAAAATTATAGAGAATACTGTTCCTGAGAATGAAGAAGTAAAGATGAGAAAAAGTGAATACGATGCCATTATGATGGGATGTATTTTACAATTTGGGGCTTTTGTTTTAAGACTTATTTTTTCTTTAGGTGTTGTATTTTTTTTAACCAAGAGAGTGTTATCGCCGTTTTTTAATACGCAGGCAGTTGGACTAAAAAGTCAAATAGGAATAGGGCAATTTTCTTCTATTGCTTTATTTATAGGTTTGTTTCTATATGTACATCTAATGAAAGAAAAAAAACAAAAATCAATAGGTTATTTCATTATTTCGTGGATTTTACTTGTCGATACAATTAAAAGTTTAGTAGGAGTTATTACACTTGTTGCTTCTTGCTTTTTACATCCTATTTTAGGAATCATTGGTTTTTTATCAACTCTTCTTGCTCTTTTAGGAAATGTTAATATTTTAGTAGGATGCATTGATTTTTGTATGCACTGTAAAAAAGATAAACAAGAACATGCGGAAGAAAAGCAAACGATTAAGACAAAACCAATTGATGTAAATGATGTAAGTTTTCATGAAAGCCCTGTTTGTTTTAATTGTCAACATAAAGTGAGAAAAGAGGATGCTTTTTGTCCAAATTGTGGGACAAAGTTAACACAGAAAAAATAAAGTATGATATAATGATGATAGAGTAAAGGGTGATTGGAATGAATGAGACAGGATTAATCGAACAGGTATCAAGGATTATTAATGCGAATTATAGTAATATTTATGCCATTGATATTCACTTAGATAAGGTCTATTGTTTTGCATTTACTGTGACAAATTCTTTAATGATTAAAGAAGTTATAACGTATACAGACTTTGTAGAACTATCGAAAAAATTTATACATCAAGGAGAGATAAATGCCTATTTTGATGCATTATCGCTAAATAAGTTAGAAAGTGAAGCACAGAAGGGCAACAATGAAACAAAGGTGAAATATCGCAAACTTTGTGAGAGTGGAGAATATCGTTGGTTTGTTAATATTATTAATTATCTTCCATTTGAAGGAAAAAAACTCATTTTCATGATGAGTGAAGATATTAATGAAAGACTTGTTGATAGTGAAATGACTGCTTCTAAATTGGAAAGTCAAATACATGATTATAAGACAAGAATTCGCAATGAAAATGAAAGCATAAGTGATGCCATTGTTCAAATTAGTAGTGTTTTAGAACAGAATTCAGGAAATGCAATCCCTAAAGAGACAAGAGCTTATATCAATTCCGTATTTAATCGTGTTAGTATTGATCATCCTGAGTTAAATCAAGCTATTATTACTAAAATTGCTGGAAATGCTAATTATTGTAAACCTTCTTTGCTTATCGTCGATGATTCCTCTATCATTCGTAATTCTTTGAAGAGAATATTTGAAGAAAACTTTAATATTGTCATGGCTAAAAATGGGGATGAAGCCATTCAAATTATTCGCGAAAATATCCAAGATTCCTTTAATGCTCGTGAACGTATTGTTGGCGTATTACTTGATTTGATGATGCCAGTATCTGATGGCTTTGTCGTACTTGATTACTTTAAAGCAAATAATCTCTTTAGTCGATTACCAGTTGCTATTATCAGTGGGGATGAGACCAAACAAACTCGTAAAAGAGTTTATGAATATGATATTGTAGATATGTTAGAAAAACCATTTAATACAGAAAATATCAAGAGAAGAATTACAAAGATTATAGGGTTGTATCTTTCAAGCAATGATTTACAAGATGTCGTATCAAAACAGACTGAAGAACTAAAACATGTTGATAATACACAGGTTGATGCTTTAAAGGGTTTATTATCTAAAGTCGTTTTAAATGTTGTGCATAGTAGTGAGTCTGTTAAACTTCAAAAGATGGCTCATATTGTAGCGAGTGAAGTTGCCAGTCTAAATCCAAACTATAATATAAATAACGCCTTTATTGAAGCTTTAGTAAAAATGATTCCTTACTATAATATAGGAGCAATTGCAATGCCAAATGACGCTATTGTGATGTCAACAACGATTAAAGAAGAAATAGAGAATGCGCTTTTAATATTAGAGACTTTTGTAAGTGATGCCTATGAACTTGCAATTGGGAAGAATATTGTAAGTTATAGCTTTGAGTTATTTAATGGAACTGGTTATCCAAATAATGTAAAGGGCAATGCTATACCTATTGAAGCACAGATAACCAATCTTTTAGTTCGCATGGTAAATCATACGAAAGAGAAAAATTTCAATACTGTTTTAAAGGGGATTATAGATGTAGATAGTAGCAAGTATAATCCAGATCTTTTAAATGCGATTAAAGCACGAAAAAAAGAATTAAAAGAGATTTTATAAAACTCATAGGTGAGTTTTTTTCTTATTATTGTATAGAACAATAAATAAAAGTTAGATATTGAACATTCCTTTTATTTATATTATAATATGTACAGGATATAACTATATGAAAGAAGGGTTGCGAAATGAAAAAAATTCAAAATATTTCAATTATTGTATTAGGAATTGCGATAACTATTTTAAGTGTAGGCTATGCACTATATGGATCAGAACCAACGTTAGCCATTCCAGATACAAAAGAGACAAGTAATGCTTGGGAAGTACATTTTGAAAATGCAAAACAAACAGGAAACACAAACATTGAAGATACAACAAGAATTACACCACCATCACCATCTACAACAACTTCTTTAGCTTTTGGAGTTCGTATGCATGTAGGTGAGGTGTATGAATTTACTGTTGATGTAAAAAATGCGGGAACTTTAAATGCTAGTGTAGGAGATGCTATTTTTAGTGCTACAAAAGCAGAAAGTAGTGAATCTTCTAGTGATACACTTGTAAAATACTATGTAACTTATGATAATGGGGATCCTATTAAAAAGGGAGATCGATTAAATGCTGGAGATTTTGCTAGACTTCGAGTTCATGTAGAGTACGTTGAGGGTGACAATCAACCAGAAGAAGTTGAATACCAATTTAAGTTAAATCTCAACTATGTACAAATAAGTTAAGCCACTTTGAAAGTGGTTTTTCTTTTCTAAAATATGCTATAATAAGCTTTAAGTGAGGTGATGCTTGTGGCATCTTATACAACTCAGATAAAAGAAGAAATTACCAAAATAGAAACATTGAGACCAGAATCTTTAGCAGAAGTTTGTGCCTATATTAAATACAGTACTGTTATCTATCCAGATAATATTACCCTTTATATAGAGAATGCATCTGTTGCAAGAAGAATGTATAATTTATTAAAAAGACTCTATAAAATTGATATCTCTCTAACCATTAGAACGTTAAAACGTTTTACAACAAAAACCATGTATATTTTAGTTATCCGTCATTCAATAGAAGAGATTCGCCAAGATGTGGAAAGAACAAAAGAGCAAATAATGGACTATTCTGATGATGAAAAAGCTTCTTATTTAAAAGGTATTTTTCTAGTTAGTGGTTCTATCAATGATCCTAAAAAGAGTAAATATCATTTAGAGTTATTAGTAGATCATGCAGATTTAGCAGATCTTGCTAATGAACTTTTAAAATCTTTGCATTTTTCTTCTAAAGTATTAAAAAGAGAAAAAGGGTATATGGTTTATATAAAGTCAAGTGAAGAAATCAGTGATTTTATTAAACTTTTAGGAGCAGTGAATGCCTTATTTTATTATGAAGATATTCGTATTTATCGAGATCATAAGAATATGGTTAATCGATTGAATAATTGTGAACAGGCAAATGTAGAAAAGTCAATGAAAACTTGTACAGAACAAATTCAAAATATACAATATTTAAAAGAACATGATTTACTGGATTTATTTGATGAAAAGAGTCAGTTAGTTATGGAATATCGAAGAAAGTATCCTGAAACAACAATGAGTGAACTTGCAGAGATTATTTCATTGGAAACCGATATAAAAATATCAAAATCTGGAATTAATCATCATTTTAGAAAAATCAAAGAATTAATTGAAAAAAGCAAAAAGGAAGATTAGGGAAGTGATACTTCTAAGTCTTTCTTTTTTTCATATATAAATAATAAATGAAGATTGCTTTTCTTTTAAAATATGATATAGTAGGAAAGTATGAATAAAGAGCTATGGGAGGGAAAGAATGATGAAGTCAATAAAACAATTACTGGTGCCTAATTTCAAAGTTATTCTTCAATTTGAGTTGATTTTTAAGCTTCTAACAATTGCTATCTTTTCTCCTGTTTTTCATAAGATTATAAACGCCATAATCAATATAGCTGGGTATTCTTATTTAACGGTAGATAATATTCCTCTCTTTTTAAAAGATCCTTTGGTTTGGCCATTACTCTTTCTCTTGCTTTTGTTTTTAGCTTTTTATACTGTTTTTGATATCAGTACAGTTATTCTTTTACAAGATGCATCAAGACAAAAAAAGCAGGTTATTTTAAAGGATGTTTTACTGTTTTCTTTTAAAAAGTCTATTAAAGTGTTTCATTATTCTAATATATTGATTATTTTTTTAGTGTTGTTTTTAATCCCTCTTTTTAATATTGGACTTACTACGAGTTTTTTAGGGTCTCTTGTTGTTCCAGCATTTATTATGGAATATATAGAGGCTCATATTCCTCTTGCTTTAGGAGTGAGTTCTTTTGTTTTAATCTTATTTTTCTTATTGTTGCGATGGCTTTATGTCTTGCATTACTATGTATTAGAAGATTGTACATTTAAAGAAGCAAGAAAAATGAGTAAAAATTTAGGACATCATCACCATATAACTGATTGTCTATCTATAATAGGAATGCAAGTGTTTGTAAGTATATGTTTCTGTTTGATCTTGTTTTTAGGTTTTTTTGTTATTGTTGGGATTCATCACTTTTTAGAACAATTTTTGGTAATAGAGAGTATTCTCTTAACGATTGTATGGTTGTTTTTGGCGATTATCTTTTGTCTTTATCTTATCTTTTCGACACCTATTAGTTATGCGAGTGTATCCTCTTTATACTACTGTCACAAAGAAAAGAAAGATGAATTGATTGTGCCTGTATCATTTCAAGAAAATAAAAAAAGGATAAGTAAGGGAGAAAAAGTTTTTAAATTACTTTTCTTTAGTGCTTGTTTTTTTCTCGGAACACTTTTTACTTACGAAGTTATGATTGGCAATATAAATCTCTTTGTTATCAAAGAAAATACCCTTGAAATAACGGCGCATCGTGGTGCTTCTAGATTATATCCAGAAAATACATTTATAGCTTTTTATAAAGCGAAAGAGATGGAAGCGGATTGGATTGAACTTGATGTACATGCTACTAAAGATGGCAAAATGATTATCATGCATGATAGCAGTTTGAAAAGAACAACTGGATTAAAGAAAAAGATTTGGCAAGTAACTTATGAGGAAATAAAAGATTTAGATGCAGGTATTCTCTTTGGCGAAGAATTTAAAGGAGAAAAGATTCCTTTATTAGAAGATGTTTTAAAATGGGCGAAAGAAAATAAAATGAAATTAAATATTGAGATGAAACCTTCTGGTTATGAAACTGATTTTGAACTTTCCGTTGTCAATTTAATAAAAAAATATGATTTAGAAGAAGATTGTGCCATTACAAGTCAAGTTTATGAGCTGTTAAAAACAGTGAAACAATTGGATAACAAAATAAAAACAGGGTATATTATGCCATTTGCTTTTGGAGATTTTATTTCTCTTGAGGACATTGATTTATTTAGTGTAGAATTGACAAACGTCAATCAAACAATGGTGGATGCGATTCATAAAAGGGGGAAAAAGCTTCATGTTTGGACGGTAAACACTCGGGAAGATATAGAAAAAATGATGGATTTAGAGGTCGATAATATTATTACTGATGATGTAGATCTTGCCAAACAACTAATAGAAGAAAAGCGAGAAAAGAATGTAATAGAAGAGACAATCATCTGGATTGAAAATTTACTTAGTTAATTATAAGCAATAAAAAAGTTATTTTGTATTTTTCACAAAATAACTTTTTTTACTTGTCTGATAATGTCTTTTGTACAGGTTTGTAGTCGATAAAATAAGAAGTGTTTTCATAAGAGATGCGTCTATTATTCTCAATAGCATCTAATATTTCGTCTATAGAAGTTCCCTTATAAAAAGAGGCTTTAAAGGTATATTCGTTTAAAAGATTTTCATTATTTGCTATAAATTCATCTATTTCATTTTGTGTTTTTAACGTGGCGATTCTTTTTCCTTCATTGTTTAATACATAGTATCCCGTAATCATGCCTATGCCATTTGCTTCTCCTATTGGATCTTCTTGATAGATATCTTGATAAATGGGATATGTTCCTTTCATTTCCTTTAAACCTAATTTAAAATCATTTTCTGTAAATGAATCAAATAGATTTTCGGTATCTTTAAATAAACTACAAGTGGTAATAGGTAAAACTTCAGCTTTAGAATTTGTAGAGGAAAATGTCTGATATGTATAGTCCCAATAAATGTTATTTGCATCTGGTAGTTGTGTAACGGTATTTGCAATTTGAAATTGAGTTACGATTTCATCTGCTTCTTCTTTCGTTAAATATTTTGTGTCTTTTAATTCAGTGGGTAATACATTTTTTACATCAGTAAATAGTATCTTAGGAGATTCATAATAGTTAGAGATATTTGTTAAGTTGTATATTCTTCCATTTCTTGCGTCTTCAACATAAATGGATTGATCTTTTTTATATACATAACCAACGGTTATTCTTTCATAACCATTAAGAATCATTCCAATCAATTTTAAGGATTGACCATTTTTATTCATAAATAGTAAATCTTCTATACTTTCTATGGCAGATACTTGAGATAAAGTATTTCCACTAAAACCATTACTTAGTTGTAAAGCCATTAATCCACTTAATATGATTTTTTTTAAAGAATTCTTTTTCATCTTTTATTCCCTCTTTTCAGTGGGATATATTATATAACTTTTGGGGGAAAAGTCAATGGCGACTCTTTTATTGAATCTAGTATAATGATATAACCAAATAGTTATGTCAAATATATTGTAAAAGAAGACTTATCTTATTGTAGGTAAGTCTCTTTTCTTCTATAATAAAAATAAGGAAAAACTTTGTCGAAAGACTTTATGTAAAACAAGATTTGAAGTAAGATGAAGTAAATAGGTGATTATATGAAAAGAAGAAGGTTTTTAATGTATGTAGCTATAATCTTAATGGCCGTAGGATTTGCCGCAGTATCAACAACACTATATATCAATGGACAGATAAAAGTAGTAGCAAATGTAGGAGACTTTGATGTGTACTTTAGTAAGGCAATCGAAAATGGAAAAGAGAATAATTCTTTAATTGTAGATAAAACCCATATAGCCTTTAAAGGAGAACTATCCAATGTAGATGAAACCTATGACTTAAGATATACAGTAACAAATGGATCAAAGAACTATGATAGTAATGTGACCATTAACTGTACAGGAGGAAATGATTAC
>CATKZK010000053.1 GCA_949841325.1 uncultured Bacilli bacterium
CTATTGCCATAAATAGTATTGATATAAACATTATCATTTTTCTTTTCTTCATTCTTCATACCTCCTAAATAGCAAAGAAAAATTCCTCTACTCTCTAGTCTAATTGTACCATTTTTGCACTACTAAAAGAAAAAGTCAAGAATATTTTATCTAAATTATACACTTTTTCTGTAAACAAAAGAACATTACTTTAATGTTCCCAGTATCACTGTAGGGTCTACTTTTCCGTCATTTATTTTATCCTCATAATTTTTTACAAATGTCTCAACAAAATATCTAAATTCTTCCTCACTCGAATATCCAATAATGTTCTTTAATAATTTTTGATATTTTTGATCATAGCCTATACTTGTTTGTGCTAACGCAAGAATAGGTTTTTTCGTTGTAATGGCCTCTTTTAATTCCATATTAAGTCCCATATCAGGATTCGTCAAATCGACAACCACAATGTCTGCCTTTGCAATTAAATCTTTATAGTAAGTATTTTTATTCTCTTCACTTTGAGCAAAAAGCAATTTGTGTTTCACCAATACTTGACTACGCAATACAGGCAAATAGATATAAGTATTATATTCCATTTTTAACGAATGAATAAAATAGACTGTCAATCGTTTCATAAAACCTCTCCCTATTCTTCTTTTATTTTACCTAAATGCGCCCTTAATGTCCAGCTTATTTTTTAAGTGGAATATGTAAAACTTTTCTTTTCACAATTTCTTCTACAATTTTAGGTATATCTTTTGATCTCTCAAGTGCTCTTTCATAGCAAGCAGGAAAGCATTCTACCACATCAGCAAGTCCTGAGACTAACGCCAAATCTTCTCTTGCTTCAATTCCTTTTACCGCTTTATGAAATGTCTCTACTAAAACTTCTTCTATATTTTCCTTTAAAACAGCTTCTACAGATTTTTTCGTGTATTGCTTGACAATACGTGCTAAAACTCTTTGATACGACATCCACTTAAGCAATTCTTCCTCTCTATCAACTATAGAAGTACAATGATAATCCTCTTTAGGTATTAAATAAACGGCGCCACTAAGTCTTTCTTCCAATGAATATTCACATCCATCACTTCTTAACATAGAGCATCTTTTTTTATAAGAAAATAGATCAATAACTTCCCTATCTTCATTTCTTGCCCGTAAATAAAGAATGGGCTCACAGGTCTTTTTTCCATTTGGAAGAATATCAAATCTGAATGTAGCAACAATAGAAACATTTCCAGTTTCTAAAACAGAAAGAATAGCCGCTTTAGGCAATCTTCAAAATCTGATACAAAATAATCACATCCACTTTTTTCACAACAAACATGTGGACAAGTTGCACATATTTTCATATTTTCAAGTTCCATAAAATCCCCCATTTTAAAGTTTATTATAGCACATTTTTCTATTCTGTGTTACTATAATCACGAAAGGACTTGATCTTATGGAAGTAATCGGTTTAATTGCTGAATATAACCCATTTCACAATGGTCATTTATATCAAATTAATAAAATAAAGGAGCAATTTCCCCATTCTATTATTATTCTTATTTTAAATGGTTACTTTCTAGAAAGAGGTGAAATTTCGATAGAGACAAAAGAGGAAAAAACCCGACTTGCTTTACAATATGCCATTGATTTAGTCATTGAACTTCCCTTTGTCTTTGGCAGTAACTCTGCTGACATTTTTGCTGAAGCTTCTTTAGAGTTATTACATGAGCTAAAAATAACTAAACTCATTTTTGGCAGCGAATCCAATGATATCGAACTTCTCACCACAATAGCTAAAAGACAGTTAGATGAGAACTTTGATCAATTAGTCAAAAAATACCTAAAAGAGGGAATTAACTATCCAACGGCATTAAATAAAGCCATAGGAATTCCTCTTCATTCGCCTAATGATTTACTTGGTGTTTCTTATATTAAGGCTATTTTAAAAAATCACTATACGATTACCCCTTTATCAATCAAAAGAACGAACGATTATCACAATAAAGAAAGTAACGAAATAATCATTTCAGCATCCAATATACGTGAAAAACTGAAAAAAGGAATAGAGGTTTCCTCTTACATTCCCGAAGGAAGAATCGTTACTTATTCTGAAGAACTTTTCTTTACATTACTTAAATATAAAATCATAACGGAGAATCACTTAGAAAGGTTTTTATCAGTTGACGAAGGAATCGAAAATAAACTCAAGAAGGAAATATCAAAGGCTTCAAGTTTAGAAGAATTTATGCAGGCTGTAAAAACTAAAAGATATACTTATAATCGTCTTATGAGAATGTTTATTCATATTTTAATTGGTTTAACAAAAGAAGATAAACAACTTCTCCAAAAAAATGAATACATTCGCATCTTAGGGCTAAATGAATCGGGTCAAACTCATTTAAATAAAATAAAAAAAGACTGTACACTCCCCCTTGTTTCTAAGTATTCTACTGCTAATTCCATGATAAAAACTTATGAATTAAGAGCCGCTAATGTCTATAAAATTTTAACTGGAGAAGATGTGCTCTTATTTGAACTTGCCAATCGCCCTATTTTATATAAAAAAAAGAATTAGAATGAATCAATGTTTATTCTAATTCTTTTTATATTCATATTATAAGCTGCTGCTTGAATGACTATGCGAAGTGCAGAAGCCATTTTTCCACCACGGCCAATGACCATTTTCATGTCATTTTCATGCACAATAATTTCAAGTTGGATAATTTCTTCATCCCCTAAAAACTCTTGTACTTTAACCATGTCTGGTTCGCTTACTAAAGAACGCACTAAATTTTCAGTGAAAGTGATTAACTCTTGATGCATAAATTACTTTCCTTCTTTATTTTTATATTTTGCCCAAATGCCTTTGTTTCTTAAAATACTTTTTACAGTATCTGTAGGTTGAGCTCCGTTTTGTAACCAAGAAAGAACTCTTTCTTCATTTACTGTAATATTATCATTTTCTTTTATAGGATCATAAGTTCCTACAGTTTCAATGAATCTTCCATCTCTTGGACTTCTTGAATCTGCTACAATAATACGATAGAAAGGTTTTTGCTTAGCACCCATTCTTTTTAATCTAATTTTAACAGCCATTTTCTTTCTCCTCCTTTTTTCTACTAAAACTATATTAGCATGGCGAAGAATATATGTCAACTATTTTTGGTTGACTTTATTGTTTTTATTTTGTTGTCGAAGTACTCTAATTTTTTCTATACCATCATGAATAACTAAAGATGTGAAAACATGTCTTACACACGTATCAAAAGAATCTCCCATTTTAAAATCCTCAGGAGTTTCATAGACTTCAACAATATCGCGAAGGCTTGATTCATGAATAAGAAGCGTATCAAAGAGAAAATAACGTTCTTGAAATGCAATATGATAACTCCCATTTTCATGCCCAATTGTAGCGGCATTCGCCGTTGGCAAAGTCTTATGTTCCCAAAACGTTTCATTTCCGTTATATCGATCAATATCAGCTTCTACTTCCATAACAAGATGTTGAGCATCTACTAAATGAATTGAAACCTCATAGTGATAACGATCGCATATATTTTCTTCAGCATTTAAGTTTCTTCCTATAAAATACTGACTACAGTCTCCCTTAACAATGATGCCTACATCATTTTCTTCTATCGTCTCTCCCCTTTGAACAGTATACGTATCTATTCCTTGAGTAGTTCCCTCTTTATTCACCATACTCTCTTTATCTAAAGGATGCATTATACTTTGATAAAATAAAGAATGTTTATAATAGTCTTCTAGTTTTTTCATAATTACCTCCTATTTCCATTTTAAAATTATTTTTAATAAATTTCAATAAAAAAGACATTAATTTGCAGTTACTGTCTTCTTTGTCGTACTCGTTATTTCTTCGGTTCCTTCTAGTACATTACTTTTACCCTCTTTTAAATTACGAATAGCAAGTTTTATAGCTTCAATTGTCCGTTCATCGGGATCTATTACCGATAAATTGGCATTTCCCGTTGAATAACATTTAGCCCTTGCATCCAATCCATTAGCACTGATACTTGAAAAATTCCAAAATTCTTCTCCTGTTACTGTATTTTTAATAAACTTGCCAATATCATCTGTTTGCATATTGGTAAGAACCCTGCCTTCTAAAGCTTTTAAAATAGATGTATACTTTGTAATAATTTTAGGACTCATTGCCTTATTGATGATCGCTTCAACAATTAACATTTGGTTCTTTCCACGTGCTCGATCGCCAATCGTCTTACGATGTCTTGCAAGAGCCAAGGCTTGCTCTCCATTTAAAGTTTGAAGTCCTTTATTTAAACAAATCAAATCACCTTTAGCAAAAGATCGTTGTGAGTTTTGTTCACAAAAAGATTTTGGCACATTGACTTTCACTCCATCTAAAGCGTTTACAATTTTAATAAAAGAGGTAAAATTAATACGCATATAATAGTCAATATCAGTATTATATAGATTTTCGAGTGTTGCAACAGACTCTTCTACGCCATAAATACCTGCATGCGTTAATTTATCTTTGCTCTGTTTACTTGCAAGTGTGACATGATAATCTCTTGGTGTATTAATCATTAAAATTTGTTTCGTACTCGGATTTATACCCAACACAAGGTTGACATCACTTCGTGCTTTACTTCCTACATTTCCTGAAGTATCTATACCACTTATGTAGAAGAAAAATGGATCCTTTGTTATATCGACATCACTTTGTTCCACTTCAACAACATTGACAATATCAATGGTCTCAATACATTTGATTTTTTCATAAATATCTTCAAATTCTTCGCGAATGATATCTTCATAGCTTTTTTCTAATAAAATCGCATCTGTTTCTCTTTTTTCAAGTTTCGCCATCACATCTTCTAAAGACTCTGCACTTTCCGTATTAACCTTCACTTTTTTCTCTAGCTTTCCTAAAGCCTCTTTCACTCGACTTTCATCATCATGAACTAAATACATCAAGGTCTTTTCATCTAAGTCACTTACTTTTTTATAATCACTTTCATTTAAAACATAAACACCATAACTATCAACACGATACCCTGTATCTGTTATACTTGATAAAAACTTTAATGTTTTTGTTCCGAATACCAAAATCAAAATTTCTAAGAGAATAATGAAAAATGCAAAAAGTGAAAATATGTTCTTAATCCATGCTCGAAGTCGAGTCTTATTTAAAATAAAGGTTATAAATAGTAACAAAATAGCACTTCCACCTATTATCGGAATCATATAAAAAATCGTAAAAGTTTCATTATAGATTAAAACTCCAAAAGTTGTAATCGTTAAGATAATGAGAAGAAAAGAAAGTAACTTATAGAAAAGTATAGGTTGTCTTTTATTCTTCTTTTTTTTCACTTTTCTATTTTGTTTAGGTTCTGCTTTATCTAAAATTGTCATTTTATCACCACTTCTTTTTTATTGTAACATAAATTAAGTTAGACATTTTAAAATCATAAAAATATTTTTATCATTGACGTAAAGAAAGCAACTATTCTGTTATAGTTGCTCGAATACGACTAATAATCTTTTTTTCAATGCGGGAAATATAACTCTGTGAAATTCCCAACATTTCGGCCACTTCTTTTTGAGTATACTCTTTTTTATTATTAAGACCATAACGCAAAGACATAATGAGTTTTTCACGGTCATTTAAGTTGTTTAGTTCTTTTTCTAAGAAACGTTTGTCCATCATTTTTTCATAGGAAGTTGCTACAATATCTTCATCTGTTCCTAAGATATCTTCTAAACTTAACGTATTTCCCTCTGCATCAAAATTAAGAGTATCTTCTAAACTAATTTCTGTTTTTCTTCTTTTATTCTTTCTTAAAAACATTAGAATTTCATTTGAAATACACCTAGAGACATAGGTTGCTAATTTGATATTTTTATCTACTTTGTAAGTATTGATTCCTTTTATCAGTCCAATAGAACCAATAGAAACTAAATCTTCTATCTCATAGCCAGTGTTTTCGTATTTTTTAGCAAGAAAAACAACTAGACGCAAATTATGTTCTATTAACTTATTGCGAGCTTCCATATCTCCTACACTACTCTTACGAGCTAAATCAAGTTCTTCTTCTTTATTCAGTGGTGGTGGCAGGACATCTGTACTTCCTATAAATAGACAGGTATCTTCTCTTTTTAATGCATTTAGAATACGACGAATGATTTGTTTTAACATTTTTACACGCTCCTTAAATATTCATTTAATATACAATCAATTCCAGGCTTAAAAAGCTTCTTATCAGCAAGCCCTAATAATACTTTCACTTCTTTGCTGTCAACAATTACTTTATCGACTAATATACAAGATAAAATAGATGCATTTCCTAAGACTTGGTAAGGCACATAAAATACTTTTTTACTTGTGAAAGTATATGTATCTTTAATTAAAATAACGGGATATCCCGTCAGAGGATCTTTTAAAGTATTTCCAGTGTCCATATATCCTGTGCAAGTATATGCATCATCTCCATCGACAATGACAACATGATACTCTTTAGTAATTTCTAATTTATAGGCTCTTTGACTCTTAATATAAAGACCTATAATTATAGGAGACAATATGCCCATAATGATGATATTGACTTGATACTCATCTCCTGTCATCAAGTATTGAAAGCCACCAATAATAATAGTAACGATATAAAAGTAAAATAGATTTTCATAAAACCGCTTAGGTCCAAAGGTAACAATAACCATCGATAAACTTGTTATAAACTTAAGCAAAAGAAGAACCCCCTTATTTAAACTTAAGAATAAAGTAGCCATTGTACTACACCCAATAAGACAACCAAAGATAATTCTTTTAAATGATGCATTTCTTTTTAACAGCATTGACACAGATGTCAATATAAGAAAATCATATAATACATTAATCATAAAAATAAGGTCTATATATACTTTCATATCATCACCAATGTTATTATATAAAAAGACAAGTGCAAAACTTGTCTTTTATTGTACTTAGTAAAATAATTTTATATGAAGGAGTTATACTCCAACATCAACCTACAAACTAAACAAACTTTCCTACTATCATTTTACTTTTATTAAACAATTCCTAACAGATTAGTCAAGAGATGTTTTCTTCAATTTGTACATATATTCTACACAGATTGAATTACAAATATTTTATATCTGTATAAAAACGAATATATTTTTTTTAAGTTTTCCTAAAAAAGAAGTAATTTCACTTTTTTATGTGTATATAAGAAGTAG
>CATKZK010000054.1 GCA_949841325.1 uncultured Bacilli bacterium
TGAGGACCAGTAGCACCAGTAGGACCAACTAAACCTTGAGGACCAGTAGCACCAGTAGGACCAACTAAACCTTGAGGACCAGTAGCACCAGTAGGACCAGTTGGTCGATTGTTTAATTCTTCTATAATATTTATTTTATAAATTCCAAATGATTTTTATTTCCCTAGTATTTGTTTTTTCGTCATATATTCCAATATATATTTTATTAATCAATAAATTAAAAAAAGAGTTATCTAAATGATGAAATTTAATTTTAGAAATTTTTTGGTTTATTTGCTGATTATTAGAATTTTCATTTTCTATTATTTTTATTTTGCTTTTTAAATTTTCTATTTCTTCTTGATATTTTTGTTTTAATAAGATAAATTCTTCTATATCTAGTACTTTATTTATATAGTTTTCATATAAATTACTAAAATATTTCTTTTTTTCAATGATTTCTTTTTTTAAAACTTCAAGTTCTAATATATTTTTAGGTTGGTGTTTTAATTTATTTTTTTTGTTTAAAGAATATAAAATATTTTTATCATAATATATTTCTATGAATTCATTTATTTTTTCTAATAAAAATTGATGTAGTTCTTTTTCATTAATATATTTTTTATTAATACAATTATCCCACTTATCTTTTTTATTTTTGCAACATAGATAGCTATATTGCGTTTTATCTTTTTTTCCGCATTTTATAAAAATTCTATTACAATAAGAACAATAAATTTTATTAGATAAAGGATGAACATGCCCTGTTTTATTACTTCTTCTTTTTAAATACGTTTGGACACTATACCAAATAGCTGGGTCAATGATAGCTTGATGTGTATGATTAGCGCGTATCCACTTAGATGGATTATTTTTTATGATAGTATGATTTTTATAACTGATATGTGTGCTTTTAAATTGTAGTAAATTTCCTATATAAATTTCATTGGATAGAATTTTTTTAATTGTCTGAGAAGTCCATTTATATTTTTTTCTAATATTACATTGATAGTTTAAATTTATTTTAGTATTATTCTGGTAATGAAAGAATTTAAAAAAGTATTCAATATTTTTTTTATTTTCTTTTAAGAATATTTCAAATTGATAAGAAATAGGTTCATAGTTGGATAATGTTTTTATATAACTAGCAATGTAGGTACAATTGTTAGGAATATTATCATTTATGTGAAAAGGTATCCAATCTTCTTTTTTTAATTTCTTTTGTGGATTCTTTTTTGTTGTATAGTAAAATTTTATTTGATTGGAATTACTTTTTGTTAAGATAATTTTTATATTAGGGTTGCAGGGAGTTAAATAATACAATGTAAAAATATTACACAAGTCTATAAATGGATAGCTGATATCTACTTTATAGTAACCAGTTTGTTTTATAGAGGAAAAGTTCTCTAGAAATTTAGTAATAGGAATTTGTAGTTTAGAACCATTTAGTCTTTTATATTCTAATGGGCTTAATATTTTTTCTTGATTTAATTTATTAGCAATGGTTTGAAGTCCTAATCCATTAGAGTATTCTAAATAGATTTTTTTAACAATGGAAGCTGCAAGAGGGTCGATTATTAAATGGTTTTTATGAAAAGGATCTTTTTTATAGCCATAGGGTGAAAAAGATCCTGTGAATTCTCCATTCTCTCTTTTAGCTTTTAATGTTTCTCGAATATTAAGAGAAGTGTCTTCAATATACCATTCATCTACCATACTAGTGATTTGACTTGTTTTTTTTGTTTCTTTTTTTGTATTATCAATCTTTTCTAAGTATGTCATGAATCGAACATTCCATTCATAGAATAAATTGTGCACATATTTGTCGATTAGTTCGATATCTCTTGCAAATCTAGCTTGAGACTTTACCAAAACAATATCTACTTTGCCACTTTTACAAGCTTTTATCATTTTATTAAAGTTAGGTCTATCTCTGTCAGCGCCAGAATAATCTTCATCTTGGTAAACACCAATAATATTCCAATTTTGTTCTTCTGCATATTTTCTTAAGATTTTTTCTTGATTTTTAATACTTTCTGACAATTCCTGTTTGGATAGTTTATTGCGGTCTTCATCGGATAGTCTAAGATATAGAACTGTTCGCATGGTAATGCTCCTTTAGAAAAAGATAGTATTTTTTATTGAATTCTATTTTTAGTTCTCTATAAGTTAAATTATTTTTTGTTAAAAATGCTTCTTGATAAATAAATTTTATTTTGTTCCTTTTTTTCATATATTATCCACCTTAATAAATTTACTTTACTAATGTGTATTCAAAGGGAAAAATAATGTTTACAAAAAAGTGTAAATTTTTTTTAAAAAGTTTTCCATATTTTTTGAGTAAAAAATGAATTTTTCCATTTATTTCCAATGCAATAAGTAAAAAAATATGAAGTTGACAAGAGGTATAAAATTTGTTACAATTCTATATGTACATGCGAGGAGCAGAATGCTTTCCATTGAAATTTGAAGAAGGGGGAATGATTTAGATGGAAAACGAAAAGAAAGACAAAAAGAAAGGTTTATTTAAGTTAACCAAAACTAGAATTGCTGCTATTGGAGCTGCTGTAGTAATTGCGGTTAGTTTGATACCAAATATAGGAAATCATGAACACGATGTACCAGAACAACCTAGTACATCTATTACAGAGTTTGATCCTAATTATAATGATCATGAAAATGATCATGAACACGATCATACTAATACGCAAAATCCTGGTGAAACAACAAAACCAGGAGAGACTACAAAGCCAGGTGAAACTACGAAACCAGGAGAAGAAGAAGAAAATACGACAAAACCTGGCGATGGTGAGGATGAACAAACTGTTAAACCAGAACATGTTCATGCTTATACGCAGATTAAGGTTGAGTATAAAGATAATAATGATGGAACTCATACAAGAACATTAGTTGGAACATGCCCAAAAGATGGAGCAAGTAAAGTTTTAAAAATTGGTAAACCAGTAGAACATAATTATGGAGAAGGCGTAGTAGACCCAGTATCAGGCGATACAACATATATATGTTTAGATTGCGGTTCTACAAGAGTAGTAGAGAAACCATATGAAGAAACTCATACACATGATTATATTGAAAGTGAAAGAAAGTATGAAGATAATGGAGATGGGACTCATACATTAGTAGTTATAGGAACTTGCAAAGAAGATGGTGCTACTAAGGTTATATTTAAAGGTCAACCAATGAAACACCGCGAAAATGCAGGAGTAGTTGATCCGATAACAGGAGAAACAACTTATACATGCTTAGATTGTGGTGTAGTAACAAGAGTCGTTGAAAAACATATTCACGATTATAGTCAGCAAAGCACAAAATATGTCAATAATGGAGATGGAACTCATACATTAGTGACTATTGGGACATGTCCAGAAGATGGTGCTACTAAAGTATTATCTAAAGGAAAGGTGTCAGCACATAGAGAAGGCCCAGGAGTAGTTGATCCAAAAACGGGTGATACTGTTTACACATGTTTAGATTGTGGTGCTACTAGGACTGTAGTAAAAGATCATGGTGGAGATGAAGATACTCATACTCATCATTATGAAGTAAGTGGTACTAGATATGAAGATAACGGTAATGGAACTCATACGTTAGTGACAATCGGAACTTGTAAAAAAGATGGGGCCACTAAGATTTTATCTAGAAGTAATCCAATGGCTCACCGTGAAAATGCAGGAGTAGTAGATCCAACAACAGGAGAAACAACATATTCATGTTTAGACTGTGGCGCTGTAACAAGAGTGGTAAAACCACCTGTACATACACATGATTATAGTCAAAAGGAAACAAAATATGTTAATAATGGAGATGGAACTCATAGCCAAGTAGTTATAGGAACATGTCCAGCAGATGGCGCTACTAAAGAGCTATCTAGGGGAAAGGCAACTGCGCATAGAGAAGATGCTGGAGTAGTAGATCCAACAACAGGTGATACTGTTTATACATGTTTAGACTGTGGTGCTACAAGAGTTGTTAAGAAACCAGACGTACATACTCATGACTATAGTCAAAAGAGTACAAAATATGAAGATAATGGGGATGGAACTCATACCTTAGTAACAATTGGAACATGCCCAGCAGATGGTGCTACTAAAGAGTTATCTAGAGGCTCAGCAACTGCGCATAGAGAAGATGCTGGAACATTAAATCCAGCAACAGGAGAAACAACTTACAAATGTATAGATTGTGGCGCAGTAGTAAGGGTAGTAAAACCAGGTCATGTCCATTCTTATATTAGTACAACGACAAAATTGATGGAAAAAGATGGTGGCCATGCTTTAGCAACTATTAAGACATGCTCTTGTGGACATACAGATATAACTTATGGAGCAGTAGAGGCTCATGACTTTAAGGTTCAACATGGCGATGAAGCTTTAGAACATTGTGCTTGTGGTGCAACTCAAACACATACACATAATTGGGTTCCTTTTGGAGAACCATTTGAAGGTCAACAGGGATATAAATGTGAGTGTGGAAAAACAGAAACAAGAAGTATTCATACAGAAGCAGAGCATAGTTATACTGAGATAGTTAGTTCTGAGATAAAACCAGATGGAAGCGGCCATTGTTTAGTAACAGTTAAAAGATGTTCTTGTGGAAAAGAGATTACAGAGAAAACAAATTCTGAAGGACATACTTTTACAATAGTTCCTGGAAGTCAAACAGAAGAAAAATGTGTTTGTGGAGAAACAAGAGCACATACTCATGATTTCCAACCATTTGGAGAACCATTTGAAGGAAAACAAGGTTATAAATGTGATGCTTGTGGAGCAACAGAAACAAGAAGTATTCATACAGAAGCGGAGCATAGTTATACTGAGATAGTTAGTTCTGAGATAAAACCAGATGGAAGTGGCCATTGTTTAGTAACAGTTAAAAGATGTTCTTGTGGAAAAGAAATTACAGAGAAAACAAATTCTGAAGGGCATACTTTTACAGCAGTCAGCGAAACAGAAGAAAAATGTGCTTGTGGAGAGACAAGAGCACATACTCATAATTTTCAACCATTTGGAGAGCCATTTGAAGGTGAACAAGGCTATAGATGCGATGCTTGTGGTGCTACAAAAACAGAAACAATTCATGAACATAATTGGGTTTTAGATGAAACGATTGGTGATCAAGCCACTTATTCATGTTCTTGTGGAGCAACAAAGACTGAAACAATAACTCCGACAAACCATGAACATACTTTTACAGTAGTAAGTGAAACAGAAGAAAAGTGTGCTTGTGGAGAAACAAAAGCACATGCTCATAATTTCCAACCATTTGGAGAACCGTTTGAAGGTGAACAAGGTTATAGATGTGATGCTTGTGGAGCAACGAATACTAGAACAGTAGAAATACCAGTAACTGATACAACTCAAACTACTAGTAATGGAGAAGAAACTGGAAAACAACCAATTGGAGATGAAGAAATTATTTCATCAGATGTACAAGAAATTGTGGAGAGTAAAACGGAAGATGTAGAACAAGCTACTGATGAATTTAGTGGTTCTGAAGAAACTTCAAAAGATACCGAAGAAAAAAATGAAGCAACTGATAAAGTAGAAGAAACTGGCATTCAAGATACAGCGTCAGAAACTGAAAAAGAATCTGAGACTGTTAAAATTACAGTTGAATTTACTCCAGAAATGACTGGGCAAGATGAATCAACATTTAAAGAATTTGAAGTACCAGCCGAAGTTGCAGATACTGCTGTAGAAGAAATTAAATCAGCTCTTACTGATGCAATTGAAGAAACTAAAGAAGAAACACATATCGAAGAAGCAGAGCAAGAAGTTGAATCTCAAGAAGATGAAAAAGTATTTTCATTAGATAACAATAAATATTATTATTAAGATAATAGAGTGAAAGTGGTGAATTTATGAAAAAGGGAGAAAAAAAATGGTATAAGTCACCAAGTACTTGGGCGACAATCATTATAAGTATTCTATTAGTTCCTGTATTGCTTGTAAATTTATTTATTATTATTCAATCCAAAACTAATAAGGATGAAATCCCTAGTATATTTGGGTATAAGCCATTTATAGTTCTCTCTGGATCAATGGAAAGTGATATTCATAAAGGCGATTTAATCATAACAAAAAAGGTAAAACCTGAAAATCTAGAAGTTGATGATATTATTGCCTTTAGGGATGCTGCTGGAACTGTTACCACACACCGTATCATAGATATAGTAGAAAAAAATGGCAAAAAAAGTTTTATTACAAAAGGAGATAATAACTCTACTCAAGATAGAAACTTAGTTGCACTAGAAAGTGTAGAAGGTATTTATATTGGACGTGTTCCAGGCTTAGGTTCAATGATGGATAAATTGGCAGAGCCAACAACTATTATTATATTGGCCCTTGGAATTACTATGATATTTGTAATAGGTTTTATGATTTCTTCTAAAAAACAAAGTGAACTTGAGAAAAAAGAATATTTAGAGTTTAAATTGCAAAAAGAAAAAGAAGAAATGCTTAAGAAGAAAAGACTTAAAGAAAAAAGGGAAAAAGAAGAGTTAGAAAAAACTCAACCTAAAAAAAGAATAGATGTCATTGAAGAAGACGATACTGAAGAAGAGGAAATAGAAAAAATTAAGCCTATGAAAACAGTAGAACCACAAGAAAGTATTCGTGAAAGTAGAGTTTCAAGATTAGAGAGAACTCAAGAATTGGAACCAAGAAAACGTGTTACTAGAGAAGTGGAAGAAGATTTAGATGACGATGATGATGAATATCTAGAATATTTACTTAGAAAGCAAGAAGCTAAATTAGCAAAATTAAAACAGGCTAAAGAACTAAGAGAAAAGCGTTCTAGAGAAGAATCTTCTAATATAGAAGATGATATTGATTAAAAATGGTAGACTCTCTAGAAATAGAGTTTACAAATAAAGGAGGTTAGAACCTCCATATCCCATAAAAAAAATAAAAGAAGGAGAGAGTGAGAGA
>CATKZK010000055.1 GCA_949841325.1 uncultured Bacilli bacterium
TATTTCTTTTTTATAATTCTTCAATATATTTTCTACTTTTTCAATAAGAGAATCTAATTTATCCAATTTTTTTCTAGCCCAAGATACATCTACAGTGTCTAAAATATCTTTTGATTTTTGAAGTTCTTCCTCATAATTGTCTAATGGTATTCCCGTACGTTCTTTAAATCTAACTTTTACTTCTGTTAACACTTGCATTAAATGTTCTAATACTCCTTTTTTTATCGATATTCTTCTCTCTAAATCGAAAACTAAAAATTTTTCTTTCTCTAATTTTTGATTTAAAATTCTAATTCTAAAACTATTTAAAATTCTATGTTTGGAATACTGAGCAAGCCTGCTTTGATGATAAGCAATACTATTTTGTCCCATAGCTATTTCTTGCACTCCCTCTTCTATGATTAATTTGATTTGATTTATTTGTTCTACAAGACTACCTACTTCTTTCCTAGCAATGGCATAGGAAGCGCCTTGAGAACAGCAATTACAAGCATTATCATAAGATTCAATCATATTTCTAACATTTGTTTTTTCTTGTTCTAAAGATTCTACTTTTGCTTCATACCTATTTACTTTATCATTAACACTTTCCTTTTTACGAGATAATGCACTTAATAATACTGCATTAATACTTGCAAAATCATATTCTTTGAGATGCTTTAATTTTTCTAAATCACTGGCATCAAGGGAAACAATCTCATATAATTTCATAAACAAAATTAATTTACTATCTTTTAATTTTCTAGCATGCGCTAAAGTTTTACAATGAGAATAAATATTATAAAAAGAGGCATATGTCATATCTTCTGATAATTCACTATCTTTCTGATAAAAAGAAGGAGATTCACTTAAAAGAACTAATAAAGATTCCATACTATTACACTTTTGTAGTCCTAAGGCTCTCATATCATCTATTATTGTAAAAGGATAAATTGTTAAAAAAGTATTTATCCCTGGTATGATATTTTCTAACAATTGATTATCTTTATACATAATTAAAACATTATATAATTCTTCTAATAAAGATACTGTTGCTTTTCCATTTATAATATCAATAATTCTTATTTGCGGATTATAATATAAAATCTGCCTAATTTGCTCTTCTTGGTAAGTACCATCAAATAAATGACTAAGATCCAATCGTGTAGATAATAAATCCTCATTCTCACGATAAATCGTAATAATATCTTCTACTGTATAATTTTCTTTTTGTATTAAAGATAAGTACTTTTTCCAAAACAACTCAAAATCTTTATAAGATATTTCTTCATCAAAGAAAAAATCATGATTTAAAATACCTACTTTTTGACTAATTCTATTGATAAGAGTCTTTTTTACAGGTTCTAACTCTGTTTCACTTTTTTGAAGCATAACATTCAAACAAAATATTTCTAAATTAGGATAACTTTCTTTCAATTTTAATGCCATTTGATAGTTATAACTTAACTCTTTACTACCATCATATAAACAAAATATTCCAATAGGATGAAATCCATCTACTACTATTTCGGTATATACTTTATCATGTGAACCATTCTTTTGATTTTCTAATTTATACCTTAAAGCTTCTTCTTTTGCGCGCTCTGGCGAAGAAACTTTCTTTATGGTAGAAAATTGAAGTAAAGTCTCATCATCTTCTGAAGAATTAAATACATACAAATCTGAGCTATTTGCTAAAACAATATCCTTCGGTGATAAAATAAATCCATATCCGCTACGATAAGTATCTGTCAATTCTTCACATAACAAAGAGCAAGATACATACCTTGTATAAAAATCTCCATTAAAACTTGTACTATCCGTACTATGACATAAAAGATTATAAGGCTTATTACTATCAAAATTGTTTAAATCAGTTATATATTCACACCAATGATTAATAATTAAAGAATGAACTCTATTTAAAAATTCCTCTAATCCTTCAACATCAGATTGACTTAATTTTTCTTGAAATTCTTTTTCCATTTGCTGAAGAGTTTCCTCTGCACAAAAATAAGCTAAATCTTGAAAAATAATATTCTTTACAGATTTTAAATCTTTTAATTTATATAATTTTTCATTTAATTCAACAATCTCACATAATTTATTAATTAATTCACTACAAACTATTAATTTTCTATTCTCTTTTTTTACTAATTTTAAACTTTCTAAATCTTCAGATAATAACCTTGATAATTCTTCTTCTAAGTTAGAATCTACTCCTGTCCCAACTAAATTTAATTCTCTGATACTTCTCAAGCAACTTTCAAAATCATCCATAATATCTACTAAAAAAGAAGCACTTATCACAAATTTTTCATCACTAGATTTCAAATACTCTTTTAGTCTTTCTTTCAAAAAACTATAATTAATAATACGATTTATTTTTACCATTTCTTCTCTTGTTAATAATACATTTTGCTCATCTAGTACTTTCATCATACCACCTACTATAAGTATACAAGAATCCATTATAAAAAGATAGAAATATTTCTATCTTTTTTCTAAAAACTTTAAATAATTTTCATAACGACTAGGTAAAATTTCACCACTTTTATAAGCCTCTTTTACACCACATTCTTCCTCTTGTTGATGCATACAATCACGATACTTACAAAATTCATTATAATGGCTAAACTCTATGAATCCATCTCGAATAGCAGTATCTTCATAATCTTTAAAATCTAATGCACTAAAGCCAGGCGTATCAGCAACTAACCCTCCATATAAAGGAATTAGTTCTACATGCCGAGTCGTATGTTTACCTCTACCTAATGCTTGAGAGACTTCCCCTGTTTTTAAATCTAAACTAGAATCTAACATATTTAAAAGAGTACTTTTTCCTGCACCACTTTGTCCCGCAAAAACAGTTACATTATCTTTTAAAATTTCCTTTAATTTTGGGTCGTCATTATTGTATACAGAGTATCCTATTTTGCGATAATATTCTTGATACTTTTTGATTTCTTCTTTTACTTTTTCGGATACTAAATCTAGTTTTGTAAAACAAATAATTGGCTTTACATGGTTATATTCTATCGTTACTAGCAATTTATCTAATAAATTAGAAGAAAATTCTGGTATTTCTACACTATTTACAATAAGAGCCTGTGTTACATTCGCAATACTTGGTCTTATTAATTCATTCTTTCTTTTCTCTATTTCTAATAGATAACAATTTTCATAATCAATAGTAACAAAATCTCCTACCAAAGGAGTTATCCCTAGATTCCTAAATTTTCCCCTTGGTTTACAAACAACAACTTCATTTCCAATATCTACAAAATAATCATTACTTAATTGTTTAATAATTCTTCCTGTTTTATTCATTTTCACCATTATCATTAGTATTAGAATTATCATTTGTTGGAGGCTCTAATGGTTTCTCTAAAGGTTTTTTAGCTACTTCAAGAGTTAATGTAACGCCCTCTTTTACTTCGCCACCTTCTTGTCTTCCTTGTCCTATAATAATTCCCTCTTTATGGGTACTATCTTCTTTATCTTCAAATTTACATGTAATCTTATTATCATCACAGAATGTTTGGGCTTTTTTCTTATCCCATGTACCATCTGTAAAATCAGGATAGATTGTAATTAAAGTAGCATAAGTAAGTTCAATAACTCCGCCTTCTTTTAATCTTGTTTGTGGGTCTTTATTTTGCGCAATAACCATTCCTTCAAAAGCATCTTCCCAATCTTCTTGCTCTGTTGAAACTTTTTTAGGAATAAGAACTACTTTCAATCCTGCTTGTTCTAATTCTAATTGAACTGTATTATAGTGTCTTCCTTTATAATCTTCTATCACAATACCAGTAAGACCTGAGGAAACTATAATAGTAACAGTAGAACCTTTCTTAACTTTACTATTTACTTTTTTATCTTTATAACCAATAACATATCCTTCAGCAATATCATCACTTGGCTCTTCCTCAATATCAATTTCAAGATCTAAACTAATTAATTTTTGCTCTACCACTTCTCTACTTTTTTCAGCAATGGAAGGAAGTTCTACATCTTCATTTTTAGGTAATAAGAAATATACTGCAATCAATCCCAAAACAACAATTAATACACAGATAGTAATTCCTATAATAGTTGCTGTTTTTAATTTTTTTCCTTCTTTCTTTTTCTTCTTCACAACTTCCACTTCCTCAGTCTCTTCTTTGTCTATATCCTTTTCCTTAGTATCTTTTAGTTTGTCTAATTTTGGGAGTGCTTTTGTTTCCTCTAAATCATTTTCTGGATATTTATATACCACTCTTTTTTCTGATTTTCTTTCATCAGATAAAGCTGTTTTTAAATCCTCATGCATTTCTACTACAGAATCATAACGATTTTTTGGATTTTTAGCACAAGCTTTTAAAACAATATTCTCTATGCTCTGTGGAATTAACTCATTTTGAGCACAAAGACTTGGAATTTTTTCTTTCATTTGTTTAATAGCTATTTCTACTGCATTTTCACCCTTAAACGGTAGTTTTCCAGTTAAACATTCATACATTAAAATTCCTAAAGAATAAATATCGCTTTTGATAGTAGCACCACTACCGTTTGCTTGTTCTGGTGGTAAATAATGAACAGAACCCATTACGGAATTTGTCTGAGTAAGTTCTGTACTATTCATCGCAATAGCAATTCCAAAGTCCGTAATTTTTACTCTTCCATCTTCTAAAATCATTACATTTTGAGGTTTAATATCTCTGTGAATTAAATAACTATCATGCGCACAAGCAATAGCACTTGTTAATTGAAGCATGATATCTACTGTCTCTGTTAAAGATAGACCACCACGCTTTTTTATTAAACTTTTCAATGTCTTTCCATCCACATATTCCATTACAATAAAGTAATTTCCATTATCTTCTCCAACATCGTACATTTCTACAATATTTGGATGATTTAAAGAACTAGCAGCCTTCGCTTCTCTTTGAAATCTATGAACAAATTTTTCATCACTAGCAAGATCTCCACGAAGTACTTTTACTGCTACTTCTCTATCTAAAATAGTATCATAAGCAAGATATACATTAGCCATACCACCTTCACCAATAGTACGAATAATTTGATATCTTCCATCTATTTTTTGTCCCTTTATTATCATAACTAGCCTTCCTCCTTGCTTAGGTAAGCGACTGAAATATTATCACTACCTCCACGATTATTACATTTAAAAATTAATTTTTTTAATTTATCCTCTATTCTTCCTTCTTCTAGTAAAACTTTTACAATTTGTGTATCATCTAACATATTCGTTAAACCATCACTACATAACATAATTCCATCAATGCCAAGTTCTACATTGAAAATGTCCATTTCTACATTTGTATTGGCACCTAATGCCTTCATAAGAACATTTTTTCTTGGATGATCTTTTGCTTCTTCTTCAGTTAACTCACCACTTTTTACTAACAAATTAACAAGAGTATGGTCTACTGTTATCTTATGTAATTTTTTATTTTTCACTACATATCCTGAAGAATCTCCTATATTACCAAATAATAAGAATGAAGGTGTTAAAATCGCTATAACAACAGTTGTCCCCATTCCTTCACTTTCTGGATGTGCTGCCACATACTTAAATATTTCAACATTTGCCTCACTTACTGTACTTTGCATCCAGTTAATGGCATCCTCTTTATTTCCAACACTACTAATAGAACGAAATCTCTTTCCAATATGTGTAATAGCAATACTAGAAGCTACTTCTCCATCTTTATGTCCACCCATTCCATCAGCAACACACATTAGGATTTCCCCTGCACTATTTTCAACTATAATAACACTATCTTCATTTCTTTCTCTGACCATTCCTGGATCTGTTAAATAACCATATTTCATATTATTCCTCCTTGTAATTGGATCTAAGTTGTCCACAGGCAGCACTTACATTTCCACCAAATTCTTTCCTTATTGTCACATTAACACCATTTTTCTTAAGCTCATCATAGAAATCTAAAATTGTCTTAGAATCACTCTTTTTATATTCAATATGACTTGTTTCATTATAAGGAATCAAATTAACATAACAGTTAATCCCAGATAGGATAGTTGCAAGTTCATGGGCATTTTTTCGAGAATCATTCACATCTTTTAATAGAATATATTCAAATGTTACTCTTCTATTTGTCTTTGATAAATAAAACCTTACAGCTTCCATTAATTCTTCAATTGGATATGCTTTATTGATATCCATAATCTGATTTCTTATTTCATTGTTAGGTGCATGTAGAGAGATTGCTAAATTGACTTGCTTTGGATAAAGTGCAAACTCTTTTATTTTTGGAACGATTCCACTAGTAGAAATCGTAATATGTCTACTACCAATATCAATTCCCTTTGGTGTATTTACAATATCTACAAAGGAAATAACTTCCTTATAATTATCAAAAGGTTCCCCAATTCCCATCAATACAATATGAGTAATTCGTAAATTTAAATCTTCTTCTACACATAATACTTGCCTAACCATTTCACTAGCATCTAAATTACGAACTTTTTTTAATCTTCCACTTTCACAAAAATGGCATCCCATATTACAACCAACTTGGGTAGAAATACATAGACTATTTCCATAATCATGAAGCATTAAAACAGCTTCAATTCGATTTCCATCTTCTAATTCAAATAAATATTTAGAAACATTTTTTCCATTCTTCTTTGTAACTACTTTTAAGGGTTCTATAGAAAAATCATTTTCTAAATCAGAAATTGTTTTTTTTCTCACATTTCTCATTTCTTGAAAGGAATGAATTCGTTTTTTATATAACCATTCAAATACTTGTGTAGCTTTAAATTTTCCTTCCCCTTTATCCATAAAATATTTTTCTAATTCATTTATTGTAATT
>CATKZK010000056.1 GCA_949841325.1 uncultured Bacilli bacterium
CATAGAAAGACCTGCAATTAAGAAGTTAATAAAAGACTGTGAAGATGGAAAAATTGATACAGTTTTAGTTTTCAAA
This sequence comes from uncultured Bacilli bacterium, assembly GCA_949841325.1. Classification (GTDB taxonomy): domain Bacteria; phylum Bacillota_I; class Bacilli_A; order RF39; family UBA660; genus CAG-582. Next base: position 77 of record CATKZK010000056.1, read on the forward strand.
CTAGATAGACTATCTCGTAGTCAAAAAGATACTTTATACTTAATTGAAGAAGTATTTAATAATAATGATGTTGGTTTTATCTCTGTTAGAGAAAGCTTTGATACAACTACTCCATTTGGCAAGGCGATGATTGGGATTCTCTCAGTATTTGCACAACTTGAGAGAGAAACTATTTTAGAGCGTACTAGAATTGGTCTTAAAAAACGAGCTGAAAATGGTTATTGGCGAGGTGGAGGCAAAACTCCTTTCGCTTATGATTATGATAAAGAAGCAGGTATGCTTATTGTTAATGAAGAAAGAAAAGTCATCTTTGATTTAATGAAAACATTAAGACTTCAAGGATATAGTTATAATGAACTTTCTAAAGTAACAGGATATGATGAATCATGGATTCAAGGTATATTAAGTTCTAAAACTAATTTAGGGAAAATTCCATTTAAGGGGGAGCTTTATGATGGTAAACATGAAGCCATAATTAGTGAAGAAGAATACAAGCAATTACAGGAGGTAGAAAAACAAAGAAGTAAAAATCAACATGCAAGTCATTATTTATTATCAGGTAAAATATATTGTGGTAATTGTGGAGCAAAGTATCGTTATCAAAAGTGGGGACAAAGAATTATTTGTTATTGCTACTCTAGGCAGAAGAGTAAACCAAAACTAATCAAAGACCCTAATTGTAATAATATAAGACTGGATAGTTTTGAAATTGAGGATAGCTTCTTAGAACAATTATTTGCCATGTCTTTAAATGAAGAGTTATTTAGGAGTACTTTTGATTTATCCAAAACAAATCTTGTTGATGAACTTAATATTAGACTCGATAAGACACAGAAAAAAATTGAAAACTTGATTCAGTTACTTTCAGATAATATAGCAAATGAAGAAATAAAAAAAGAACTTGCTAAATTAACAAGTGAAAAATCTAATATAATTAAAGAGCTAGAAAATATAAAAGAAAAAGAAAGAACAACAAAAACTTATGATAAAATTAAAAATCTAGAAAGTGTTTGGACTGGCATGGAATTTAAAGAAAAAAGAAATGTCGTAGAACAACTGCTAGATAAAATAGTTGTAGATGGGAAAACACTAAAGATATATTGGAATGTTAGTGAAAGCTAACATAAAAAATATAGAGTTTTCTCTACATATGTCTTAGCTCCCAATAAGGGACATAGAAATATTGAGCTTAAGTGAGGAAATAATCTCTAATTTAGCTGATGGAATGATGAGTTTTGTAACCGTGTCAAAGCGAGATGCTCCAAAAACTTTGAATAATTTGATTTTATCGATATCGGTTTTTATAAATCCATTTAAAATCGTGACAAAAGTGACAATTAGATTAATGAGCAAGGCCATTACAATAATAGATTTTTGATTGGCTCCAATCCAAATAATTAAAAGAGGTCCAAGGGCCACTTTTGGTAAACTATTTAGCATAGTAATAAATGGATCTAGTATTTTTTTAAGCGTTGGAAATAAGTAAAGTAGTAAAGCGATAAGAAAACCAAATAGGGTCGATAAACTAAATGAGATTATCACTTCCATTGAAGTTGTAAAGATATGATTAAATAAATTGTGACTTTGATATAAAGAGAGAAGTGTCTCGATAATCTTAGAAGGGGAAGAGAAGATAAAAGCATTGATGATACGATTCCTAGATAAGACTTCCCATAAAGTTAAAAAGAGTATGAGTAATGAAATTTGTGAAATGAAAATAAACCATTTCTTTTGGCGTTCTTTTTGTAAATATTTTTTATGCTCATTAGACATGGTCGATTTCACCTCGTATCTTTTGATAAAGAATTTTAAAATCTTCTGTGTCTCTTTTTTTACTAGGAATTTCCTCTTTTATATCCATTGTGTAAATCCTTTTTATTGTAGCAGGGCGTTTGCTTAAAACGACAATACGATCACTTAAACTCAAAGCTTCTGCAATGTCATGAGAAATTAGAACTGTCGTAATTCCTAATTCTTGGATAATTTGATAGACATCATCACTTATAGTAATGCGAGAGTCAATATCTAACTTAGAAAATGGTTCATCAAGTAACAAAATATTAGGATGAATAGCAAGGGTACGAATTAATGCAATTCGTTGACGCATACCTCCAGATAGACTATCAGGATATGAATTTTTAAATTCAAATAGTCCATATCTTTTTAGTAAGTCATAAACATATTCTTTTGTCTCTTTTGACAATTCATGTTTTAGTTTAAGTCCTAGTAAGGCATTGTCTTCTACTGTAAGCCATGGAAGTAAAGCATCATTTTGCATCATATATCCAATGATTAAGGGTTTATTATCACGAATAAATCCCGAAGTGGGAAAATCAAGTTTTGTAAGCATATTGAGTAAAGTTGATTTTCCACACCCCGATGGACCTACAATAGAAAGAATTTCTCCTTCATTAATATCTAAGGAAATATCTTCAATTGAATGGACTTCCAATTCTTTTGTATGATACGTTTTCTTTATCTGATTTAGATTAATCAATTGCATAGATTAAATCTTCAAATGGAACATATTTATCAAGTAAATCATTATCTATGATCATATTTTCTAAATTTTCAAAAGAAGTTTTTGTAATTTCTGGTGTTGTTAACCATGAATCATATTTTTTATAGTTTTCTACCATCATGATTAAATCTTCTTTTTCTGTGTCTGGGAATTCTTCATGGATGACTTCGGCAATTTCTTTTGCGTCATGACTTGCTACATAAGCGAGTCCTTTTTCAATTCCTTTATAGAAACGTTGAATAAGTTCTTTATTTTCTTTTATATAACTCTTTTTGGCATTAAAGGCAGTATAAGGAACTTCTCCTGCATACTTTCCAATAGAGTCAGCAATAAAGCCATAACCATTCTTTACCATCATCGTTGCATTGGGTTCAAATAAGTTGACTCCATCTGCAGAACCAGAAATAAAGGCACTAGAGAGATTGGCAAAATCAACTGAAGTATCAATATTCACACCTTTTATATTTTCATTTTTTAAAGCATTTTTAAAATTAACTAAAGGCATACCTCCAACACGACCTCCAAGAATCGTCAATCCTTCAAGAGATGAAAAGTCTTTATAAGTTATTCCTTTTTTTAAGACTAAAAATTGTCCATCACGTTTTGTTAATCCAGCAAAACTTTGAATATAGTCATCTTTATTTTCTTTATAAACGTAGATGGTCGCCTCTGGACCACAAAAACCAATTTCTACATCTCCCGATAAGACAGCAGCAGTAACATTGTTTGCACCACTTGTTAAAATAACTTCGATTTCTAAATCTTCAAAGTATCCTTTCTTTAAGGCAACATACCAAGGGGCATAAAATACAGAATGTGTAACTTCTGCCACCCTTATTTTTTGAGTTTTCTCTGAGTTGTTTTGTTGTGATTTATTTGAAAAGCTTAAGACTGTTAGAAGAATAAGTAAACATAAAACACCTAACAATACGAAAATTTTTTTCAAATGATTTCCCTCCTTTTCTTTCCACTTTATTATATGGGCTTTAAAAGGATAGGGTGATTATTTTCTTATTTTTACGTTTTTTTAAAAAGAAATAAAGAGTAAGAATGATGATTAAAATCGGGATATCATATTTAGAGAGAAAATCTGAAACCAAATAATAATTTTCCCCAACCATATTCCCAAGTAAGATAAGGATCGTATTCCATATAAGGGAGCCAATTGAGGTTAAAATAAAGAAAAGAAAAAAATTCATTTTACACATTCCTGCAGGAATGGAAATTAAGCTACGCATAATGGGAACTAATCGGCAAAAGAAAACTGATTTAAATCCTTTCTCTTGAAATTCTTCAATGCTTTTTTCAATTTTTTCGTGACTTAAATGTAGAAATTTTCCTATTTTGGTATCGATAAATTTTTGAAAAAATGCTTTATTTAAGATATAACCTAAAAAATAAAGAACAATAGCACCCACAATAGAGCCCAGAGTGGAAAAGAGAATCATAAGTAAAAGACTTAAATCCGCTTGGTAAGCCATAAATCCAGAAAAAGTTAAAATTACTTCTGATGGAATAGGGGGAAATATATTTTCAATCGCGATTAAAAAAAAGATTCCTGCATAGCCATATTTACTAATTAATTGTATCATTATCGTTTGCAAAAGCATCACCTTTATACAATATGTGTGAAAATTTAAAAATTAGAACTAAATGAATAAAATTTGTTTACATGGTCATTTTATTCTGTTATAATCTCTATAGAAGAATAGAGAGGTATTTTATTATGGAACAAATGATACAGGTCATTAATGACAATTTAACATCAGTAATGAATGGTATAAAAACACATCGTGAGGTGACAGAGAAATCTTTGCTTGAAATAAAAACAGAGATGGATGAAAAACTATCTATTGCGAGTGAATATCGTCAAAATGTAGAAGATGCCCGTAATATTATCTCGAATCTAGAAATCGAAATCACTGGTCTAGATGCTGACTTAAAAGAATTAAAAGAGAAATTTGATGAAAAAGATTTTAAGGAAATTTTGACAGCAGGTAATAAAGCAATCAGTGCAAAAATAATAAAAAAACGTGCGCTTATTAATGAACAAAGTGGAAGAATTTTAGAACTTACGAAAAAGGCTCACGCGTTAAAAAATGAGTTGATTCGTTTACGTGATCAAAAAATGAGTATTGAAGAAACCTTAGAGAAGGATTTAACACTTGAAAATTATTATGGCAGTCGCATTCAATCTATTATTGAATTTACAGAGGAACACCCAAATGAATTAAAAGACTATGTAGAAATTCCTGAAAGTGAATTATTAGCAAGTCCAAATGAATATGAACGTGTTGATATTAAAAAGATTGTCGATGGTTCTATTTTTGAAGAGATAGATGAAATTAGTAGTCATGCTCCAGAGATGGATGAAAATATGATTAAAGAAGTGTTAGTCAACAGTGAAAATCTTCCTGTAGAGGAAGAGGAGGAAAATGAATCTCCAGATTTATCGATGACACAACAACTTGATGATTTAATCTTCCAAGCAAATGATTTGATTGAAAAGAGTAAACAAACGGATCTTCCACCATTAGAGGAACTAGAAGAACAAGAACCTCTAAGAGAAGAGAATATGGAAGAAAAGAGAGAAGAAGTAAAAGAGGAAATTGTTGAAAGCATAGAAGTCTCAATACCTGATGAAATACAGGAAACAATAGATGAAAGTCATGTGATAACTCCAGAACTTGAAAACAAGGAAAAACCACAAGATGATTTTAATGATGCGATTGATGAAGCTAAAATGTTAGATGCCCTTAGTGCTTTTAGTCTAGAAGATGTTGATGCCTCTATTTCTTTAGAGGAAGTGGAAGACTATGATGCTGATGAAGAAGAAGCACTGGAGCTTATTATGGAAAATGATCGAGATTTAGCTACAATTGAAAATTTGGCTTCTATTTATGATGAAGATGTTGCTTCTTCTGAAATAGAAGGCGTAAATGCAGATGATTTAAAAGCTTTAGATGATAGTTTACAGGGAATTGTTGATGCTACTATGTTTAATGACGAAAACTTAGATTTAGATAGTCGTTTAGCAGCATGCAATTTAGACAAAGAGCGCTTCCATGAAGAAGATTGGATTAAATTAGAAAAATTAGATAAGAATGCAACAAAAGATTTTATTGAAGTTATGAAAAAGCACAATATTGCCGTATCTAGAATCTATGAAAATGTGGATGTTTTATTGCAAGTTACACCTAAGGATTTAGAACGCATCTTAACTTTATTAGAAAAAACAAATGCTAACTCTAATTCAATTAGTTACGTATTTGATGCCTTAAACAAAGTAAATGTATCGTTATTAGAAAGTGAAATTAATGCTAATTCTGAAAGAGAATTAGGAGAAATACTTGCTGCTATTTTGCCAAATAGTGAAGAAAGTGATGTAATAAAACGTCTAGGACTTAATGCAAAAGAAGAGGAAGTCTTATGTAAGTCAGCAACAGAAGAAGAGTGGAAAATTATGCATTTATTCCCAGAAATTGTAATTGCCAATTATAATGAATTAAAGAAATACGAAGTAGAAAATTTAAATGAATGTTTTACTCGTCATCCACATCGCTTCACTTTAAATCCAGATCATTTTGCTGAAATTTTAGATAAATATGATCCTGAAGATTTGACTCGTTGTGTTAATAAAAATGCTGCAGTTATTGATAGATTATAAAAGTACAGAGATGTACTTTTTCTTTTGTAAACAAACTGTACAAATTGATGTATTTTATATAGAAATGACCAAAACATATGTACAAAAAAAAAAAAAAAAAAATGGAAAAA
>CATKZK010000057.1 GCA_949841325.1 uncultured Bacilli bacterium
CTTCATTCTTCATACCTCCTAAATAGCAAAGAAAAATTCCTCTACTTTCTAGTTTAATTGTACCATTTTTTTTACACTACTAAAAGAAAAAGTCAAGAATATTTTATCTAAATTATACACTTTTTCTGTAAACAAAAGAACATTACTTTAATGTTCCTTACTCTATTGTTTTATCTACTGCAAATTTTAATTTTACACTTTTTCCTTGATCTTGATTTGTAATCAAGTCTGACCCTACCCATACACGAACTTCGATAGAATCACTTTTGTACTCTTGTAGATTCCCTTGATAAATCACACCATTTTGAGTATCACTCATTAATCTTGCATTTGTGCCATTTACAGAATAATAAATTTTATCTAATGATAACGAATCTGATTGAGCAATTTCATTTATCTTTAATTCATAACTTGCACTTCTTTTTGTTTTATTTTCAATTTGTATTGTATTTACTTGAGCTTTACTCATTCCATCTTGTATACTCATCGGATCATTCTTGCTCTTAACAAAGTCATCACTGTTTTCGTAGATAATCACAAGACCATCTTTTTCAATCTTATAGATATTCCTATTAAAACCACCCTTTAAGAACGCTTGACTAGATGCCAAAACAATAGCTACTAATGCAATAACTGTTAGAATAAAAAATACAGTTCTTTTCTTCAATACGACATTTACATTCATTGTTTAATCCCCATTCTTTTCTCTGCTTTTATTTCATGTGCCTGTCGATGATTTTCAAAATTAATTCCTGTTAAATCAAGCAAATCCTCTAAAACAATTCCATACTCTAAAGCAAGTTTTTCTTCTAAATATTCTTTTACTTCTTCATCTGTTGCCTCTTTATAGTCTTGATATAAAATTTCTAAATAATCCACTTTTTCTTCAAATAAAGCAACTTCTATTTCATTTTCTTCAGTTTCAACAACCCAACTTCGTCTACTTTCTAAAAATTCACGTGCATCTTCTATATAATAATCATTACCTGTCTCTTCATAATTTGAAGAATACCCATAGTTTATAAGTTTACTCTCTGGCACTCCAACAAGTTCAATAATATCCCCTGCTTTTAGTCGATCAATTCGATTGCGTCTCGTAACCTCTTGAACATATCGATACATCGTATTTGGATTGGATTCATAGGCATTTACAATCTCTGTTAAAGTATCTCCATTCTGTACAACATAAAAAACACCATCATATCTTTTTTCACTGATATCTTCTGCTATGATCTTTACTTCTCCTATTTCTTCTTTTTGACATCCTGTTACTGTAAATAGTGTAAATCCCATAACACCTACTGCAAGAAGCTTTCGTATATTCACAATATGCATGGCACCTAAGGTTTTCCCCTTATCCGTTATTTGTACTTTTATCATTAGTTATCACACTCTCTATACTCTGATTATAAAAGAAAACTCCATATTTTTCAATTAGATTATGACGCCGTTTACACTTAAATCATTAACGGAGACAATCTTTACACTGACAAATGTATTTTGCTTAGCCTCTTTATCTAAAATTACCTTTATATATTCACTTGTAAATCCAGAAATCTTATCTTCTACTAAAACTTCTACAACTTTCCCTATAAATTGTTCATAATACGCATTTTCTAACTTTTCACTAAGTTCGAGCATTTGATGAGTTCGATTCTTTTTGACTTGATCATTTACAGGTTTCATTGTGGAAGCAAGGGTTCCTGATCTACTAGAATAAGGAAATGTATGAATTTTAGAAAAGCCAATTTCTTTTGCTGTTTGTAATGTTGTTTCAAAATCTTCATCACTTTCTTCTGGAAATCCTACGATAATATCAGTAGTCAAATTAATCTCAGGACGTATCTTTTTTATCTTTTTTACACGATTCATAAACTCTTCTACGCTGTAACGTCTTTTCATATCTTTTAATGTTTTATCACATCCACTTTGTAGAGGAATATGAAGATGATTACATATTTTCGGATTTTCCTTTAACTGTTCTAAAAAGTCATCATCCAATTCTACAATTTCAATAGAAGAAAAACGGATGCGTTTTAAACCTTCAAGTGGCGTTATTTTTTTTATCAAATCGACTAAATTATACCCCTGTCCGTCTCCATAAGTTCCTGTATGAATTCCTGTTAAAACAATTTCTTGATAGCCATTTAAAGTAAGACACTTAATCTCTTCATAAGCTGTATCGATGTGTTTACTTCTAATTCCCCCTCTCATAAAAGGAATAATACAGTAAGAACAAAAATTGTTACAACCATCTTGAATCTTTACAAAACCTCTTGTTCTTCCTTCAAAATTTTGAATACGCATATCTTCAAAATTGGTCTTTCTTAAATCATAAAAGTGAATTTGTTTTTCTTTTGTCTTTCTATACTCGTCTATGTAATAAGGGATACGACTCTTATCTTTATTTCCAAGTAAGATATCAACACCTAAATCAAGTAAATCTTCTCGGTGATGTTCTACTGTACAGCCAACAGCCACTAAAATGGCATTCTCATTTTTTCTTGCTTGTCTCAATACCTTCCGACACTTGGCATCTGCTTGATTCGTTACCGTACAAGTATTGACAACGATAACATCGGCAAAATTTTCATCTTCTATCATCTCATAGCCGACTTCTTTTAAACTCTCTTTTATAAATTCTGATTCATAAGCATTCACTTTACATCCTAAAGTTATAATAGTTGCTTTCATCTCATCACTACTTTCTAATTCCTCTTTTTATGTACAGCTATTATACCACACTATAAATCATTGACAAAGCAAGCTGTTTTTACTAAAATAAATGGAAATTAGGAGATGCGTATGAGAATATACATGGATACAAAACAAGAGCAAGAATTAAAAGCCTTTGTCATTGCTGATTTACATTTCTCTGGCAAAAAGGAAATACAAGCATTAAAATGGATTATAAAAATGATTTCTAACCATGCATTTGATACACTATTCTTTGTTGGTGATATTTTAGATGATACAGGCATCTTGAGGAATGATAAAAAAATGACAGATATTCTTCTCGACTTCTTTCAATACCTAGGACAAGTCATCCCTACGTATTTAGTATACGCAAGCCATGACCAAACCTATTATTCCGAAAAAAAGACTTGGCATCAAGATGAAGAAACACTAAAATACCAATTTCTAAACAAAATATCCGCATATAAAGGCATCTATATTTTAGAAAATCAAACCAAAGAAATTAAACCAGGTTATACCATAAGTGGAATTATTCCTTCTTTAAAATATGCCGTAAACAAGCCTGATGGAGATCCCGAACTTCTAATAAGAGAAAGTGAAAACTATCACTTTTTAAAAGATTTAAAGTATACAGACGAAAATATTCTCCTCTGTCATTATCCTTTAGCGATTGAAGATCTTAAATATCAAACAGATTTATTAGATAAGGTCAATGTTTCTTTTGCTGGTAATACACACAATGGAATGACTCAACTTAGAATATTCCCCTTAGAACTGCTATTAAACTTATTAGGAGAACCTAATAGAGGTCTCATTACTCCTGCAAAAATTATAAAATTTGCAAATACAGCTAACTTACGAGGAATAACGAAATTTGATGATGATACAAACCTTATTATTACGCCTGCTATTACAAGTTTAGCTGCTTGTACTGAATTTCTTCATTATTTTAATTGGATGTTTTATAAAGGATACATCGATTTCCACTATACACATGAAAAGAAAAAAATGTTTGCAAAAAAAGGATGATAAAGAAAAAAACTCGATTTCGAGTTTTTTATCTTAATAAATCACTTTGCAATTGTCTTAAAGCTTTTAAGAAGGCTTCCTCTTTTTCATAACTCATAAGTGTCACCTCTAATTTAGGTTGTCTCATGGTATTGCTTAGTTGATCACTTAAATTGACCTTTTTTACATTAATTTCATCTTCTATTTCATAAGATTCATCATAACGAACACTCGTCTTTGAATTGTTGACAAGTTCTTCATAACTAATAATTGCATGATCTTCTTGCTCTTGTTCATAAGAAGTCAATTTTATATTAACAGGACGATAATTGTCCTCAATATTTTTTGTTATTTGTTCTAAGATATCCATATCTAATTTTGCTTTTTTTATTGTATCCATTTCCTTCTCCTCATCTTTTATTCTTTTCAACAAACGGACTGATAGAAGAATGAAAAGAATGAGAACGCCAATAAAAATGCAATCACTCCACTTCATAAACATCACTTCTTTTTTTTCAGCCTATTATATCATACTTATATCGTAAAGAGTAATAAAATCATACTCAATATATTATTAAAGGCATGTACGCCAATTGGAATTAAAATATTCTCTTCTTGTCGATATACATATGCTAAGAAACACCCCATTAATATATATACAATACTACCAACAACTTCTGTTAAATCTAAACTTAAAATTTTGGCAATAAGGTTTCCATATTGAAAATAATAGATTCCACCACATAGAATTAAAATTACGGTAATAAGTGTTACAGATAGTATCATTTTACTCTCTTTACTTAAATCTTTTCGATTTAAAGTAAGACTGATGATAAGCCCAATCGCTATAATTTCAAATATAAGTAACATACTACCTGTAACATGCATAAGACCGAAAGTTAATCCACTTACCGCGATAAACACCCATTTATTCTTTATGACCTTACCTAATGCTCCACGAAAGAGTAATTCTTCAGTTACTGGAGCAAAAAGACAAGACGAGATAATCATCATTGCTGGTGCACTAGCCAATAATTCTTCAATAAGTCTTTGGTTTTCAACCGTTGTACTTTCTAATCCCAAGAGCATACTTAAGACTTGTACAACAATAGCACTGACATATTTCACCGCATACATCAGAAGAAAAGCAATGATTACTTTCTTTAAAAATTCTTTTATAAATGAATTTTTCCATTTCTCCTTTATTTTTTTCAAATCTTCCATAATAAGTTCATAATAATTACCTACCATGATAATGACAACAGCTGCAGATACAGAAAAATCTAAAACAACAAGTTCTAATATATTTTCTGCATGAATCGTAATATGAAAAACTAGATTCATAATGAGAACAGCAATTGTTGCTAAATAGTGGAATACGAGTAAACATAAACTACCCTTTATTATTTCTTTTTTCATAAAATCTCCTCTACACTATATAATTTATGGCAAATGCGCCAATTAATACATACAAAGCGTATGTAACAATAACTGACCAAATGTTCTGATTGGTCTTATAAAGATAAGACAGTAACATAATCAGTATCGCTGGAGTAATTGAAAGTAATAAGGCTCTTTCAAAATAAGTGTTTAAATTAATGGCATAAATAACACCATATGTAAGACCACTTAAGAAAGAGGCAGTTCCACTCCTTTTGAAAATATTTGAAAATCCCAAAGGGAAAATCACACATAATAGGAATGGCATGAAAACACATTCAATGATTAAATTCAGTGCAAAACTTAATGTGAATCTTTGATTGAAATAATTCGTAAAATGATATCCAATTTCTATACCTCTAGGTTTTCCGATATAGTTAATAAGATTATGAAGCACGATAGTAACGACTACAAGGAAGACAAAACAAGCAACTGAATAAATAATATTGTTTAACATCGCTTTATTAAATTTATTTTGTCCGTGACGTATATTTCCATAATAGATAGCAAATATAATTCCTGAAATCAATAGGTATTTGATTGTATTTGCAATTAACCAAGCTGTCCCTTTTAAATGAAGGCCTACTTTTCCAAGAATGAAAAAGAAGTAATGATCAAGCAAAATATACACCAAAATACTAAGTGCTAACTGAATGATTCCTTTCATATTGTTTTTCATATCATCACCTATGATTTGATTATAAAATCTCCTTCATCGAATGTAAATTGCATTTTGTAAATTAACTATTTGTTGACATTATTTTTTACACTTAAAACTTAGCAAATACTTTACATCTATATTGTAAAAAGAATTATACTTTCCATGAAGTATAATCCTTACTTTCCTAAATAAGTAATTTTAGCATAACCATTTCCTGTATGCCCTATACCTTCTTCATAAAATGTTCCGTCTGGTTTTGGCATGGGTTCTAAGTCTTCTTTTACATTACTCCACTTGTATCCATTCCCATCAATCATGAGGGTATCTGTGAAT
>CATKZK010000058.1 GCA_949841325.1 uncultured Bacilli bacterium
TCCAATTTTTCATCAATGTCTAGTTTTTCTTTTACTATTTGCATAACTAATCAAACTCCTTCCAAAACAAACAAAAAGATTAACCGAAATTAACCTTTATATTTTGAAAGTCGAATTAGTTCGACTAATTTCCCAATGGTGCCGCTTGGCAGAATTGAACTGCCCTCTGATGCTTACCATGCATCTGTACTACCACTGTACTAAAGCGGCTTAATGGTTGTCTCAGCAAGATTCGAACTTGCGATCATGGAGTCAGAGTCCATTGCCTTACCGCTTGGCCATGAGACAATTACATTTATAATTTTATCATAATTTAGAATATATGAAAACAAATTTTATAGTATTTGCTAAATATTTATGATATAGTTTTATTATGTCCATATAGCTCAGCTGAATAGAGCGTTTCCCTCCGAAGGAAAAGGTCATGAGTTTAAATCTCATTATGGACACCAAACAAAAAAAGAAAACTCGAACCTTCATATGAGTTCGAGTTTTAATTTACATTTCTACTTGAATTTGCATTTTTTCATCATTCTTTTTTATATCATTTCCTTCATTTGTTTAATTCTTTTCAACATTCGTTCTTTTCCAAGAAGATTTAAGATTTCATATAAATCAGGAGTCTGATTCTTACTTGTAAAAGTTACACGTAAAACAGTTGAAATATCAGCAACATTTCCAAGATATGCTTCTGGATTTTGCTTATATTCTTTCATGTTCATCGCATAACCCAATTGTCCTGCCATTTCTTTAACCTTAGAAAACCACGTTTCTTTGTCATCACCTTCAGTAAAATACTTCTCCATATAAGTATCGACTATACGGATAATTTCTTCTTTTTCAGTAATCTTCATCCATTCATAAGTTGGCTCTATAAAAAGTTCATCATACATATACCATATGTTCTTTTTTACATCTTCCAAGCAAGCAAAATCTTTACGAGGTTTTTCTTGTTCTCTTTCAATATTCAAAATTCCTATTGTATAGTCTTCATACTTTGTTATCAATTCGTAAAAAGAAGGATCCATTTTTTTTGTGTAATCAACTACATGGTCATAGATTGTATTCTTATCCATCTTAGAAATAATATTTTTAGAAATATTGTCAAGTTTATCTAAATCATATAGAGCTCCAGTCGTTCCTACTTTACTTGGATCAAATTCAAATTCCAAATAAGAAGCATCGGGATGTTCATTTCTCCATTCTTCATAATTACTATTTAAAATAGTCATAAGTGATTCAATAACGGCTTTTTTAGGATAGCCCTTTTCCATGTAATAAGCCATTAATGCTTCTGGGTCTTTTCGCTTACTAATCTTTCTTCTAATATCTCCATCTTGTTTTAAAAGCAAAGAATTGTGTATGTATTCAGGTTGTTTAAAACCAAAAGCATTAAATAGTTCTATATGCAACGGAACACTCGGCAACCATTCTTGCCCTCTTACAACATGTGTCGTATGCATCAAGTGATCATCTACTACATGAGCAAAATGATACGTAGGAAGTAAATCTCCTGATTTCATAATCACCATATCATTGTTGTTTTCTGGAAATTCGATTACTCCAGTAACAGGATCATGAAAGAGAACTTTACGATTTGGATTTCCCATACTTTTAAAACGAATAACAAAAGGTTCTCCATTTTTAATTCGTTCCGCTCTTTCTTCATTTGTAAGATCACGACATTTAGCCCATGCACCATAATATCCTGGTTGACTTTTTTTAGCCTCTTGTCTTTTACGCATTTCATCTAATGTTTCACTCGAACAAAAGCAAGGATAAGCACGATCTATTTCAATTAAATATTTAATAAAGGCATGATATATCTCTTTTCTTTCACTTTGTACATAAGGCCCATAGTTTCCTACTACTTTTCCCTGGTATTGGTATTCATCAGGAGTTAAACCTAAATACTCTAACACTTCCATTATCTTTAAAACAGCAGATTCAACTTCTCTTTTGGTATCTGTATCTTCGTTACGTAAATAAAATACTCCTCCACTATTTTTAGCAAGTAAATAATCAGTTAAAGCTTGCAAAACATTTCCAATATGAACAAATCCAGTAGGACTAGGAGCAAAACGGGTAATTCGTGCTCCTTCTTTTTTCTCACGTTCTGGATATATGGCTTCATAGTCTTCTATTGTTTTATCAATATTTGGAAATATCAAATTTGCTAATTCTTTATTTGTCATTTTTTACACCTCTTCATTAGTTTTATTATATAAAATTCCCCTTTAAAATACAACGTCCTTTTATTGTCCTTTTTCCTGCTGCACTTTCAAAAGCGCATCATTAGTAAAATAATCAATTCCCATAGCTTCTTTTACACGTTTTAAAACCATGTCACAATACTGATTTGCTGCTATAGTTCCCTCTTTTAAAACAGCATAAACATCTTCTATATGAGCTTCTAGTTCTTTTCTTCGTTCACGAATTGGCTTTAACTTTGCCTGTAAAATCTCATTTAAAAACTTTTTAAGTTTAACATCTCCTAAACCACCACGTCTATAATGTTCTTTTAACTCATCAAGATTTTTATATTCTGGTAAGTAATTGACAAAATCTTCTTCCTTACAAAAAGCATCTAAATAGGTAAAGACAGTATTTCCTTCTACTTGGCCAGGATCTTCTATTCTTAAATGATTTGGATCTGTATACATACCCATAACTTTTTGACGAATCGTTTCGGGTTCATCTGCCAAATAGATACAATTACCTAAACTTTTACTCATTTTAGCTAAACCATCAGTTCCCGGTAACCGTTGACAAGATTCGTTCTTTGGTAAAATAGCTTTCGGTTCTACTAAAGTGGCTCCATAAATATGGTTAAAACTACGTACAATTTCTCTAGTCTGTTCAATCATAGGAAGTTGATCTTCTCCTACGGGAATAATCGTTGCATCGAATCCTGTAATGTCAGCAGCTTGACTAATTGGATATGTTAAAAAACCAGTAGGAATACTTCCTCCTTCAAATTTTCGCAACTTTAACTCTTCTTTAACTGTAGGATTTCTCTCTAATCTAGCAAGACTCACTAAATTCATATAGTAAAAAGTAAGTTCACATAATGCTGGTATCTCAGATTGAATAAAAATAGTCACTTTACTTGGATCAATTCCACAAGCTAAGTAATCAAGTGCTACCTCCATTACATTTTCTCTTATCTTTTTTGGATTATCATAATTATCTGTTAATGCTTGAGCATCCGCAATTTCAATAAAAAAATGATCATACTCGGCCTTATTTTGTAATTCTACTCTTCTCTTTAATGACCCTACATAATGTCCAATATGTAATCTCCCAGTCGGACGATCTCCTGTTAATATATTTTTCATCTTCTTCCCTCTTTCTATAAAAAAACTCTTTTCCTACAATAGGAAAAGAGTTTGCCACCTAAAATAGTTCATATACCATCATATATGTTTCTTTATAACGGGTGAAATCCCGAGTTTTCCTACTCCCTTTCAGAAAACCACTCATTGGCCCATTCCATATAATTTCCAAAATGACACTCTCACCCACTGTATCAATCTCTTATAAGGAACATTTATATGTACTATCCCAAGTCGCTGATTTAACATAAGCACATAATATCATATGTCTCATGGAATGTCAATCGATAACAGAACACATAAAACGGACTGCTACTTTCCTCCATTAAAAATGAGAATGCTTTACTTAATCATCTTTCTTATGCTTTGAATTGCAGATTTTTCAATACGAGAAATTTGCGCTTGACTGACGCCCAATTCACTAGCCAATTCCATCTGTGTTTTTCCCACAATATAGCGGTCAATTAAAATGTTTTTTTCTCTTTCTTTAATTCTAGATAATGCTCTATTTAATGAAATTAATAAATCTTTATCTGTATTTTTTTCTTTGGCATCAGCTAATTGATCAAGTAAATAAATCGTATCTCCACCATCATTATAGATTGGTTCATAAATACTTACAGGATCTACACAAGAATCATAAGCTTCTTTTAATTCATATTCGGAAATCCCCAATTCCTTGGTTATTTCCTCTACACTAGGTTCAACTCCATGAATGGATTGATAATGGTCTTTATATTTCATGATTTGATAGGCTAAATCTCGAATACTACGTGTGACTCTTACTACATTTGAATCTCTTATATATCGTTTTACTTCTCCTAAAATAAGAGGTACTGCATAAGTTGAAAACATCACACCAATATTGATATCAAAATTGTCAACAGCCTTAATCAAACCCACACACCCAATTTGAAACAAATCATTCATATCATTTTTTCCATTATTATAGCTTTTGATAATAGAAAGAACAAGTTTTAAATTACCATTGATAAGTTCCTCTTTTGCAGTCAAATCTCCTTCTTCACGATACTTTCTAAATAAAACTTCCATTTCTCCTTTTTTTAATACTTTTAATTTATTTGTATCTAATCCATTTATTTCTACTTTATATTTCATCAAAACACATCCTTTCACCCTTATAATGGGACTAAAGATGTCAATTTATTCAAATATACAGTATAAATTTCAAAATTTCCCTTATCCTAAAAATGGTGATTGATATGCAAACTTCTCTCAATAAATTTTTTCTATTTTCCATCTTTGGTTTTCTTTTTGAAACTTTCCTTTTTTCTTTAATTGGAATGCATAATCAAAGTGGCTTCTTATTCTTTTGGTGGACCCCTTTTTATGGAATAGGTGTTCTTATCATTGAAGGACTCTATTATTTGATGTTGAAAAAAGTTCATCATACTAAAAAAAGAAATTTTTTTCTATTTATTCTTTATTTTTTCACTTTAAGTCTATTAGAATTCATTGGTGGATTTTTATTGGAAGCTCTGCATGGTTATCGTCTTTGGAGTTATGAAATGGTAGCACTTCATATCGGAAAATATATATCCATTCCTACTTCTCTCGTTTGGACAGTATTTGCTTTTCTTTATCTTTATTTTGTCAAACCCTTTACAGACAGAATAATAAAAAAAATTCCCAAAGGAATTACAGTTGTATTATCAATTCTATTTATACTTGATTTGTATTTCACTTTAAGAAAACTATTCATTATACAAATTTCCTAAAATTTTATTTGATTTCTTTTATTTGTGATACTACTCAAATGCAAAAACTCTTTAGCACTTGGTAATACATGTTTTCCATTTTCTAAAATTTTTAAAAATCCAAGCTTATAATCATCACGGACAATGATTTGAAATAATTGCTCGTTATAACGAATTCTATAACTTTTTTTATATGTTTTCATCAACAAAAACCCCTTTATTCGCTGATTATTATACAAAAAAAGAGATTATTTGTCAAAATAGTCTATTTTCCTTTGGTTCTTCGTTTCTTTTTAAATAACTGTTTAAATATTCAATCCACTCGGAAACATTTTCCTCCTCAAACAAATGATATAAAAAATCTATAGTAATTTGGTTCCTTGATTTTGCTTCCTCTTTACCTGATTTTGTTAACATTAAATCTTTAAGTCTTAATAGTTTTTCAAAAATATGGCACACGCCACTATCAGCACATTTTTTATATTTTTCTGCAGTTATATCTTCAATTGGAAATATATTTTTATCGAAAAAAGGACTATTATTTTTTTGATGATACATGCAAACCCTTAAAATACCATTGGCCCCTAAAACATCACACATATCTGCATCAGATACTATTCTACCTTCAATAGTTGTAGGACAACAACCCTTAAGTCTTTTACTATAGCCAATATTTTTTAGTGCAAGGCATACTTGTTCTTGTGTATTTTTATCTACATGACAGTCACTCATAATTTTTTTTGCATTTGTTAAATTATTTGCATTTTCCATACCAAACAATTTATAATCATCTACATCATGCAGTAATGATATTAACGCAACTATATCTTCATCAGCATCTTCTGCTTTAGCAAACTTTAAAGATAAATTTAATACTCTGTTTATATGGTCCATTCCATGGCCAGAATTATCTTTATGTAATAACTCGCTTACTTTCTTTTTTACTTTTTCTATCATTATAAATACCTCCTAATATTTCTATTTAATT
>CATKZK010000059.1 GCA_949841325.1 uncultured Bacilli bacterium
ACTTAATTTCCTCCTAAGTCTACTTTATTTATTATTTGTAAAATTTCATCACCATTACAGCAAACTTCAGTATAATTTTCATCAACTTTAACAGATTCGTTTTTAACTAATTCGCTTATATCAATCAACGATTGTTTAAAATTGGTGTTTTCTTTTTCTAATACATACATATATTGTTGTATTGCACGAACAGCTCTTTCACAACATTTATGATCTTTGATTTGCTCTAAATATTCATCTATACATAATTTTTTTCGCAGATTTTCTTCACTCATCCGATTTTACCTTCCCTTCTATACTTTTCAGCTAATTTAATAATATCTTTCCAAGTAAATATCACTTGATTCCCATTGGGAAAATCAATAATAGGAGATAGATTTATTGTTGTATTTAGTTCGTAAGTTACTTCTTCTCCTGATTCTAATTTTTCTGTTGCTGTCCCCACATATTGTGTCATTATTAACCTTTTATCATCTTTTCTTATTAATTCCATAATTACATTCCTCCTAATCTTCTTCTATTCTTATTACGATATATCCTTGATAATTTGTTCTTCTTTTATAAGTAGGACTTAGATAAAATTCTATTGTCCTTACTTTTACGTTTAATATCTTAGCTAAATATTCTTTAGTTCCTAAATCTATAAATTTATCTCCATGATATAGAGCATAATCTATCATTTCAGCTACTCCTTAATGTAATCAAAGATTGTTGTTTGAATCTTAATATCTTTCAACATTTCATTTTGAGCCTTATTATAGAAATCTTTTTTTATTTCAAATCCGTAGCAACTTCTATTTAATTCTGCACAAGCTCTTAAAGTGCTACCACTTCCTGCTACTGGATCAATTACTACATCACCCTCATCGGTAAATATTTCTATAAGATTCTTTAATAAATTTATAGGCTTTTGCGTTGGATGAATCTTAGGATATTCTTTAGAAGAATCTCTTTTCCATTCAAACCAATTAAATATCATTTTTCCGTTATTTCTAAATTTAGGAAGTTTTTCTCTATAAAGCACTACAGCATATTCTGTTGCTCCTACAATCTTCATATTGGCTTTTAGTACTTGAGCAGAATAATTTTTAACAAACACTAACGGATAACTTTTGTTTAATCCATGTTTTTTACCTTGTTCAATAACCATTGGTATTTGCTCAAATGCACAAAATATAATCATAGCTGGTGCATTACTACTTTTTCCTCTTTCTCCACTCGTCTTGGGTTCCTTATTAAGATACCTAGTACAAAAATCAAAGAAGTTATTTATTTTAAAATCATTATCCGTATCAAAGAAACTTTTACCAGCTAATTTACTTTCGCCATTTTTGTTATCTCCATTTTCATACCACATAGGATTGCTTGCATAGGCATTATTTCCTAAGTTGTAAGGTATATCTGCAATGATTAATTGAGCATGAGGTATATTGTATCTTTTAGCATTTTCAAAATGATCGTTATACAGTTCTATTTTTGTTTTTTTTATATGATCTTCATTCATTTGCATATTTCTCCTAGCTTTCATATTCCTTCACATAGAATTTTAGTCTTGGTTCGCAGTACTTGTTATGTGCAATATCTTTTTTATTCGCTATTTCAACACTTAAACTATCAGTAAATGGATTATAAACTACATATTGTGTTCCTTCTTGTAAATTTAATACTTCTTCTTTAGTTAATTCTTTCATAACATCTCTCCTATTCTATTCCATACGCTTTTATCATATTTTCTAATTCTAAATCAGCTAGAGTTTGTATTCCTAAATTTTTAGCTTCTTGCACTAAGTAGTCTAATAAGTAACTCATTTCTTTGGTATCAAAAGAAGAACTGCCATAATAAGTAATTACATTGGTAAATCCTTCTAACTTAGAATCACTAAACACTTCTGCTATCCAGCCTAAACCGTTTTTACTCCATGCACTAATGAACTTGTCTACAGCTTTATCTTTAACTGGTACTATCTCGAATGGACCTTTACTATGAATCGCTTCTTGATATACTTCTTCTTTAGTACTTCCTAGCTTGTTAGCTATCTCCTGGCATAATTTCCAACAATATGCATTTGCATCTTTGCTGCGCTTTTCTTTATGCTTTTCTATTGTTATATCCAAATCTTCCAAGTCTTTTATCTCGTCATATCCAACTAGCATTTGATTATCAAGTTGAATAGTCAACTTAGGTTTATGACTTACGAAGTCTAAATCTAAGTTAACTATTTTTCCTCTAGCTTTCATCACTTCCTCAACAACCTAAATTCATCATCTGCTAATTTGTCATCGATAAAAATGTTTAAACCGTAAACTGTGCCATCTTTGAAATTTGAATTAATTACTATCTTCTCTTTAGTTTTAACGTTCATTGATATTGCTTTAGGTATTGTATGACTTTGTATCATTACAATTCTTCTACATTCAATATCATTTAATAGTTTTTCTATTGTCATAATTACTCCTCATTTCTCTTACTCGCCAAGAGTGAAACACGATCAGCAACTACTTCAGCTAAGTTGTGTATTTCATCACTATCTACACATGTTCTGGTTTGGAGACGACCCTTTATGCCAACTAAATCTCCCTTATGGCAACGCTCACTAGTATGTTTTGCTACCCCATTCCATGTGACACATCTAAATATATCGTTCTCATAAGTTCCATCTTCATTTGGATATTGTCTTCTAACTTTTATATTAAGAATCAATTTGCTCTTTTCTTCCTTGATAATCTCAATATTAGGTTCTTCAATTAAGTTTCCTATTAAATAAACTAAATTATTCATCTGCTACCTCTGAACTTTTTGATTTTTCTTCTTGTCTAAGTTCTTCTTGCTTTTGAGTATGCATTTTTTTAATTATTTCAATCATTTCTTTTTCGCTTTTGTATCCTTCTTTTTGAAGGTCACTTATAATATCTCTAAAATGATAGTCATCAAAACTAAACTGTTTAATATTTGTTAAATTGTAATTATTATTAGAATAAACTCTTTTGTAGATAGCAATTTTTATTTGACTACATTCTTCTTTTACATCTTCTAATGATTGCTCTAATTCTTTAATTTTTTGTTCCTTATTTATATTTTCACTAAATATCTCATTGTACTTTTCCAATGAAATTAATACTGTATTTGTTTCCATAATTTCCCTCCTAATTTTCTATTTCTATGTCTTCATAATCATAAAGACTAATGTATTTGTTTAAATTTTCTTTTATGTATTTACTTATGTCTTCTTCGTTCCATGATTCAGGAATCTCATCTTCGACTTCATAAGTTAAAATAACTTTTCTTTTTATCGATTTTTCTTTTATCTCTGGTGGTTCAGGATAATCGTTTACGTTTAAACTAGTTTCTATCATCTTTACACCTCCAAAACATATTTTTCGAAGTATTCCTTTTCAGAAGGCCTTCTCTTATATTTCATGCAATGAAGCATATATTTGGCTCTAGATTCTAATTCCTTTATCAATGGATCATCTCTTAATATTTCAATTTGCTTATTGTGAATATCTGTTATTACTACGTTAATCGGATTTTCTTGTTCTTCATCAGTTAACGTATTAACATTTAATATCGCTTTATCAACTCCACTTATTTGCATCTGTATTTGGCATTGACAATAATAAGCATTTGATATATTAAGTTTTAAATCCATATAAAGTGCATTAAAACTTCTTTTTGCAATCCACTTTTTAAATGACTCTTCGTTGATAACCTTGTTCTCTACTGGAATCTGTGTATCACTTATTCTTGCATCATAACTAGCTACTAATCCAGGAATTGTTTTGTGTTCAATTCTTTCATTACGGACAAGCTCTACATTATTCTCTTTTTCAAAATAATCTAAGCAAGGTTCTTCTAAGATGTTTCCAGCATCAATAGCATCATTATCTAACTCTTCGTAGTTTCTTATACCAACTTTTAATTCCCAAAGTTGCTGACACTCTTGAGTATCAAAATTTAATATCTTATGAATTTCTGATGCTCCTAATTGATGTCTTCTTTCTTCTCTTTCTTCTAAGCTAAGCATCCTTATCACTCTCCAAGATAAGTTTCATTTGTTCAATTAAGTTGTCTTGCTTAGAGATATCATTAAAGTCTTTAGTAAAACCATCCTTTGATGTTCCCATTACTTCATAAACTTTACTACTACCTCCAAGTTTTGTAACACACTCTACAAATAATTTTTTAATTTTTGTTTGCGCTGCACTCATCTTTGAACGTAATTCTTTTTCTTCTTGTTCCTTTTGTTGCTCGCTTCTTATCTTATCTGGGTCATCCTTCGACGTTGCAATATTAAAATACTTTAACAAGAAGTATCTATTTGAATATGTTAGACCACTACCGAAAGCTTGAGAAGCATCACTTTGTTGTCCGAATAATCCCCAATAAACTTCTTCTACTTCTCCAGAATCAATATCTTTCCAAATAAATTTCATTTCAGCTTGTACGATTGTATCGTTGCATTCATTACCTTTTTTATCTTTATAAGTTATTGGCTTGTTTTCAAGTGAAGTTGCTATAATACTAGGTATTAATCTTAAATTTAATTCAAGCATTAACTCATTTAATCTAAGAAGTATACTTTCTTCACTAACATATTTGTAACCAAAACCTTCTTGATCTTTTTGCATTATGCAAATTTCTTTTTTTATGTACTGTAGCTTATTATCAAGTCCTACTATTTTCTCTTTATTCTCCATCTTCTTTTTCCTTCCTAATTTCTTCTATTGTTTTTGCTAATTTCCTGTTGTTTTCTTTTTCTTCAATTAATTCATCTTCAAGACTTGCATAAGCATTTACACTTATAATCAGTGTTAAAAATACTCCTAATACAAATCCTGCTGTAAAACCTATTACATTACTTCTTCCCTTCTAAAATTTTCTTTTCTATGTTTTGCTGATGCTTAATAAATTTCTTCATTTCATCAGTTAATTCTTGATTGTACTTCTCATGTTTCTTGTTCTTCTTCATTAATGATGTGTTATATTTTTGGATAAATTTGATTAGCTCTTTTAACCAATAACGTTCATACAGTAATACTGCTGTTGATGTAATCATCAAAATGATTAGAACTACTATTAATGCTATTAGCATATTTACTTCTCCTAACTTCTCGTTATCGCTATATTTCTAGATTCTTTGCTGTCTAA
>CATKZK010000060.1 GCA_949841325.1 uncultured Bacilli bacterium
GATACTTTAGGTATGAAATCAGGTACTTTGAATAATGATGGAAAACATTCAGTAATTTACCGAGGAATCGAAGATATTACAGGAAATGTTAATCAGTGGGTAGATGGAATTAATGTAAGAAATTATACTCCATATGTTAATTACAATCCCGAAACATATGCTGTAAATGTCTTCGATGGAGATTATCAACCATTAGGTTACGTGAATGCTAAAGCAAATGGATATGTAAAAAATTTGGGATACGATCCAAATAATTCTCTTGTTTCTTTCCCTATATCTGTAGGAGGAAAAGAAACAACTTATATTAGCGATTACTATTGGCAAGAATCGGGTAATCGAATTGCTCTTGTTGGCAGTGCTTGGAATGGCAATAGAGAAAATACTGGGTTGTGCTATTGGTTTTGTTATCATACGGCTTCTAGTAGTAGTAATAGTGTTAACGGTTCTCGATTACTTCGTTATCAATAAGATATTAGACTTCTAATGTCTTTTTCTTTTTACTCTGTTGAAAAAAACGAATTCTTTGTATATAATTAATAATAGGAGTTTAGGTATGAATAAAGAGGGTATAAAAAAGTGGTGGAACTATTTTATAAAAGTATTGTCCTATCTTTGCTTGATAGTGCTTTTTTTGATTGCTATTTTTTTAATTATTTATATTCTTTCAAGTCAAGTTGCTAGATCAAAAGGAGAGTACCCTTATTTTAATTTATATACGATTGTAAGTCCAAGTATGGAACCTAATATTAAAGTATACGATGTAATCTTAGTAAAACGAGTGAAAAATGAAAGTGATTTAAAAATTGGGGATGTCATTACTTTTCATACAAATGTGTATAATACGGGTGGATATACAGTAACACATCGTATTTATGACATTATTAAGGCAGAGGATGGAACTAAGTATATTACAAAAGGAGATAATAATCAAAGACCTGATGATGGAGAAATTAGTTTTAAAGATATTGTGGGAAAAGAACAATTTAAGATAGCAGGATTAGGACGTATTCAATTTTTTGTTTCAAGTAAATTAGGCTGGCTATTTGTTATTTTAATCCCTGCAATGGGAATTATTCTCACAGATATTATCAAGTTAAAAAGAATTATTAAAATTAAAAAAGAAATTGAAGAGATTCCAACGATGAATAACATAAGAAGAATAAGAGAAGTGGAGGAGAACAAAAGATTACTCGCCCTTTTAGAACGTTCGCGAAAGTTTAATAGAAAGAAATAATATGAGAAAGAAAAAGTTATTATCGATAATCGAAAAAAGTGAATCTTCTCAAGTACAGAACTTGAAAAGGCCTTATAAAGAAAGTAGTATAAAATTATTATATAAGGGGATTATAAAATAGAGTGATAGTTTGACATAAAAAAACGCAGTATGATAGAATATAAAACTTGAAAAGAGGCGTTTTTATGGAAGCAAGTATAAAAAGATTAATTAAAAGTGTAGCCATTACGACGCTTATTGTTTTATTATCTGTTCCAATTTGGAATTATACCTCATCAAAGAATTCGCTTTCTTTGGCAGATGCCTATGGAGATTTAGATATTGCGCTTGATATAGGAGCTTTTAGTGCCCTTACTCTTGTTGAAAATGATCGAGCATTTGATGTCATTTCTCCAACGGATTTGTCTTTTCGCAATCAAAACAGTGTCTCTAAGACTTTTGAAATTTTGTTTCTTGTGACCAAAGATAGCACAGTTGATACAAATTCTATTCAAGTGGCACTAGATAAAGAAGTCTACTCTATGAAAGAATTAAAAAAACGAGAAGATGATGAAAATTGGTATTTTGTTTTAAAGGAAATTGGTTTGGATGCTTATTCTGAAATTCAATATAAAACGCGTATTTGGCTAGATGCTTCCAGTGCGAAAATAGATGAAAATGCTATTTTAATAACAAATTTTATAGCTAAATAAAAAAGTTCAATTTAGGATTTGAACTTTTTTATTTGGTCTTTATAAGCAATGATGTTGATAATGAGAATAGGAATAAATAAAGCGCCTATTGTGAGATTATCCATAAGGGGTCTATTTAGATTAATAGCTAAAATAAAGAGTTCCCCCCATAATAATATGCTAATAAAAGCATAGTCTCTTTTTTTTAAGTAAAGGGATGATATATTTAAAATCGCGATAAAAGCAAATAATAATAAGATTAAAGACCACCAAGTAGAGGAATAAATATTTTCAAGTAGTTTTTCTAAACCAAGCGTTTCAAAAATGGCAGAATCAGCATAACTTAAAGTGTCAGAATAAACAAACGCTATTGTACACACAATACTAATAAGACATTCTATGAAAGTAAGTCCTAAAAAGTAAGGGCTATTATTTTTTACTAGTTTCTTTATCATAAAATCACATTCCTATGCTATAATTA
Organism: uncultured Bacilli bacterium; assembly: GCA_949841325.1. GTDB lineage: Bacteria > Bacillota_I > Bacilli_A > RF39 > UBA660 > CAG-582. The sequence goes on from CATKZK010000060.1 coordinate 2,387, forward strand.
TAACACAGTTACTAGATAGAAAGAAGGACCTATATGAAAAAGAAGATCGTCATTACTCTATTTATACTCTTTATATGTGTAGGGTGTAAAACAAAAGAGGTTACAATAGAAAATAAGAGGCAAGATATTATTCAAAATACCGTGGGAAAAACAACAGAGAATCGTGTCGTTATAAAAGATGAAAAGGGAAGTGAATATTATGTCTATGAAATAGAGGAAAAATCATTTACTCTCTATGACTACCTTTTTTATAAAAATGAAAAAGAATATACCGAGGCCAAAGAAAAATATGCAGCAAATACGTATTACCAATATGCAGCAAATGATGAAGTAAGGATGATAAAAATAACACTGCAGACAGGAGTTGGAGAATCTCTCAACCAAATAAGAGAAAATATTATTTCTCAATATAAAAATGATAAAAAACATGAAATAATTGAATAAAAAAAGACGATGTTATTCATACCAAACATCGTCTATTTTTAAGCTTGTAGAAACTGGAAGTGGACTTGGAAGTGGGAAATTAACGAGTAAAGGTAAACTGAATGCTGTACCAAATACAAGTCCCATTCCTGGTCGTAATGTTTTAATCTTTTCAATTGTTTCAGAAGTAACATTTGAAGAAATTCCTTTTACAATTTCTAAATCATCGGGATAGAAAAGACGGAAAACTACAAAATTAGAGCATTGAGATAACGCTGTTTTTGAAAGTTCATTAGGTCTTTGGGTAATAAAACCTAGAATTGTTCCATATTTACGCCCTTCTTTTGTAATACGGTCAAAAATATTGTAACCAATGATATCTAAGTCACGATCGTTTTGTACATAACGATGTGCTTCTTCTAGGATAATATGGATGGAATAACTACCACGATTCTCTAAGCTTGTCGTATAAGTGAAAAATAATTTTGAGAAGATCTTTGTTAAAGATTTAGCAAAACGATCTTCGATATAAGACATATCAATATCCACAAGTTGAGCTGTTTCATTTACATCAACAGCTGTGAAGAATTGGTGAATAAAGTCACTTTTGGAAATGTATTCATCAAATTCAAAATAGTGTACTTGATCAGAATTGATAATAGACTGAAGTCTTGATTTTAAAATGTTATTGCGATCAAAAACAGTTTCAGAAGTAAAGGAACCTTCATTAACTAGTGCAAATTCCAAAGCAAAATATAAATCACTTAGGGTATAGGTCGTATTTCCTTCAAGTTCGATATTTTCTAAGTCGACATTTACAAACTTTTGAAAGAAATCAACAACAAGATTCATTGCATTGATTTTTCCTTGATCGTCGATATTTAAACACTGTCTTAGGGTACGATTATATCCTGGCAGACTAACGATACTATCTAGACTTAATGTATCTGTATGATAAGAAGAAAGTACAGAAATAATTTGATCTCTTATCTGATTGGATGATTTTCCACTTGATAGAATATCGAGAATAGATTTTGCAATGATATCATTTTTATAGTCCTCTGCACGTGGATCCTCTGATTTAAATATTTTGACTAAACTTAATGCCTTTGATAGTACAGGCAATTGAGTGGGATCATTTGCATTTAAAAGAATGGCTAAATCATCTACTTCTAGAAAATAAGCTGGAATTCTAAGAAGAGGAGCAGATGCAAATTCCAATTGAGTTGTGTATTTTTTAAAGTGTAAGCCTTCTATTGTGTTCATGTCATCAAAGGCATGGAAATATTCTCCATAGGCATCAAATAGACAGATATGAGCATTTTTAGGAACTTGCTCTTTTGCCGTGAAAAAGATATTTTGCAAGATTCGAGTAACACCACAAGATTTACCAGCACCTGTGTTTCCAAGAATAGCGAAATGATTTGCTAAAAATTGATTTAAGTCAGATGTAATAACATAATCTTTGTAAATAGGAGAGGTTCCAAATAAAAGATTGGCCTTTTCTAAATAGTTTTGGCGTCCTAAAATCGCTTCTAGTTCATTTTTATAAATGATACGTGGTACAGTTGCTACACTTGGCTTCTTTAAAACACCATTAGAAAAGCGTCCATTAATAATCTCTCCAACAAGTAAAATCGTAATCTTTTCTTTATCAATACTTTCAATCTCTCCAACAATCTTGTGATTTGGTTCTTCAAATACGACATGATAGCCGATATAATTTGTATCGGATATTCCTTTCAAGTTTTCTACATAAATAAGACTGTTTTCAAAGCCTATTATTTTTCCAAACATAAAATTCACCCTTTATTCCTATTTTTCATTAATTATAGAATATCATAAAACTATGAAAATTAATATAGGCAAATTGAAGTTTTTATGCTATTATATTAAGTTGTTGGGAAGTGT
>CATKZK010000061.1 GCA_949841325.1 uncultured Bacilli bacterium
TATTCTTTCTTTTCATATAATCACCTATTTACTTTATCTTACTTCAAATCATGTTTTACATAAAGTCTTTCGACAAAGTTTTTCCTTATTTTCATTATAAAAGAAAGAAACTCATCTTACAACAGATGAGTTTTGTTTTTACATTATTTTACACCACTATTTAAAAGATAACGATTAAAACATTCAATGATTTTGTATCAATTAAAAAGTCGTCTTTTAAGACAACTTTTGCTCATTTTCTTCTTTACATCTTGCATCAAGAGCTTGAAAAAGTGCATCTACTTGCTCTTCTTCTTTAATTCTTGCACCTGATGCGAACTTATGACCTCCACCATTAAACTGTTCAGCAACATCATTAATCACAATTCCTCGACTGCGAATATTAATCTTATAAAGCTTATTCTTTTCATCAAAAGAGGAAAAAGCCCATACTTTCAGTTCTTTTATAAAATTAAGACCATTCACCATATTAGAAGCTGTAGCAGAATCCACATGATACTCTTTTATGATGTCTTCATTTATTTTGATATAGCCAAATCCATTTTCTGTAATGGTCAGATGATTGATAATATAAGCTTCAAACTTTCGTTCATTAAAATCTCGATTGTATAGATTTTCATAAATTGTCGTTAAATCAAGTTTATAATCACCTAGCAACTTCGCTGCTATATGCAAAGTTTCCTCACTCGTATAAGAAAGTAAAAATCTTTCTGAATCAGCCACTATTCCTGTATAGAGAACAGACGCTATTTCCCGATTTAATTTTAACTTATTCTTAAAAGCAATATTAGCTATGAGCTGACAAGCACTTGAAGCAGCCTCATCTACATATTCCAAATCACAAACTTTCTCATCACATGGATGATGATCAATTTTAATGGTATATTGAAAATGCTCTTTTGATGCACCGTCTACTCGATCAAATCTTGGAACATCTGTAATAATAAGTAAAGCATCTTTTAATTTAGATTCCTCTACTTTATCTAAATTCCCCATAAATTTAAATCTCGAAACAGTTAATCCCACAGCATACACTTCTTTATTGGGATAATTTAATTTAATCAAATCTCGTAAAGCAATAGTAGAACATACAGCATCAGGATCTGGTCCAATGTGTCTTGCGATGACGATACAATCATATTCTTTTATCTTTTTCCCGATTTGTTTTTCTATCGAATTCACATGAACCAAACCTTTCTATATTATTCATTAATCAATTCATATGTATCTAAAGCAATCATTAACTCTTCATTTGTTGGAACTACATAAACTGGAATTTTTGAATCTTCTGTTGATATTTTCTTTAATTTTCCTCTAAAATCATTGACTGCAGTATCAATTTTAACACCCAATGAAGCAATTTTCTCACCGATTTCTACGCGAGAATCAATACTGTTTTCCCCTATTCCTGCAGTAAATACGATGACATCTGCTCCATTTAAAAGATTATTATACATTGCAATATAGTTTGCCACTCTTTGGCAGAAAATATTCTGTGCAAGAACACATCTTTCATTTCCTGCAGCAATTCCATCTTCTATATCACGTGAATCACTTCCCGTACCTGAAACACCAAGGAATCCACTTTTTTTATTCAATTCATTCATCACTTCATCACAAGTCTTATTCTCTTTATTCATAATAAATGGAATAATAGAAGCATCCATATCTCCTGAACGAGTTCCCATCATAAGTCCCGCAAGTGGTGAAAATCCCATTGTCGTATCAACGCTTTTTCCAGCATCAATGGCACAAATACTAGCACCACTTCCCAAATGACAAGAGATAACTTTTAAATCGTTTCTTCCCATAACTTCTGAAATTGTTTTATTGATAAAGCGATGTGATGTTCCGTGGAAGCCATATTTTCTTACTCCATATTTTGTATACCATTCGTAAGGAACTGGATAGATAAATTCCGTTTCTTTCATCGTCTGATGAAATGCGGTATCAAATACTGCTGCCATAGGCGTATTTGGTAAAGCTTTTCTAAACGCATCTACACAAGCTAGCATTGGTGGATTATGTAAAGGCGCTAAATCGTCAAATTGCTTACAAGCACTCAACACCTCATCTGTGATAAGTACGCTTTTATTAAATTCGTCTCCACCATGCACTAAGCGATGTCCAACTCCATCAATTTCATCTAGAGATGCAACAATATTATTTTCAATTAATTCTTTATTAAGACAATCAACGGCGTCCATATGATTGTTTAATTCTGCTTCTCTTTTTATTTTTTCACCATTTATTTTGATAGAATAGAAGCTCTCTTTTGATCCTATTCTTTCAAAGTAACCACTAATTAATTCTTTTTGTTCAGGTAATTCAATACAATTAAACTTAAGCGATGAACTTCCTGCATTTACTGTTAATATTTTCATTTATTCTTTCACCTCATCGCTATTATATCAAAAAAATAGACTTTCGCCTATCTTTTTATGTAAGAGACTTCTCTTTATTTTACACCACAAAAATACTGTCTTATTTTTATTTTACGGTTAGAATGAGTCGAGAAGTAGTATATTGATAAGATTCTCCTGCATGTCTATGAAAAGAAAATTGTCCAGATAATCCACTAAGATAAGTAGCACCCCGAATAAACCAAGGAAAATCGGAACTGACAAAGTCGGAAGAAACATCATACCAATTTTGATGCCAGCCAGAAGAATATCGATAAAAGGGTCCCATCTCTCCAGTTGCGTCTCCTAGAATTCTCAAATTCCATGAGCCATAAGAAGCTGTAAGAGCACTCTGAGCAGGATATAGATCAAAATAATTTTGGTATTGTTCTAACTCTTCTAATGTTAACCCACTTTTTCCTACTCCACTATAAGCTGCCATAATCTCTTCTGCTCCACCTGACATGTCATAGACACCTGTGATATTTCCAGTGCTTGATGCTTTGTATCCTGTTTTAGTATTATAAGTTTTGGTAATATCATCTGTTGTTCCACTTGTTCCTGGATAGCTACTTTGATTTGTTCCAGCAGCAGCATATCCAGTCAAAAAATTCGAGTTATTATTAATTCTTATGTTTCCATTGATTCCATACTTTGAGTGTGATAGATAAGCTACTGCTCCCCACTCTGTATTCTTCATCATATGAGAATCTAACTCTCTTTTGTAGTTATAACTTGTCTTAAAAAACGTTGCTACATTCACGTTTCTC
>CATKZK010000062.1 GCA_949841325.1 uncultured Bacilli bacterium
GATTAATGCTTGTAAAACATTAACTTGGTTTTTCTTATAAGTGCTAATACAACTCCTAATTTTTGAATAAAATTCTGCGAGAGTGTAAAATAAAGTGTGTAAGTTGAAAAAACTACGCACTTTTAAAATGTGTTAAAATAGAAAGTAAGAGGAAGAAAAATGAGAAGTAAAAATGGAAAAAAGAAAGAATTAGTAAATGCAATTTTAGAAGCATATCAACCAGAGACGGCAGAAGATGTCCAGAATGCACTAAAGGAAATATTTGGACCAATGTTTGAAGCCATGCTCCAAGGTGAGATGAACAATCATTTGGGATATGAAAATAACTCCAAGGAAAAGAAAGAAACTGACAATCGTCGAAACGGATACATAGAAAAGGATGTTAAGACAAGCATGGGTGAAATGAACATCAAAGTTCCAAGAGACAGAGATGGCTCATTCGAACCCCAAATAATACCTAAACGAACTAAAGACATTTCAGATATAGATCGAAAAGTAATAAGCATGTATGCCAAAGGAATGAGTCAAAGAGATATTTCTGATACGATTGAAGATATATATGGTTTCAAAGTATCACATGAAATGATATCTCAAATTACAGACTGTGTACTTGAAGAACTTGCAGAATGGCAAGGCAGACCATTAAAGAAATGTTATCCATTCGTATTCGTAGATTGTATGTATGTAACAGTAAGACATGAATATGAAGTAAAAGAAACTGCTGTATATACGATTCTAGGATACGATATAAATGGTCGAAAAGATATTTTAGGATTATGGCTCAATGAATCAGAATCTAAACATACGTGGATGCAGATATTCGATGAAATAAAGCAAAGAGGAGTCGAAGACATATTCTTCATTTCCATGGATGGAGTAAGTGGTCTAGAAGATGGAGCCAAGGAAATATTTAAAGGAGTAGTAGTACAAAGATGCATTGTGCACTTGATCAGAAACTCTCTTAAGTATGTACCAAGCAAAGACTATAAGAATTTTACGGCAAATTTGAAGAAAGTATATGGTGCTTCAAACTTAAAAACATCCATACATGAATTTGAAAAGTTCAAAAATAACTGGAGTAAATATCCAGGAGCAGTCGATGTTTGGGAACGCAATTTCAAACACGTAGAACAGTTATTTAACTATCCTAGTGATATTCGAAAGGTTATGTACACGACGAATGCCATAGAATCAATCAATTCTTCATTCAGAAAAGTCACAAAAAAAGGAGCATTCCCTAATGAAAATGCACTCCTTAAATTGTTGTATCTACGAGTTTGTGAACTTAACAAAAAATGGAATGATTCATCTATTCAAAACTGGGCAATGGTTAGAAATCAACTAGATGCTCATCCGGATTTTAAAGAGAGAATTCGTAAATATATTTAAACATCTGTTTTGTTTGCCAGTTTATCACAATTTGGCTCTTTCCATCAAGGCTAAAATGGAACAGCTGCTCTGGCCTTGACCGAAAGAGCAAATTGCGAGTTTCTACGTTTAACAAAACAGTCGCTCTTTGTTAATTTTTTATATATTATTTAGACAACTTACACATTTTTCTTGACATAGCCATCTTTTATTTCATTACATACATCTCTAAAAGTAAAACAAGTATCTAAATTTAATTCATCTTTCATATGTCCAAAATATGATTCTTGAGGTGAATTATCCCAACAATTACCTCTTCTAGACATGGATTGTTGAATATTATATTTTTTTAATAATTCATGAAATTTTGGACTTGTATAATGGACTCCCTGATCAGAATGTAATTTAACTGTTTCTGATAGAACAATTTTTCTTTTTCTATGGAGTTGTTTAACAGTTTCTAATGAAATATCTAATGTCATATTTTCACTAATATAATAAGCTATAATTTCATTTGTTTCGGCATCTTTAATTGTAGATAAATAACATTTTTTCTTGTTACCATAAAATAGATAAGTAATATCAGTTAATAAAATATTATAAGGTATTCCTGTTTTAAAAACTCTATTTACAATATTCTCACAAGTTGTATGTTCTTTAGTTGCTTTCATCATTCTGCGATAAGGATTAGCTTGTCTAATTGGACATTTTAGTCCAAATTTTCTCATTAATCTTCTTATCTTTTTAAGATTAAAATGAATACCAAATTCATTATCTAAAACCATTTTTATTTGTCTTGATCCTTTTTTACGTTTTTTAAATTTGTAAGCCTTTAGTATCCATTCAAAATCTTCTCTGTCTTTTCTATCTCTTTTCATTCTTCTATTTTCGTTACTTAAATAGTTATAATAACCGGATTTCGATACTCCTATACAAGCACATAAATATGAAGTCATATTTCTTAATTTATACTTATCTATAACATACTTAATTACTTCAAACTTGATATTGATTTGATATCGGTTAAAAGTCCCATTTCTATCATTTCGTTTTTTTTTAATAATTCGTTTTCTGCTTCAAGTAATTTTATTTTAGCTTCAGCACGTTCTAATTTTTCTTTATATGATAATTCACGTTCTAAAGTTCTTCCAGAAGAACCTTTTCTTGTGTCTTTTAATTCTCCTGTATTTTTATATTGATTTCTCCATCTATAAGCAGATTTTTCAATACGAATTTTTCCTACAATGTCAGGATCTATACCACATTCTTTAAAAATATCTCTTGGAAACTTTTTATAATCCTTAGTTTCTTTTACTAGTTTTATTTTAAATTCGTCAGTATAAGTTATTCCCTTATTAGTAACATTTTTTATCCATTTATTTTTGCTCAATTTTTTTACTTGCATATCTGTAAATAATACTTTTGTCACTTTTTTCACCAACTTTCTTATATTATACATCATGACATAATAAAAACCTATAAAGTAGGGCTCTCTTTTTTTATAGTCCACTTTATAGGTTACATTTTAATAGGTAGTTCTTCTCTTTTTTTGAGAAGCGGAGTATTACAAACACGTTCATCGCATTGAGAATTCTTTTCAGTTTGATTGTAAGTTAATAGATAAGTATTGAAAAGATTTATACCATTGATTTTGGCATCATTGAGCATAAAGTATTT
>CATKZK010000063.1 GCA_949841325.1 uncultured Bacilli bacterium
CTATTGCCATAAATAGTATTGATATAAACATTATCATTTTTCTTTTCTTCATTCTTCATACCTCCTAAATAGCAAAGAAAAATTCCTCTACTCTCTAGTTTGATTGTACCATTTTTGCACTACTAAAAGAAAAAGTCAAGAATATTTTATCTAAATTATACACTTTTATGTAAAGAAAAAGAGACTTTATATTTTAAAGTCATCTTCTAAAGAGAATACAACATTCTCATTAATCCATTCTTTTCTTGGTTCTACACTATCTCCCATTAAAATAGAGACTCTTTTCTCTGCCAAAGCAGCATCTGTAATAGATACTTTGATTAAGTTTCTCGTTTCAGGAGCCATCGTTGTAACTCTTAAAGGTTCTGGATTCATCTCTCCTAGTCCTTTATATCGTTGAACACGACATTTACTAGAATCTTTCGTTTTCATAAATTCTTTATAATCTTCATCGGTATAGAAATAATTAATACTCTTTCCCTCTTCTACTTTAAATAAAGGAGGCATGGCAATATACAAGTGTCCTTCTTCAATTAAAGGTCTCATAAAGCGATAGAAGAAAGTTAAAAGCAAACATTGAATATGAGCTCCATCAACATCGGCATCTGTCATGATGATGACTTTATCATAATTGATATCTTTCACATCAAATTCAGCTCCTACACCTGCTCCAATGCAATGAATCATTGTATTAATCTCTTCATTTTTGAAAGCGTCTTGTAAGGTTGCTTTTTCTGTATTCAAAATCTTTCCACGTAGAGGAAGCACTCCTTGAAACTTGCGATCTCGACTACTCTTAGCTGTACCACCAGCAGAATTTCCTTCTACAATGAAGAGTTCATTAATCTTCGGATTTCGATATTGAGGAGGCGTTAGTTTGTCTGATAAACTACGTGCTTCTTTTTTTGATTTTCCTTTTCTTGCTTCTTCTCTTGCTTTTCTTGCTGCTTCACGGGCAAACTTACTTTTTCCCATTTTTTCCACAATGGCAAGAGCGTATTCTCGATTCTCTTCTAAGTAAAATTTTAAGGTATCATAGACAACAGCTTCCACTACTGGTCTTGCCTCAGGTGTACCTAATTTTCCTTTTGTCTGTCCCTCAAACTGTAAGATTTTCTCTGGTATTTTTAAATTAATGACCGCAGTTAATCCCTCACGAACATCACTACCATCAAAATTTGTATCTTTCACTTTTAATATACCATTATTTCTAGCATAATCATTGAACACTTTGGTAAGTCCTGTTTTAAAACCAACTTCATGTGATCCTCCATCCGTTGTCTTAACATTATTGACAAAAGATAGAATAGACTCATTATAGGTATCTGTATATTGTAAAGCAATGTCTACTTCAATTCCATTTTTAACTCCATGAATAGGAACAACTTCATGTAACGTTTTCTTTTCTTCATTTATATATTCGACAAAAGAGATAATTCCATTATCATAATGATACACATTCTTTTTATTTTCTGATGCTTGTTCTAATTCAACCGTTAATTTATTAATTAAAAAGGCACTCTCTTGCATTCTTTCACATAACGTTGAAAAAGAAAACTGACAATTTTTAAAGATTTCATAGTTAGGTTTAAAAGTAACACAAGTTCCCGTCTTTTTTGACTCGCCTATTTGTTTTAATGGACTTGCGACTTCTCCACCATTTTTAAAACGAATATTAGAAATTTTTCCGTCTCTATAAATAGTGACATCCATCCATTCCGATAAGGCATTTACAACACTCGCTCCTACGCCATGCAAACCACCAGACACTTTATAATTACCCTCTTCAAATTTACCTCCTGCATGCAATACAGTATAAATAACTTCAGGAGCTGACTTCCCTGATGCATGTTTTCCAATAGGAACTCCACGACCATTATCAGCAACCATTAAAGAACCATCTTCGTTTAAACGAATTTTAATGGTATCTCCATAACCGTTAATAATCTCATCAATACAGTTATCTATAATTTCCCATGCTAAATGATGAAGACCTCTTTTATCTGTCGATCCAATGTACATACCAGGTCTTTTGCGAACCGCTTCTAAACCCTCTAATATCTTAATTGAATCTGCATCATATTGTTTCGCAGTTGCCATACCTATCACCTTTTAAAAATGTACCATAAATCAAAAAAAAAGACAACAAAATGTGTCCTATAAATGTAAAGATAATCTCTTATTTTCCCTTTAAAATACTATTTATTTCACTGCCAAAACAAGACGAGTACTTCCATGATTTGATGATCCTCCAGTAACTCCACAAAAGAATTGTCCAGTTAGATTTCCAAAATTATAAGCACCACCTCGACTAAACCACGGAATTAAATGATTATTACCATAATTCAAAAAATTGGCAAGATCATCATACCAATTGTTATGGCGTCTTTGCGTATTATCCTTATCTTTGTAATAGTAAAAAGGTCCCATCTCTCCAGTTGCATCTCCTAATATTCGATAGTTATACGAATCTAGATTACTATTACTTGGGTAAATATCAAAATAAATGGAATAGTTTGTTAAATCTGTATTGGTAAGTCCACTAGCTCCTAACGTATTTTTCATAACTGCAGCCATCGCTTCCCATCCTCCACCTGACATATCATAGATTCCTGTGATATTTCCAGTGGTTGTTGCTTTATATCCTGTTTCTGTATTATAAGGTAATGTTACAGTTGATGCTGTTCCGCTTGTTCCTGGATAACTACTTTGATCTGCTTCATCAGTTGACGCATAACCAGTAATGTAATTTGAGTTGTTATTGATTCTTACTTCATCATTGATTCCATACTTTGAGTGACTTAGATATGCTACTGCTCCCCACTCTGTATTCTTCATCATATGAGAATCTAACTCTCTTTTGTAGTTATAACTTGTCTTAAAAAACGTTGCTACATTCACGTTTCTC
>CATKZK010000064.1 GCA_949841325.1 uncultured Bacilli bacterium
GAAATAAAACTCAAAATTAGTTACAGTTCAGTCAAAGAAACTGTTGAAAAGCTGTGAATAGGAAAAAGTTATCCACAAATTCAAGTAAAACACTTGAATTCTTTTTAATATGTGAGACAATGAAGAAGATAGGAAGTGAACCTAATGGGAGCCAAATCAAATTACAGTAATAAATTATACGAAGATTATGAAAAAGTTTGTATAAGATTAGACACTCTCATGGAAGAACTCAGTAATATACGAAAAGACCATAAAAATGAAATAAAGCAATTAAAAATAGAATATAAAAAAGAAACGGGCAATCTTAATAAAACTATCAAACAAATGGCCGGAACAATAAATTCATTAAAGAGTCTTATAGAAAAGAAAGATCAAGAGATTCTTAGACTAAAATCTAAAAACGACAGAGATAGTTCTAATTCAAGTAAGCCTTCAAGTACAAATGGTTATAAGAAAGTAATAGTAAATAGAAGAGAAAAATCAGATAAAAACCAAGGAGGACAAAAAGGCCATAAAGCTCACTCCTTAACTAATAAATTAACAAAGTTTATCGAATCTGGAGATATTGAAGAAGAAATTATTGAAATAAATAAAACCGAGAAAAATAAAAACAAAAGATACATCGAAAAAGTAGTAATTGACATTAAAATAACTAAGACTTTAAAAAGATATAGATACTACCCTGATGAGTTAGGAAGATATAACATACCAGAATATCATAATCAAAAAGTTAAATATGGTAATACTATAAAGGCAATAAGTGTTGATTTGATGAATCATCTATATAATTCGACAGATGGTGTTACTAGATTTATAAATGATATAACAAATGGTGGAATGACTATATCAAAAGGAACACTAGCTCTTTGGAACGAAGAGATGTCTAATTGTTTAGAAAGTGAAATAGCTAAAATTGAGGAAAGTTTAAGAAACTCCTATTACCTCAACCATGATGAATCTCAAATTAAGATAGATGGCGAAGGTCACAATATTTTATGTGCTTGTAACAAAACATATACGAGACTATGGGTACACAAACATAAATCACAAGAGGCCTTAAAAGAAATAGGTTTTTTGCCATTGTATCAAGGCATTATAGTAAAAGATGGAACGAATCTTTATAACCCATTTGGCATAAGACGATCACAATGTATTTCACATATACTCAGATATTTAGTACCTTACTATAAGGAAATTAAGCATAAAGCTCCAAAAAAAATGAAAGAGTTTTTAAGTAAGTATAACGAACTTAGAAATCAAAAAATAAAACAAGGTTACTCTTCCTTTTCTCAAGACGAATATAAAAGTATGATAAGAGAATATGAAATCATAATTGATAAATGGGAAAAAGAGTTGAGAGAAGATACTAACAACTATTTATTTGATGATGAGTTATGTTTATGGACTAGAATGAAGTATGATAATACTGGTACTAATAAAAATAACAAAGGTGATAAGGATGAAATCTTATACTTTCTGAAGGATTTTAAAGTTCCTTCAACTAACAACGATGCTGAGACTGCTCAAAGGCCAACTAAAATTAAACAGAAAATCGGTAAGTTTAGAAGTCTTAATGGTGCAGAATTTTATTCAAAAATTAGGAGTTGTATTAGCACTTATAAGAAAAACCAAGTTAATGTTTTACAAGCATTAATCTTGGCTTTGAATCACAATCCAATTATCATTTAAGGTATTCCAGAAGGGTTACCTATTTTTCTGTTCTTTGACTGAACTGTAACCAAAAAAGAAAAGCCTTTTAAGACTTTTAGTAATACTCTTTATTTTTTGGTCTTATTTATGCGACTTGATAAGGATCAGTCATAGTACCCGAACCTCTCAAGGTTTTCACGTAACTTGCACTCAGATTTATAACAGGTGTGACAGCACCAGCATTTCCGACATACGTATAAGCAAAGAAACCGGATGTATGTATAAATTCATAAGAATTGCCGCTATAGAAACCATAGGGTGAGAATAACCAGTCCTTATAGTTTTCTCCTCGATTTAAATAATAATTTGTACTACCCGTTCCAAATTTTCCTGATCCAGCTATCACTATCTCATCTAATGTTATCAGTCCTACTGGATATGTCAATGCTCCGTTTCCTGTATTCGTATCATCCACTGTAAACGCATCATTTTTTTGAGGACATTTGAATGTTGGAGTTACTCCTGAATCGCCTCTAAACAGTCGCATTCTTGCATAAGCTCCATATGCTGTATACTGTGTTCCGTATCCTAATCCCGTGTCCCAGTCTGCATCCGTTATTGCTATTCCAGGCGCAGATCTATCGTTACAAAATAATGTGTCCGATACTGCACTTCCATAGCCTTTATCTGCTATGTTCGTCTTGTACCATGCATCTACTACTTCTTTTATT
>CATKZK010000065.1 GCA_949841325.1 uncultured Bacilli bacterium
ACAATGGTTCTGAATTCTCTGATTTTCTTAGTATTATTTCTAACTCTAAAACTAAAATCTATTTTTGTCATCCTTATTGTTCCGGTGAAAAAGGTACGAATGAAAAGCACAACAGTATGATTCGTTATTTTATCCCTAAAGGTACCTTAATTGAAAATGTTTCTGATTCTCAACTTAACGAAATCGCCTCTTGGATGAACAATTATCCTAGAAAAATCTTAAATTATAAAACTCCTCTAGAAGCTTTACTAGAAGAGTTTGACGATAAATCTATTATTAATAAGTTTTATAAATTACAAGACAACGTGAATTGTATTTAAATTATTCTTTTGTTGCACTTGACTTTTTAATTAATATCTCTTAAAACTATTTTTTTATTTTGCGCTTTGTGTTAAAATAAACAAAGAGGGTGAACGTTATGAAGAAAATCATGATGATAAGTTTATTTATTTTTCTTTTTCTAATACCAGTAACAGTATTCGCTGAGGATGATGAGCCATTTCAAGCGATGAATCTAGAAGGGCTTTTAAAAGATGAAGAAATTGAGGCTGACTTATCTCAATATAAAGAAACGGATGAACAAGTGACTATCTATTTATTTAGAGGACATGGTTGTAATCACTGCTATGATTTTGCAGAATATTTAGGTTCCATTGTTTCTGAATATGGAAGTTATTTTAAAGTTGTTTCATTTGAAACTTGGTATGATGAAAAGAATGCAAACTTATTAAAAAAAGTGGCAAAGTTTGTGGGAAAGAAAGAAGCAGTGCCTTTGATTGTCATTGGAAGAGAATCTTTTTCTGGCTTTGGAACTGATTTAGAAAACGATATTAAAGATGCCATTATGAAAGAATACAATAGTGAAGAAAAATATGATGTTTTGGTAGAAATGGAAAAGACAGAACCTATCCCAATTCCCATCATTTTGTTAAGTTGCGGAGCATTCCTCTTATGTGTATTTCTTCTGTTTTCCTATCTTCATGCAAAAAGTTATGTAGAAACAAATATAACCAAATAGTTATGTTAAATGTATTGTAAAAAGGGACTTATCTTAATTGTAGGTAAGTCTCTTTTCTTCTATAATAAAAATAAGGAAAAACTTTGTCGAAAGACTTTATGTAAAACAAGAATTGAAGTAAGATGAAGTAAATAGGTGATTATATGAAAAGAAGAAGCTTTTTAATGTATGTAGCTATAATCTTAATGTCAATCGGATTTGCAGCCGTAAGTACGACCTTATTTATAAATGGAAATATAAATGTAGCAAGTAATACACAAGACTTTGATGTGTACTTTTCGAGAGTCTTTGAAAATGGAGTAGAAAATAATACTTTGATTCAAGATAAAACCCATATTACATTTGAAGCAAATTTAAAAGAAATCGACGAAGTATATGAACTAAGTGATCAAAGGAGTAACAGAAGAGATACAGTTTCCAATAGAAATCACGATTACAGTAAATGCTGTTGAGAGAACATCTTTAGGGGATGATACTATAAGAAGAGAAAACGTGTATAAAGAAAATATATTACATGGAACAGATCCAGTATTAAAAGAAGAGCTTATTCCAGTAACAATAGCTGATAATGGAAGTGTAACCTATGCAGATACACATACCAAGTGGTATAGTTATGAAGAAAAGAAATGGGCAAATGCAGTTATTCTTGTGAATGAACCAAGTGAAGAATATAAAATAGGAGATACCATACTAGAGGAAGATATAGAATCCTACTTTGGGAACAAGTAAACCAAGTCAATCAATCGCAAAGACAATTGAAATAGAATTTACGAAAGATGAAACGACTGATACAGAAAGTTCCTGTGTATCTCCAAAAGTAGCAGGAGAATCAGGTACCTGTGAAGTAGGAAAATGGATGACACATCCAGCCTTCCAAAACTTTGATGTAACTGGCTTATGGGTAGGAAATTTTGAAACAGGAAATGACAATGGCATTATTGTAAAAACCAATGTACCTTCATAGAGAAACGTGAATGTAGCTACGTTTTTAAGACAAGTTATGACTACAAAAGAGATTTAGATAGTCATATGATGAAGAATACAGAATGGGGAGCAGTAGCATATCTAAGTCATTCAAAGTATGGAATCAATGATGAAGTAAGAATCAATAACAACTCAAATTACATTACTGGTTATGCGTCAACTGATGA